>DASZUD010000211.1:0-1783 GCA_035548155.1 Polyangia bacterium
GAACGGGTCACGCCAGGCCCAGCGCCCGTCGACGAACTCCCAGCGCGGGTGCTCGTACGCGTAGTTCACGTGGTACCACCAGGCGTAGTGGCCCGGCACCCAGAGATAGCGGCTTCCGGCCCAGCGCCAGTAGCCGCCGGCCCACGTGTAGCCGGGGCCCGGGGGCACGCCGACGACCTCGTGGCGGAGCGGCGGGGGAGCCTCGGTCGGGGCGACGTTCGGGTCCTGCCACCATCCCTTGACCCAGAGGTACTTGTGGCCGATCGGATCCCACTGCCAAAAGCCCGAATACCACTGCCAGCCCTCGCCCGGCGCGGCGCCCTTCTCTTCCTTCTTGTCCTCGGGCGGCTCGGGCACGTTGCCCTTCGCCTCGTCCTGCTCGGTCGCCTTCTCCGCCGCGTCGGTGCTGTTGTCGGCGCCCTCGTCCGTGGGCGCGTCGGCCGTCTGCGCGGGCGTCTCGGGAGGCGGCGCCGCTGCAGCAGTGTCCGTCGCGCCCGGCGCGGCCGCCGTGCTCGCGGTGCTCTCCGCCGAGGAGCTCGACTTGTGGCAGCCCACGACGGCGATGGCCGCGACGAGCGCGGAGGTGAGGACACTTCGATTCACGTTCATGGATTGGCCCTTTCTTGCGAAAGCCCGTTGGTTGCCCCGACCGGTTCCAGGTTATCGAACGACGGCGCGTCGAAGGAACACCCTTCTTACGGCGCGGGCGGGCGCCGTCTTCCGCGAGGACGGTTCGCGGCAGCGCGTCAAACCGCGGCGAGGGCGGCGCGCACGACTTGCACGAGGAGTCCGGCGGCTGCGAGCTGGCCCACCACGAAGAAGATGGTCCTCCAGGGCTGGACGCCGATCGCGTAGACGATCGCGTGCAGGACGCGGGCGGCGACGAAGGTGCCGAACAGGATCCAGGCGATGTTCGCCGGCGCGCCGAGGAGCACGTACACGAGCCCCAGCACGAGGAACGGGAGCTCGTTCGCCGCGGCGTTGTTGTAGACGCGCATCGCACGCGCGACCCCTTCCGGGTCCTGGGTGGCGAGCGCGGCGCCACGTGACACCGTCGTCGTATCCTCGAGGTTCGGCGTCGTCTTGCTCTTCGCGCGGACGGCGCCCGTCGCTGCCCAGAGCAGCCAGAGCTTGAGCGCGAGCGCGGACGCGGTGAGGCTGTAGGCGATGAAGGCGGGGTCGGCGGCGTGGTCGTTCATGATCGTCTCCTCGCCCCGATGACGCGCGGGCCGCCGCCGAGGAGACAAGAAAGATGGTGGAGGCGCTGGGAATCGAACCCAGGTCCGCGAGGCTTCCGGATCACCCTCGTTCACGTGCGTAGTCGGCTTGACCCAACCGACCGGGTTCGCGGATTCGGCCGCGACCTATCCCTCGCTGGTCTCGACCGCGCTATCGAGGGCACCCTCGCGCGGTCCAGCCCTGTGGTCGACGCCCTTCGGGTACCAGGACGATCTCCCCGTCGGACGGCTCTACGGTTTCTTAGGCCGCGAGAGCGAGCGCGTTGTCGTTCGCACGTATGACGTCCCGCTTGGTAGGCGGAGCAGGAGCCGCCAGCACGCAGATGAGCCTTCTGTCCCCACGTCGAAGCCGATCGCCCCCGTGGTTCCGGGCACAGGTTGGGGCTCTCGCGCCACGACGTCAACCCGGCGCGCGGCGCCGCGTCCGCTCGCCCCTCGACGGGCCGCGGTCGGTCGACTAAGCACGCCGCGAGAGGACGCACATGCCCCGGATGGTTCACTGCATCAAGCTCGGCCGCGAGGCGGAGGGGCGCGAGAAGCCGCCG
>DASZUD010000212.1:0-3720 GCA_035548155.1 Polyangia bacterium
GCGCGCAAGAGCGACATCCCGCTGCTCGTCTCGCACGCGCTGCGCGGCACGCCCGCGCGCGCCGTCTCGGAGACGGCGATGGCCCAGCTCCTCGCGTACGCGTGGCCGGGGAACGTGCGCGAGCTGTTTCACGTCCTGCAGCGCGCCGCGGTGCTCTGCGGCGGCGAGGTCATCGACGCGGTGAACCTGCCGGCCCCCATCGGCCGCGCCTCCGACGCGGAGCCCGACTCCTTGGACGACGATCTCTCGCTGCACGCCGCGACGGCGCGCCTCGAGCGGCGGTACATCACGCGCGCGCTCGAGCGCGCCAAGGGCAACCGCTCGGCCGCGGCGCGCCTCCTCGGCATCGGCCGCCCCCTCCTCTACGCCAAGCTCGAGGAGCACGGCCTGGGTGGGCGTGGCGCCCCGTCCGAGGGAACCGACGACGACGGCGGAGCATCCTAGTGCCCGCCAGCACCACCCAGTAGGTCAGCAAGCACCATGTGGATAGTTCGCCTCGCCCTGCGCCGCCCGTACACGGTGGCCGTCATGTGCATCCTCATCCTCGTCATGGGCGTGCTGTCGCTCACGAGGATGATCGTCGACATCTTCCCGACCATCGACATCCCGGTCGTCGCCGTCGTGTGGAACTACCCGGGCCTCAACGCCCAGGACATGGAGCGGCGCGTGGTGCTCATCAGCGAGCGCGCCTACTCGACGACGGTCAACGGCATCGAGCGCATCGAGTCCCAGTCGATCCCTGGCATCGGCATACTCAAGGTCTACTTCCAGCCGGGATCGGACATCGGCGCAGCCATCGCCCAGATCTCCGCCGTCTCGACGACGATCCTGCGCATCGCGCCGCCGGGCATGCCGCCGCCCAGCGTGATCCAGTTCAACGCCTCGAACGTCGCGGTGGCGCAGCTCACCGCGTCCAGCGAGACGATGCCCGAGGAGAAGATCTTCGACTACGGCCTCAACTTCATCCGCGTGCGCCTGTTCACGATCCCGGGCCTGGCGACGCCCGCGCCCTACGGCGGCAAGCAGCGGCAGATCAACGTGGACATCGACACGCGCGCCATCGCGGCGCGCGGCCTCACGCCCACGGACATCGTCAACGCGCTCCAGGCCTCGAACGTCATCCTGCCCGCCGGTGACGCCCGCATCGGCGACCGCCAGTACAACGTCACGCTGAACTCGAGCCCGCCGCGCGTCGAGGACTTCGCGGCCATCCCCGTGCGCGTCGTCAACGGCGCCATGGTGCTGCTGGGCGACGTCGCGCGCGTGAGCGACGCCTACGCCGATCAGTTCAACGTCGTGCGTGTCGGCGGCAAGCGCGCGACCTACCTGGCGATCCTCAAGCACGCCGATGCTTCAACGCTGGCCGTCGTCGACGCCGTGCGCGAGGCGCTGCCGTCGATCAAGGCGGCGGCTCCGAATGGCCTCGACCTCAAGATCGACTTCGATCAGTCGGTGTTCGTGCGCGGCGCCATCACGGGCGTCGTGCGCGAGGCCGTCATCTCGTCGATCCTCGTGTCGCTGATGGTCGGCGTCTTCCTGGGCAGCTGGCGCAGCATGGTGATCGTCTGCACGTCGATCCCACTGGCGATCTTCTCGGCGATCATCGGCCTCAAGCTGACGAACAACACGATCAACATCATGACGCTCGGCGGCCTCGCGCTGGCCATCGGCATGCTGGTCGACGACGCGACCGTCGAGGTCGAGAACATTCACCGCAACCGCGGGCTGGGCAAGCCCCTGACGCGCGCGATCCTCGACGGCGCCGAGCAGATCGCCGTGCCCGCCATCGTCGCGACGCTGTCGATCTGCATCGTGTTCTTCCCCGTCGTGCTGCTGTCGGGGCCGGCGCGCTTCCTGTTCACGTCGCTCGCGCTCAGCGTCGTGCTGTCGATGTTGGCGTCGTACCTGCTGTCGCGAACGCTGGTGCCGTCGCTGGCGCGTCTCCTCATGGCCAGCGAGCCGCACGCCGCGCCCGGCGAGGACCTCCCGCCCGCGCGCACGGCGTGGGAGTCGTTCGCGCGCCGCTTCAACGCGCGCCGTGACGCGGCCTTCGATCGCTTCCAGAGCTTCTACGCGTCGATCCTCGCGGTGGTGCTGCAGCACCGGCGGTTCGCCGTGGCCATCGGCGGCGGCGTGGCGCTGGCCAGCCTGGGGCTGGTGTTCGTGGTGGGCACGGACTTCTTCCCCGCGACGGACGCGGGCCTCATGAAGCTGCACTTCCGCGCGCCCGCCGGCACGCGCATCGAGAAGACCGAGAAGATCCTCGACCAGGTCGAGGCGCGCATCCGCGAGATCATCCCGCCGCACGATCTCGAGACGCTGAACGACATGGTGGGCGTGCCGGTCTCGTACAACCTGGCGTTCATCCAGACCGACAACGTCGGCCCCATGGACGCCGACATCCTGATCGCGCTCAAGCCGGAACACCAGCCCACGGCGGGCTACATGCAGCAGATCCGCCAGATGCTCGCGCGCGAGTTCCCGGGCTCGACGGCGTACTTCCAGCCGGCCGACATCGTGAGCCAGGTGCTGAACTTCGGCCTGTCGTCGCCCATCGACGTGCAGGTCGAGGGCTCGGACTTCAGCAAGACTTACGAGATCGCGCGCCGGCTGCGCGACGACATCGCGACGGTGCCGGGCACGGCCGACGCGCACATCGTCCAGGTGCTCGACTACCCGTCGCTGCACGTGGCCGTCGATCGGCAGCGCGCGGCGCAGGTCGGCGTGAGCGAGCGCGACGTCGCGAACAACCTCCTCATCTCGCTGTCGTCGAGCGGCCTCGTCTCACCGAGCTTCTTCCTCAACCCGCAGAACAACGTGAACTACTTCGTGGCGGTCAAGACGCCGCTGCCGCAGCTCACGTCCGTGGGCAGCGTCATGGCGACGCCCCTCGCGCCGCCGGGCGGCACCGCCGCCGGCGCGAGCACGCCGCCGGGTGACGTGCCAGAGGCGCCCACGCAGACCTTGAGCACGATCGCCGACGTGCACCCGGGCGTGGTCCCCGTCTCGATCAACCACTACACGGTCCAGCGCGTGCTGGACATCGGCGCCAGCGTCGAGGGCCGGGACCTCGGCTCGGTGGCCTCGGACATCCAGGCGAAGATCGCGGCGCTGGGACAGCTGCCCAAGGGCGTGAAGGTCACGGTCCGCGGGCAGAACCAGGTCATGAACGAATCGTTCCGCAGCCTGGGGTTCGGCCTCATCCTCGCGGCGCTGCTGGTCTACTGCCTCATGGTCGTGCTGTTTCAGTCGTGGCTCGACCCGTTCATCATCATGGTGGCCGTGCCGGGCGCGCTCATCGGCATCCTGTGGATGCTGGCCGCGACGCACACGACGCTGAACGTCGAGTCGCTCATGGGCGCGATCATGGCCGTGGGCATCGCGGTCTCGAACTCGATCCTGCTCGTGAGCTTCGCGAACGATCTGCGCATCGAGAACGAGGACGTCTCGCCGCTCGAGGCCGCGCTGGAGGCCGGCCGGACGCGCCTGCGGCCCGTGCTGATGACGGCGCTGGCCATGATCATCGGCATGATCCCCATGGCGCTGGGCCTGGGCGAGGCCGGCGAGCAGAACGCGCCGCTCGGACGCGCCGTGATCGGCGGCCTGCTGATGGCCACGTTCGTGACGCTTTTCATGGTGCCGGCGGTCTATGCCATCCTGAGACGCAAGCTGCCGACCAAGCATCTCATCGAGAAGAAATTCCTGGCCGAAGAGCACGAA
>DASZUD010000213.1:0-13525 GCA_035548155.1 Polyangia bacterium
CGCTCGGCGGCCTGCGCGCGGTGCGCCTCGCGCCGCGGCCGGCCGTGCCTGCCGACGACGCCGAGGCCTCGCGCGACGTGCACGACGAAGAGGGCGATCGCCTCGGGCACGTTCCCTACCGCCCGCTCTACTTCGCGGCGCTGGCGCTCTCGGTGGCGCGCACGGCGCGCACGCTGACGTCCCCGCCGCGCAAGGTGCTGGCGCTCGATTGCGACAACACGCTGTGGAAGGGCGTCGTCGGCGAGGACGGCGTCGGGGGCGTCCAGATCGGCGCGCGCGAGCGGGCGCTGCAGGACTTCGCGCTCGCCAAGAAGCGCGAGGGCATGCTGCTCTGCCTCGTGAGCAAGAACGTCCCCGAGGACGTGGACGCCGTGCTGGCCGAGCGCGCCGACATGCGCCTCCGGGCGGGGGACCTCGCCGCCTCACGCGTGAACTGGCTGCCGAAGTCGCAGAACCTCCACGATCTGGCCGCCGAGCTGAACCTGGGCCTCGACAGCTTCGTCTTCGTCGACGACAACCCCATCGAGTGCGCCGAGGTCGCGGCCGCTTGTCCAGGCGTGCTCACGGTGCCGGTGCCCGAGCCGGGCGCGGGCGACGACGAGGTGGCCGGGCGCGAGATGGCGGCGTTCCTCGACGGCCTGTGGCCGCTCGATCACCTCGACGTCACCGACGAGGATCGGCGCCGCACCGAGCTTTACCGCGAGAACCGCGAGCGCACGCGGCTGCGCGAGTCCGCGACCAGCCTGGCCGACTTCCTCGCGGGCCTCGAGCTCCGCGTCGGGATCGCCGAGGTGCGCCCCGAGCAGCGCGCGCGCGCCGCGCAGCTGACCCAGCGGACGAATCAGTTCAACTTCACGACCAAACGGCGGAGTGAAGCCGAGATCGAGCGGTTGGGCGACGATGGGAAAGCCTGCCTCGTCGTCGAGGCGCGCGACCGTTTCGGCGACTACGGCCTCGTGGGCTTGATGATCGTGGGCGTAGCCGGCGACGCCGTCGAGGCCGACACGATGCTGCTGAGCTGCCGCATCCTGGGCCGCGGCGTCGAGACGCAGATGGTGCAGGAGCTGGGGAAGATCGCGCTTGCGCGAGGCCTTTCGAAGGTCGCGCTGCCCTTCGCGCCCACGGCGAAGAACCTGCCGGCGTTGCGCTTCCTCGAGACGCTGCCCGCGGACAAGCGCGAGACGCCCGCCGGCACACGCTACGAGCTGCCGGCCGCTGCCGCCGCGGCGCTGGTGTACGCCCCGGCCGCGGGCGCGCCGCCCGAGGAGCTCGCCGACGAGGCGACGAAATCGGGCGCCGCCACGCCGACGCGGGCCGCGCCCGCGAGCCCGGCGCAGTGGGCCCGCTTCGCGCGCGAGCTCTCGACGCCTGCCGGCCTCGTCGCGGCGCTGGGCCGTGAACGGCGGGCGCGCGCGATCGCAGGGGCGCCGAAGCCGCCGAGCACGCCGACGGAGCGCACGCTGGCGGCCATCTGGGCCGACGTGCTGCGCGTGCCCGAGGTGGGCGTGGCCGACGACTTCTTCGAGCTGGGTGGCACGTCGCTCGACGCGGTCAGCGTGTTCGCGCGCCTCGCGCGCGAGACGGGTCGGCGCCTGCCGCTGACGACGCTGGTCGAGCATCCGACGATCGAGGCCGTCGCCGCGCGCCTCGACGCGCCCGAGGAGCACCGGTCGCTCGTGCTGCTCCAAGACGGCGGCGAAGGGCCGCCGCTGTTCCTCGTGCACGATGCCGACGGCGAGACGCTCCTCTACCGGAACCTCGCGCGCCGGCTCGCGGGGGAGCACCCCGTCTACGCGCTCCAGCCGCGCCTGCGCGCCGATTCGTCGGTCGTGCACACCAGCATCGCCGAGATGGCGGCGCACTACGTCGCCGAGATTCGCCGCGTGCACCCCGACGGGCCCTATCTCCTGGGCGGCCTCTGCGCGGGCGGCATCCTCGCGTTCGAGATGGCGCGCCAGCTGGAGCAGGACGGCCAGGCGGCGCACCTGGTCGCGGTCTTCGACGCCGCCGACGTCGAGGCGCAGCGGCGCCCGGCGCTGGCAGCGCAGCGCACGCTCGCGCGCTTCACCGACGCCGTGCGCGCGGCCTCGCCCCTGGAGCTGCCGAAGGTCGTCGCCTCGAAGGTCGTGGGGCACCTGTCGTATCAAGTGAAGAGCCGGGCGCGTGGCGCGTACGAGCGGGCCGCCGTCGCGACGCTGGGCGCGTGCCTCGAGCGCGACCTGCCGGCGCCGTCGTGGGCCCGCGCGCTGCCCGTGCGCGTCGTCTACTCGCAGGCCGAGGCTCGCTATCGGCCAGCCGGCAAGGTGCGCGACGAGATCGTGCTCTTCCGCGCGACGACGGGCGAGGGCGCCGAGGAACCCTTCCGCGCCCTCTATGTCGATCCGCTGCTCGGCTGGCAGCAGCGCACCGAGAAGGGCGTCGTGTCGTTCGACGTGCCGGGCGGACACGGCAGCATCCTCCAGGAGCCGAACGTGGCCGTGCTGGCCGACCACCTGCGCGCGCGGATGGCCCGCTTCCGAAGCCCGAACGGCGTGCCCTCGCCCGAGGGCGGCAACGGCGCGGCCGCCACGAAGAGCGACGGCGTATTGCCGCAGCCGGTGGTCACGTCATATGCGGCGCCGCAGAACGGCGCTAAGCTCGCGATGGCCGTGGGGAACAACCTCGCCCCCCCGCGTTCCCCCGACGAGATGTCCCCCTCGACCTCCGACTCGACGCCGTCGTTTCTCGACCTCCTCAAGGAGGACTTCGAGACCCACGATCGCGACGCGTCCGAGCCTGGCTTTTGGGCCGTCGCCACGCACCGGATCGGCGTGCGCGCGCTCGACGCCAAGCGCCCCCGCGCCGAGCGCGCCGTGTTGGACGTCGTCTACCGCGCGATGTTTCGCAGCGTCGATCTCGTGTGGGGCATCCACCTGCCGCGCACGACGGAGCTGGGGCGCCGCGTTCGCCTGTGGCACAACGGCTGTATGTTGCTGACGGCGAAGTCGATCGGCAGCGACGTGCACCTGCGCCACGACACGACGTTCGGCCCACTGCAGACGGGGCCGCGCCGCCCGGAGCAGCTCTCGGACCTGCCCGTCATCGAGGACGGCGTCGACATCGGCTCGGGCGCGTGTGTCATGGGCGACGTGCGCGTCGGCCGCGGCGCCATGATCGGCGCCAACTCCGTCGTGCTGAAGAACGTCCCGGCCGGCGCGATGGTGCTGGGCGTGCCGGCGCGGATCGTCCCCAAATGAGCGAGGGGCAGCCGCCCGGGAGCGGCCGGCGCCGAGTCCCCTCGCCGCCCGAGGGCCGTCCGCTGCCGCTCGGCGACGAGGACTCGAACCCGCCCGGCATGCGGCTGCGCGATCTGCTGAAGGAAGACTTCGAGACGCACGGCCGCGACCTGCTGTCGCCCGGGTTCTGGGCGCTCGCGATCTGCCGCTTCGGCAACTGGCGCATGTCGCGGCCGCGCTACGTCCGGCCGCCGCTCACCATCGCGTACCGCTTCGGGCGTCAGGCCGCCATCGCGCTGTGGGGCATCGACATCCCGTACAACTCGACGGTGGGGCGCCGCGTCCGCATCGATCACCACGGCGGCTTCTTCCTGGGCGCGCTGTCGGTGGGCGACGACGTCGTGATTCGTCACACGGCCACGATCGGCCTCATCCGCCGGGGCGCTTCGCGCGCGCCCGTGATCGGCAGCAACGTCGAGATCGGCCCCGGCGCCTGCATCGTGGGTGACATCACCGTCGGCGACGGCGCCTTCATCGGCCCGAACACGGTGGTCACGCAAGACGTGCCAGCGGGCGCGTTCGCACTGGGCAACCCCGGGCGTCTCGTTGATCGTGCGCGCGTCATCGACGCGCCTCCAGCGCGCGCGGCTGACGCGCCGCCGGCGAAGCAGCCGCCCGCGGTCGCGCCCGAAACGGCGCCGGTCGTCGCTCAGTCCAAGCTCTGACGGACCGGCAGCGCGATGCCGCGCTCGACCATCGTCGCGCGGTCGGACACCGGCGTCCACCCGAGGACCGTCTTCGCGCGCGCGGGCGAGAACGTCGAGCGGCAGCTCAGCCCCTCGTAGTACTGGTAGCTCGGCTGGCGCAGGTCCTTCGCGCGCGACAGGCTCTTGACGCCCCACTTGGCGACGTCCTCGGCGAACAGGCGCCACGACGGCGTGCGCAGGCGCATCACCTTGATGCCCGCGTGACGCTCGAGCTCGTCGAGGTACTCGTGCCCGGTCATCATCGGATCGGCGACGAGGTTGAACGAGCTGCCCGCGATGCCCTTGATCGACATCGCGCGCACCATGGCGTCGGCGCAGTCCTCGACCAGCACGAAGGGCATGCGGGCGTTTCCGTCGCCCCAGATGCGGCAGATCGAGTTGTACGGCCACGCGCCCACGCCCCAGTGGAACGGGCTGCCGCCGTCGCCGATCACGATGCCGGGACGGAAGATCGTGACGTCGAGGCCGCGGTCGCGGTGCAGCGCGAGGAGGCGCTTCTCGTTCTCGACCTTCGCGCGCGAGTACACGTTCATCTTCAGGGCGTACGGCGAGGGCGCCGTGTCCTCGGTGATCGTCTCGCGCGGGTCGGCCGCGTGATAGATCGCGATCGACGACGTGTAGTAGAGGCGCGCGCCGCGTTCGAGGCACAGCTCGGCCACGCGCTGCGTGGGCTGCACGTCGAGGCGATCATAGTCGTCCCACGTCTTCCCCGAGCCGCGCGCGAGGTTGTAGACGTCGGTCACGCCCGCGAGCGCGCCCTCGACGGACTTCGTGTCCGTGAAGTCGCCCTTCACGAGCTCGGCGCCCAGGTCTTTGAGGCCCAGCGCGAAGCCCGAGGTGTCGCGCACGAGCGCGCGCACGCCCAGTCCCTGGTCGCGCAGGCGCTTGACGAGCGCGCGCCCGATGAAGCCCGTCCCGCCCATGACGAGGACCGTCGGCGCGGGCGTCGCGGGCCGCGCATGGGCGGCGGGCGCGGGCGCCGCGGCGGCTGTCGCGGCGGGCGCCTGCTCGAGCTGGACGACGCGCGCCACCGTCTCGGCGAGCCGCACGGTCTTGAGGGCCAGCTCGGGCGCGAGCCGCACGTCCATCGCGGCGCGCTGGCCGACGCACTCGTAGAAGCGCTTGCACGCGCCCGTGATGCTGGCCTGGTACGGGCCGCTGTCGAACGCCAGGCCCGCCTTGGCCAGCACGGCCGAGCCGAACGTCGCGCCCGCCTGCACCAGCGTCGAGCGCGCCGCGCGTGCCGCAGTCACGAGGTGGTCCAGATCCAGCAGATCCTGCGAGTGCTCGTGCAGCACGTACGTGTTGAGCTCGAAGTCCACCGTCGCGCTCGCGCTCGTGCCGCGCACGTGCAGCCGGTGCTCGGTGTACCCGTCGACGAACGAGAAGTGCAGGCGCACGTCGGTCGCGCCGCTCGCGCCGTAGACCTCCCACTGGCGATAGAACACGGCGCCCGTGGGCGTGCGGACGGCGTCGCGCGCCCGCGCTTGTACGTGATCCAGCGCGCCCACGAGGTGGCTCGCGTGCGCGAACGAGTGCGGCGCCAC
This sequence comes from Polyangia bacterium, assembly GCA_035548155.1. Taxonomy (GTDB): domain Bacteria; phylum Myxococcota_A; class Polyangia; order Fen-1088; family Fen-1088; genus DASZFV01. The sequence continues at coordinate 5,530 of DASZUD010000213.1, forward strand.
CTCGAACAGCACGTGGCGCGGATCGCGGAACAGCCACGAGCCGAACGGCCCGAATTTCACCTGCGGCAGGAACTTGTTCCAGATCACGTCGACGTGATCGATGCGCCCCAGGCGCCCGTCGGCGATGTCGCGCATGAGGCGCTCGTACGGCGCGCCGAAGAGGAAGTTGTGCCCGGTGCCCAGGTACACGCCGCGCGAGTCGGCGAGGGCCGCCAGATCGGCGCCCACGGCCGAGCTCACCGCGAGCGGCTTCTCGACGAGCACGGATGCTCCTGCTTCGAGCACGGCGCGCGTCGGGCCGTCGTGCGCCTCGGGAGGCGTCAGCACGTGCACGACGTCGGGCCGCGCCTCGGCCAGCATCTCGGCGAGGTTCGAGTAGCCGCGTCCCTGGCCGCCGGGCGCGCGCGCCGCCAGGCGATCGGCCCGCGCGCGCGAGAGATCGCACACGCCGACGACGCTGGCGCCCGGCACGCGCCGCAGCGCCTCGAGGTGAAAGTCCGCGATGAAGCCGGCGCCCAGGAGCGCGACCTTGATCTCTCCGCTCACGATGTCCCTTCGTCCTTTGCCGTCTTGTACTCGATGATCGTCGGCTGACGCCGGCGGATCTTGTCGTGGTGGTACTTGAGCACGCCCAGCGCCTCGGGCAACTTCGCCGCCGTGCACGAGGCGCTCCAGCACAGGCTCTCGTGGGGCGAGAGGCCCCGCGCCCGCGCGCCCCGGAACGTCTTTACGGCCTGCAGCGGGTACGCCGCCAGCAAGCCCAGCGAGGCCCCCAGCGTCGCCGGCGCCAGCGCCGTCGCGACGGCCGGCAGCGCCAGGCCCCACAGCACCGAGCGCCGCAGCTCGTTCGCGAAGTAGCGCTCGGGCGGGTGGCCGTGCAAATCGTTCACCTGCGCGTAGCCGTGCCCGCAGCGCATCGCGCGCCGCCACCACTGGCCGGCCTTCGTCATCGCCGCGTCGTGGATCGTCGAGACCGCGTCGATGCGCACGATCTGCCCGCCGGCCCGGCGCAGGCGCACGCCGAGCTCGTCGTCCTCGGCGGCGATCACCTTGGGATCGTAGCCGCCGACGGCGCGCAGCGCGGCCGCGCGGATCAGCACGTCGCCGCCGAAGTTGCGCACCGAGCCGATCGCGCCGCCGCGCCACTCGATGTCACACACCGTGTTGTAGGGGCTGCGCTCGGGGAAGCGCTCGCGCCGCCAGCCGCACACGGCCACGACTTCGGGCACGCGGCGCAGCGTCGCGGCGGCCGCGGCCAAGAAACCGTCGACCAGCTCGCAGTCGCCGTCGAGGAACAGGATCGTTCCGAGGTTCGGCTCGAGCTCGAGCAACCGCTGCCACCCCGCGTTGCGCGCGCGGGCCGCCGTGAAGGGCGTCGACATGTCGAGCTCCACCACCTCGGCGCCCCGGGCGCGGGCCGCGGCGATGCTGCCGTCCTCCGAGCCCGAGTCGACGTACACCACGCGCCGCACGCCCCGGGGGAGCGATTCGAGGCAGCGCACCAGGCGATCGCCCTCGTTGCGGCCGATCGCGACGATGCCTATGTCGTCGAACGAGTCTCCGGCCGCGTTCATGCGGGCCGAAAAGCTATCAAGAATTCGCGCCATTGCGAGCGGAATCCGGCCGCGCTCTTCGTCGGGCGCGCCCCGTCAGGAAAGTGACGGGCGCGGGGGAACTATCGCGGCCTTCGTCGTAGGAAGGGATGCACGGAAATGTCGCCGAAACGTGGCGCTCGGGGACCTTTTTTGACGCGTGGTGAATCGTGGGTTGGTGTACGTTCGCGCCTGAAATTTTGTATGGCGGCTGGACATTCGAGGGCGGACTGACAAGGCGAGTGCGGACGTGGACGAGAAGAGCAAAGACTCGGTCATCGTAGTGGGGGCCCCCGTGACGAGCGCAGGCGACGCGAGCGCGGGGCGCGCGGCTGCTGCGGGGCCGCGGTCGTACGGCGCCGGCGTGTCGTGCTGGGCGGAGCTGCGCGCGGCCGACGTCGGGCGCGCGGTGTCTTTCTACACGGAGCTCTTCGGCTGGACGCTGCGCGAGGTCGACGTCGCCGCCGATCAGCCTTACACGGTCATGCAAGCGGGCGGCGACGTCGCGGCCGGCGTGAGCGCGTGCGCGGCCGACGAGGCGGGCGAGGGCGGTGCGCACTGGCGCCTCTACACCGCCATCAGCGCGCCGCCGGCCTCGATCGACCTGTCGACGCGCAATCCGGCGCCCGCGCCGCGCGATCCGAAGCCCGCGCGCGTCGTGGCGAAGCCGCTCGGAGCCCTGTTCGCCGCCGCGCGCGCCGAGCGCGTGCCCGACGCGAGCGCGCCCGCGGTCATGTGGATGGATCTGCACCCGAGCGCGCTGGCGGAGTCCGCGACGTTTTGTCGCGCTTTCCTCGACGATCCCGGCGCGCCGCTGGACGACGAGGGCGCCCCCGTCGTGTTCGCGAACGACGCGGCCGGCAGCGCCGCCACGCTGCTGCCGGGCGACGGCTCCGCGCTGCCGCCGTGGAGCGTGGGCTTCGTCGTGAGGGATTGCGAGCAGACGATTCGCCGCGCGCTCGCGCTCGGCGCCCGCGTCGCCGCGCCCGTCGAAGCGCTCGAGGGGCTGGGCCGCGCCGCCGCGCTCGTCGATCCCCACGGAGCCACTTTCGTTTGTTGGCAGCCGCAGGATCGGGCCGCCACCGGGCGTCGCGCCCGGTCACTCACGCCCGCGCCCGTGTCGCCAGCCGAGCTGGCCGCCGCCGGTCGGGCAACAGTTCTTGCCAGCCACCTTCGCGGTGTGCGTGGAGGTGACGCTTGATCCGCCAGCTTCGTGCTTCTTCATCCGCCCGTCGCGCGCTGACCGGCGCCGGGCTCTTGTCGCTCATCGTCGTCGCGAGCTGCCAGCGTCCGGCCTATCAGGACGTCGTCACCAGCCAGGGCGCCATCACGGCGACGGCCGACGATCTCCGCACGGGCTGGTACCCGAACCAGGCGGCGCTCGATCCCGCGATCGTGGGCGGGCCCACCTTCGGTCGCCTCTGGCGAACGTCGCTGCCGCTGACGCCCGGCGAGCAGATCGTCGCCCAGCCGCTCGTGAAGGGCAGCACGGTCTTCGTCGCGACCGAGGCCAACAACATCTACGCTCTCGACGCCGTCACGGGCGCCGTCAAGGCGTCGCGCGCGTACGGGCTGCCGTTCAAGCCGTCGGACCTCGGCTGCGCCGACCTCGTGCCCACCGTCGGCATCACCGGCACGCCGGTGATCGACGCCGCGAGCAACACGGCCTACTTCTTCTCGAAGCAGTACATCGTCGATTCGCCCAGCATCGATCCGACGAACGTGCGCTGGCTCGCCCACGGCGTCGACGTCGACACGCTGGCGGAGCGCCCGGGCTTTCCGGTCGAGATCAAGGGCTACGCCACCAACGATCCCACGCTGAAGTTCAACCCGTTCGTGCACATGCAGCGGCCGGCCCTCCTGCTCATGGACGGCGTCGTCTACGCGGCGTTCGGCGCGCACTGCGACCACGACGAGTGGACGGGCTGGATCGTGGGCGTGGGCACCGACGGCGTCATCAAGACGATGTTCGCGACCAACACCGGCCCGAACCGCACCGTCGGCGCCGGCATCTGGCAGTCGGGCGGTGGCCTCATCTCCGACGGTTCGGGCCGCATCTTCGCCATCACGGCCAACCAGACGCCCAACACCGATCAGACGCCCAGCGCGACGCCTTCGCTCGCGCTCGGCGAGAGCGTGATTCACCTCTCCCGGCAGGTCGACGGCTCGCTGGTCGCGTCCGACTTCTTCTCGCCTTACAACCGCCAGGCGCTGGACCAGGGCGATCTCGACTTCGGTTCGGGCGGCCCCATCGCGCTGCCGAGCACCTTCGGCACCGCGACGTCGCCCAACCTGCTCCTCGCGGGCGGCAAGTCCGGGGTCGTCTACGTGCTCGACCGCGACCACCTGGGCGGCTTCCGCATGGGCTCGGCCGGCGGCGACGCGGCGCTGAGCACGGTCACCTTGCCGGGCTCGGGCCTGTGGTCGCGCCCGGCGGCGTGGCCCGGCGACGGCGGCTACGTCTATTACGTCTCGGTCGGGACGGGGCTGCAGGCCCTGCGCTACGGCGTCTCGAGCACGAACGTCCCGACGTTCTCGATCGGCGGCGCGGGCGTCAACGCGTTCGGCGTGGGCTCGGGCTCGCCGATCGTCACGTCCGACGGAACGACCTCGGGCACGGCGCTCGTGTGGGTGATCATGGCGGGCAGCGGCGGCGGGCAGCTGCTGGCCTACGACGCCGTCCCCGACGCGAGCGGCACGTTGCAGGTTCGCTACCGCGACACGTTCGGCCCGAACCCGAAGTACACCCAGCCGGGCGTGGGCGACGGGCGTGTGTACGTGGCCACGGCCGACGGCAACATTCAGGCGTACGGCGTCTCGACGGCGGCGCCCGTCACAGGGACGGCCCAGAGCTTCGGCACGGTGGTCGTCGGCGGCGTGCAGACGCAGACCGTGGTGCTGACGGCGCAGCAGGCGTGCACGATCACGGGGCTCGCGACCTCTTCGGCCGCCTTCGCCGTGGGAGCGCCCTCGCAGTCGCTGCCGGCGACGCTGGCCGCAGGCGCGACGCTCTCCGTCCCCGTGTCGTTCTCGCCGACGGCGGCGAAGCCCTTCGTGGGCTCGCTCAACATCACCACCTCCGCGGGGCCGGGCGCCGTCGCGCTGCACGGCGCCGGCAAGATCGCGGGCCCGTCGCTGCAGATCTCGCCCACCTCGGTCAGCTTCGGCGGCATCGCGCGCGGCACGACGGCGCAAGCGAACGTCTCGCTCACGAACGTCGGCTCGCAGCCGCTCACGATCAACTCGTTCGGGCTGCCGGTGGCGCCCTTCTCGGCGACTGGTCTGCCCGCCGCGGGGCAGACGATCGCGCCCGGCGCGTCGCTCACGGTCTCGGTCGGCTTCGCGCCCACGGCGAACGGCATGTACACGAGCACGCTCGTGGCGAACACGACGGGCGGAAACGTCAGCGTGCTGCTGACGGGCTCGGCCGGCGACCCGCCGCTCATGGTGCTGGGGCCGAAGACGATCTCGCTGGCGGCGGTCCTGGGCCAGAGCCAGGCGGCCGCGTTCACCGTCACGAACTCGGGTGGATCGGACATGACGATCACGAAGTCGAAGCCGCCCATCACCGGCCCGTTCCAGGCGCAGACGGCGCTGCCCGAGGGCATCGTGATCAAGGCCGGCGAGACGCGCACGGAGATCGTCAGCTTCACGTCGACGACGCCCGGCACGTTCACCGATCAGTGGATCATCACGGCCAACGACGGCGCAGGCGTCCAGACGGTCACGTTCACGGGCGTCGCCTTCCAGGCGGGCGACGGCTTGCTGGGCACGTACTTCGACAAGGCCGATCTGACGGGCAACTCGTTCACGCGCGTCGACCCGACGGTGAACTTCAACTGGGGCACCGGTTCGCCCGATGCGCGGCTGCCGGTCGACAGCTTCAGCACGCGGTGGACGGGACAGCTCTTCGCGGCGACGACCGAGCCGTACACCATCTCGGTGACGGCGGACGACGGCGTGCGCGTCAAGCTGGGCGGTGTCCAGATCATCGACGGCTGGCAGACCCAGGCGCCGACGACGTACACCGCGACGGTCAGCCTACAGGCGGGTCAGCGCTACGACCTGGTCGTCGAGTACTTCGAGAGCGGTGGCGGCGCGCAGGTCGCGCTGTCGTGGAGCACGCCCACGATCAGCAAGCAGGTGATCCCGCAGACGCAGCTCTACTCGATGTCGGGCGGCGGCGACGGTGGCATCGTCACGGGCGCCGCGGGCAGCTCGGGCGCCGACGGCGGCGCGGGCACGACGGGCGCCGCTGGGACGACGGGCGGGGCCGGTGTGACGGGGAGCGCGGGAACCACGGGGAGCGGCGGTTCGTCGCCGGTGACGAACGGCTTGGTCGGGACGTACTTCAACACGTCGACGCTGTCGGGCACGTCGTTCACGCGCGTGGACCCGAACATCAACTTCAACTGGGGGCAGGGCTCGCCTGATCCGCGGCTGCCCAACGACGGGTACAGCGTGCGGTGGACGGGTCAGCTGCAGGCGCCGACCAGCGAGACGTACACGTTCTCGGCGACGGCGGACGACGGCGTGCGGGTCTACCTGGGCGGGCTGCTGATCGTCGACGGCTGGCAGATCCAGGCGCCGACGACGTACACGGGGACGGCGGCGCTGGTGGCTGGGCAGCGGTACGACCTGGTCGTCGAGTACAACGAGATGTGGGGCGGCGCGCAGGTCGCGCTGTCGTGGAGCAGCGCCTCGATCAGCAAGCAGATCATCCCGACGTCGGCGCTGTTCACGGGCGCGTCTTCGGGCGGCACGGGAGCTGGAGGCATGACGGGCGCCGCCGGCATGACGGGCGCCGCGGGCACGACGGGCGCTGCCGGCACGACGGGCGCTGCCGGCACGACGGGGAGCGCCGGCACGACGGGCGCCGCGGGGACGACCGGCAGTGCAGGCACGACCGGAAGCGCGGGCAGCGGCGGCGGCCTGGTCAACGGTCTCCTGGGTACGTACTTCGACACGCCCACACTGTCGGGCACGTCGTTCACGCGCCTCGATCCCAACATCAACTTCAACTGGGGCCAGGGCTCGCCCGATCCGCGGCTGCCCAACGACGGCTACAGCGTTCGCTGGACGGGGAAGTTGAAGGCCGTCTACGGCGAACCCTACACGCTGTACACGACCTCGGATGACGGCATCCGTGTCTGGGTGGGCGGCGTGCTGGTCATCGACGGCTGGCAGATTCAGGCGCCCACGCCGTACTCGGGCACCGTCTCGTTGTCGGCCGGGGCCACGTACGATCTCGTCGTCGAGTACTTCGAGCAGTGGGGCGGGGCGCAGGCGTCGCTGTCTTGGAGCAGCCCCTCGACGCCGCAGCAGGTGATCCCGACGTCGCAACTCTTCACTCCGGCCCCCTGACGGACGGCCGCTTCGGCCGTACCATTCCCTCGCCATCGGGGGCGAGGGAGGATGCAGTGTTGTATGGTGACAGCCGTGTTGGAGACGACGTTGCGATCTGAATGCCTGGGGGCACCGTGACGGCGCCGGCGTCCCCCGTGGCCGAGCCCGTCACGGGCCGCCGGCTGCGCGTGCTGATGCTCTCGGAGGCGTGCAACCCCGAGTGGCCGTCACTGCCCATCGTCGCCTACAACCAGACGCGCGCGCTCGCCGAGCACGCGGACGTCGTCGTCGCCACGCAGATTCGCAACAAGCCCGTGCTCGACAAGTGGGGCGTCGGCAAGGCCGAGGTCGTGTACCTCGACACCGAGTACGTCGCCTCGCCGTTCTACAAGCTGAGCAAGGTGATCCGGCGCAGCGAGCAATACATGCAGACCGCGGCCGTCGCGCTGGCGTGGCCCGCGCAGGTGGCCTTCGAGTGGGAGGTGTGGAAGCGCTTCGGGCGCGACCTCAAGGCCGGCGCGTTCGACGTCGTCCAGCGCCTGACGCCGATGTCGCCCACGCTGCCGAGCCCGCTCGCGCGCTTCTCTCCCGTCCCCTTCGTCCTCGGTCCCATCAACGGCGCGCTCGCGTGGCCGCCCGGGTTCGAGAAGGAGCTTCACCGCGAGCGCGAGTACCTGCGCTACGTGCGCGACGCGTATCGCGTGCTGCCGTTCTACCGAAGCACCTACGCGCGCTCGAGCGCGATCCTGGCGGCGTTCGAGCACACGATCGTGGACCTGCCCGCCCGCGCGCGGGCGCGCTGCATCGACTTCCCCGAGGTGGGCATCGATCCCGAGGTGTTCCAGTGGCCGGGCGATCGCCCCGAGCGCGAGCGCCTGACGTTCCTCTACGCGGGCCGCCTGGTCGCCTATAAGTGCCCGGACGTCGTGCTCGAGGCGTTCGCGCAGAGCCCGATCCTGCGCCAGCACCGCCTGGTGATCGTGGGTGGCGGGCCCGAGCAGGAGCGCCTCGAGGCCTACGCGAAGGCGCACGGGCTCGACGGCGTCGTCGAGATCCTG
>DASZUD010000214.1:0-33714 GCA_035548155.1 Polyangia bacterium
GCGCCGGCGCCGGCGCCGGCGGCCCGCGCTGCCCTCCTCGCCCGCCTCGGCGCGCGCAGGACGCTCCGCCCGTTCAGCCTTCTCGGGCGCCGTCTCCGGCTCCTCGGGCGGCAGCTCCGGGTAGCGCAAAAGACCGAAGACGCCCGGCTTCACGCGCACGAACGGGTTCCCCGGCGCCTTCTTCACGGCGGCGGTGAGCTGCGTTTGCATCGTCACCTCGGGCGTGCGCCCGACGAAGGTCAGCAGCTTCTTCGTCATGGCGCGCTCGGTGAGCTCCTTGAAATGGAGCGGCCGCTTCTCGCGGCTGAGGATGTTGAGCGCGGCCTCCAGGAACGTCATGGCGCCCTCCTTTACCACAAAACCCGACGTTGGTCGTCGCGCGCGCGCGCGCGTTCAATTTTTTGACGGCCCCTCGCGCGGAGGTTACCGGTGGGTAATGACGGGACATCGGAAGATTGGCGTTCTCCTCGGCGGGCTGTCGGCGGAGCGCGACGTCTCCATTCGCTCCGGCGAGGCCATCCTCGCGGCGCTGGCCGATCGCGGCCACGAGGCCGTGCCGATCTTCGTCGATCGTGACATCGACCTCGTGCTCCGTCAGACCCGAATCGACGTCGCGTTCCTCGCGCTGCACGGCCGCTACGGCGAGGACGGGTGCGTCCAGGGGCTCCTGGAGATGCTCGGCATCCCCTACACGGGCTCGGGCGTCCTGGCCTCGGGGCTCGCCATGAACAAGGGCAAGGCGAAGGAGATCTTCCGCCTGCACAACTTGCCCACGGCGCCCGGGTACGTGGTCCAGGCCGACTCGGGCGAGGACGTCATCGAGGCGCACGGCTCTTTCGGCTTCCCCGTCGTCGTGAAGCCGGCCGGCGAAGGCTCCTCGCTGGGCATCAAGGTGGCGCGCGACGAGCTGGAGCTCGAGCACGCCGTCGAAGACGCCCTGCGCTTCGACGACGACGTCATCGTCGAGCGGTTCATCGAGGGCAAGGAGATCTCGGTGGGCGTGCTCGACGGCAAGGCGCTGGGCGCCGTCGAGGTGGCGCCGAAGCGCGGCTTTTACGATTTTCACAGCAAGTACACGGTGGGCCGCACCGACTATCACCTGCCGGCGCGCCTGTCGCCCGAGCGCTACCGTTCGGCGCTGCGCCTCGCGACGCTGGCGCACGACGCGCTCGGGTGCGAGGGCGCGACGCGCGTGGACCTCATCGTCAGTGAGCGCGGCAACGAGGTCGTGCTCGAGGTGAACACGCTGCCGGGGATGACGCCCACGAGCCTCCTGCCGCGCATCGCGCGCGGCGCCGGGCTCTCGTTCGAAGATCTCGTCGAGGAGATCTTGCGCGGCGCGCGGCTACGGGCCCACGGCCACCGGCGCGACCGTCGAGCCGTCGAGGCCGGCCCCGGTGGCGGCCCCGAGCGGCGCGTCGGTTTTCTGTCCGAAGCGCACTGATTTTGCTCGGATCCCCTGAGAGGGGCCCGAGCCTCCGGTGCTCTCTCCGGTTGGCGAAGCCAACCTGCGCTCGGGCACCCGGTGCCGATGGCGCTTTTCTGGCGCAGCTACGGGCCGCGGTGGCCGTCCGGGCGGTCTCCCCTCGCCGGTGATAGACTGAGGAGACATGGCGCGCCGCGCCCGGAAAACCGTTCTCGTCAAGCCGCCGGTCGCCGACCCCGCGAACGCGAAGCTCTTCATCAATCGAGAGCTGTCATGGCTGGAGTTCAACAGCCGGGTCCTCGACGAGGCGCGTGATTCCTCCGTGCCGCTGCTCGAGCGGCTGAAGTTCCTGGCCATCGTCGCCTCGAACCTCGACGAGTTCTTCATGATCCGCGTCGCGGGCTTGAAGCAGCAGCTCTCGGGCAACGTCGCCGAGACGCCGGCTGACGGGATGACGCCCGCCGAGCAGCTGGCCGCCATCAGCGCGCGCGCCCACGCCATGGTCGCCGAGCAGTACCGCGTGTGGCGTGACGAAGTGGGCCCGGGGCTCGAGCGCGCCGGCGTGCGCATCCTGCGCGGCCATCAGCTCACGCCCGAGCAAAAGGCCCACTTGAGCGGCTACTTCTCGCGCGAGGTGTGGCCCGTGCTGACGCCGCTGGCCGTCGACCCGGGGCACCCCTTCCCCATGCTGGCCAATCGCAGTCTCAACCTCGCGATCCTCCTGCACCGCGAGAAGGAGAAGGTCGCGCGGCGCCAGACAGTCCTGGCCGTCGTGCAGGTGCCGTCGGTGTTGAAGCGCATCAACGAGGTGGTCCCCGCCGCGCCCCAGCCGCAACCGCAGGATGGCGGGCCGGCGTCCGCCGCGCCGCTCGTGCCGCGGTTCTCCTACATGCTGCTCGAGGATCTGATTGCGCTGCACGCGGGCGACCTCTTCCCCGGGTTCCGCGTCGTGGGATGCAGCGCCTTCCGCGTGACGAGGAACTCGGACCTCAGCATCGACGAGGACGAGGCCGACGATCTCCTGAAGACGATCCAGAAGGAGCTGCGGCGCCGCGAGCGCGGCAGCGCCGTGCGCCTCGAGATCGCGCACGACACACCGGCCGAGATCGTGACCTACCTGCGGCAGGTGCTGCGCCTCGACGAGGAGGACGTCTACCGGGTCGACGGTCCGATCCATCTCGCGGATCTCGGTCCGGTGGCGTCGGCGGCGGCCGATCTGCGCGAGCTGCGCGACGAGCCGTTCTCGCCGCAGATAGTGCCGCCGCTGCAAGAGTACGACGACATCTTCCGCGTCATCGGCCAGCGCGACATCCTGCTGCAGCACCCGTACGAGTCGTTCGAGGACGTCGTCGAGTTCATCTCGGAGGCCGCCAGCGATCCGAAGGTGCTGGCCATCAAGCAAACCCTCTACCGCACGAGCGCCGACTCGCCCATCGTGCGCGCGCTCATCCGCGCCGCCGAGAACGGCAAGCAGGTCACGGCGGTGGTCGAGCTGAAGGCGCGCTTCGACGAGGCGCCCAACATCCAATGGGCGCGCGCGCTTGAGGACGCGGGCGTGCACGTCGTCTACGGCCTCATCGGCCTCAAGACCCACTGCAAGGTGTCGCTGGTCGTGCGGCGCGAGGCCGACAAGATCAAGCGCTACGTCCACCTCTCGACGGGAAACTACAACCCGGCGACGGCGCGCCTCTACGGCGACCTCTCCTACTTCACGGCGCGCGACGCCTACGCCGACGACGCGGGCGCGCTGTTCAACCTCCTCACGGGGTACTCGTCGCCGCCGTCGTGGAAGCGGTTTCACGTCGCGCCGCTGGGCCTGCAAGAGCGCATCATCTCCCTCATCGATCGCGAGACGGCGCTCGGGCCGCGGGGACGCATCATCGCGAAGATGAACGCGCTCGTCGACGCGACGGTGATCAAGGCCCTCTACCGCGCTTCGCAGGCAGGCGTGCAAATAGATCTCATCGTGCGAGGCATCTGCTGCCTGCGCCCCGGCGTGCCCGGGACCAGCGACAACATCCGCGTGACGTCGATCGTCGATCGTTTCCTCGAGCACGCGCGCATCTTCTATTTCGAGAACGGCGGCAAGCGCGAGGTGTACCTGTCGTCGGCCGACTGGATGCCGCGCAACTTCCAGCGCCGGGTCGAGGTCATGTTTCCCGTCGACGACGAGGAGCTGCGCGACCGGGTCGTCGACGAGATCCTCGCCGTCGCGCTGCGCGACAACGTCAAGGCGCGGCGGCTCCTCTCCGACGGGAACTACGTGCGGGTGCGTCCAGAGGGCGATGCTCCGACCGTGCGCAGCCAGTACCGGTTCATGGAGCTCGCGCGCGAGAAGGCGCAGGCCGGGCCGGGCATCCCCGGCGCGGGCGGTGGGCCTTACCAGGTGAGGACCACCCCGCCGCCGCGAAGTCTCCCCTCGGGGGGCGGCCAGGCCGCGGCCCCGGTCGTCGCGGTGGCAGTTCCGCAACATTCCTGAGACGCGGCGTCCGCTCGCGCGCGCCTCCGCCGCCCGCCGCGCTCGTCAGGTGCCGGCCCGGCGCGTCGACGCGCTCATCAAATCGGGCGTTCTGCCGTATATTTGGGCGATGAGCTTGGGTCATCGCTTGGGTGTTCGAGGTGTGCTGTGCGGCCTTCTCTTGGGCTCTGCCGTCGGCCTTTCGCCCGTCCGCGAGGCGCGCGCGTCGCTGGTCGTGGCGTTGGATCTGCCGTCGATGGTCGAGCGCGCGGATCACGTCGCCGTCGTCGACGTGAACAGCGTCAGCTCCGCCTGGGACGACAAGCACGAGCGCATCTTCACGACGATCGATCTCTCCGTCGTGGAAACCTGGAAAGGTCCGATGGCGACCGCGTCGCACCTCAAGGTCGTGCAGCCGGGCGGCGTCGTCGGCGACATTCAGATGACCGTCTTCGGCATGTCTCAGTTCACGCCGGGCGAGCGCGCCCTGGTCTTCCTGCGCGGCACGCCGACGGCGGCCTCCGTCGTCGGCATGGCGCAGGGCAAGCGCCTCGTTCGGCGAGACGCCTCGACGGGGCGCTGGATGGTGCACGCGCCCGACCGCGCGGGCGCGTCGTTCGTGCGCGTCCCGGCGAGGGGTGGCGCGACGCCCGCGCCGAGCGCGAGCGGCCCCTCGAAGAGCGGCACGCCGCCCGTCTTCGAGACGCGGCTGCGCGGCCTCGACGAGCTGCGCGCCGAGGTGCGCGGGCTCATGGTGGCGACCCCGAGCAACACCGGCCGAGCCCCCGGGAAATGATCCCGCCTCGCCCCTCCGAGGGGCGCGGCGTCTTTCGGGCGCGCCGACCGCCGCGCGTCGCGGCGGCGCTCGCCCTCGCGCTCGCCCTCTCCGGCCCGGCCGCACCGCGCGCGCAGGCCTACGTTCGCTACAAGACGAAGAGCGGGACTCCGTTCTTCTGGGCGCAAACCTGGATCCCCGTCTTCGCGTACCCCGCGAGCATGAAGGACGCGAGCGGGCACATGGACATGACCTCCGACGAGATCATGCACGCGGCGGCGGGGGCCGCGGATGCGTGGAGCGGCAGCTCGAATAGCTGCACGTTTCTCGAGATCAACGTCACGGCGCACGCGGAGGCGCCGCCCTCGACGAAGCTCGACTGGAACAACATCCTGATCTTCGAGCCCGCGAACTGGTGCGGGCCGAAGGACAAGGCAGGCAAGTGCACCTATCCCCGCGAGGCGCTCGCCATCACCTCTGTCTTCAACAGCAAGTCCAGCGGTCAGATCCTCGACGCGGACATCGAGGTCAATGCCACCTTCGCGTGGGCAGATCTCGAGAAAATGCCCGGCGACGGGACCAGGCAGGACCTGCAGAACGCGCTGACTCACGAGATGGGGCACCTCATCGGCCTCGACCACACCTGCTTTCCGGCCGCGGCCGCGGGCGACCCGCCGGTCGACCAGAACGGCGCCCCCGTCCCGTTCTGCGAGAACGCGCCGCCCGATGTGCAGGCCACGACGATGTTCGCGTCGGCCATCCCGGGCGACATCGCCAAGCGGACGCTGGCGCCCGACGACGTGCAGGCCGTGTGCGACATTTACCCCCTCGCGGAAGATCCGATGGTCTATCCCGTGAAGGATCAGCCTCCGGATCAGGGGTGCGCGCTGGGCCCGGTTCCTCGCGGCGAAGGGCCCGGCGCCGCGCTGGCCGCCCTGGGCGTGCTGGCGTTCGCGGCGCGGCGACGTCGCCGGAGCCGCTGACGTGCGGCGGGGCGCGACGCTCGCCCCCTCGCGTGGCCTCGGCATGGGGCTGGGGCCGTTCGCCTTGGCGGTCGTGATCGCGAGCTTCGCCGGTCGCGCCGACGCGTTCGTGCGACGGGTCGAACGGGGCAAGCAGGTCTTCTGGAAGCAGACCTGCGTTCCCGTCACGCTGTACTTCAACGGCTTCGAGCGCTCACCGAACAAGTTCGATCTCTCGACGGACGCCACGATCAAGAGCGTCGTCGCCGCCGCGCACGCCTGGAGCGCGGACGCGGTGACCTGCCCGTCGGGCGGCGCGCCGTACCTGGAGATCGTGCCCTCCGTCGCCCCGATCGACGCGAAGCCGCCGGCGGTGGCGTACGACGCGAAGAACTCGATCATCTTTCGCACGGATAGGTGGGGTCACGCGGAGGACGACTACGATGCCGACGCGCTCGCTGTGACGAGCGTCACCGCCGTGGGGTCGGACGGTCATCTCATCGACGTCGACATCGAGATCAACGCCACGAATGACCGGTACGTTTGGATGAACCTCGATCCGGGCGTCGCGCCGCCTGCTTCCACGTTGGGTCCCAATCAGGACGACCCGCGCAGCTTCTACGATCTCCAGACGGCGCTCACGCACGAGTTCGGCCACTTCATCGGCCTCAACCACACGTGCTCGCCCGCGGATGCGCCTGACGTCGAAGACGACCAGGGCCGGACGATCCCCGTGTGTGGCGACCGTTCACCGCCCGACGTTCAATCGACGGTGATGTACGCAACGATCGAGGCGGGACAGAGCGCGAAGCGACGCCTCACGGACGACGAGGTTCGAGGCGTGTGCGCGATATACCCGCCCTCGGCCGCGGCCGTCGCCGAGGTCTGCAAGACGGACGATCCGCCGCCCGGCTGCGCGGTCGCGACACGAGCCCGCCCGCTCGCGTCCGTGGCGGTGCTCGCGGGCGCGGTCGTCGCGTCCCTGGCGCGGCGACGGCGCGTCAGCGATCGACGTCGAGCTCGATCCTGAGCCCGCGGACGGACGTCTCCCCGAGGAACTGGCTCTCCGGGACGTCGACGTCGCGCACCCGGGGGCGGAAGCCCGGAGCGCGCGCCGTGAGCGTCCAATGTCCGGGCGAAAGGCGCATCAGGCGAAAGGCGCCCTTCTTCGCGTTGGTCGAGGTGCGCTGCCCTCCTGGTCCGAGCGCTTCGATCGTCGCCTTCGCGACGGTGGCCCCGGTGACGTGTTCGCGGAGCTCGCCGTCGATGCCGCCCGGCACCGGCACGATCAGCTCGAGCGGCGCGCCGGGCATCGCCGCGGCGCGCGTCACCGGATAGCTCGGGTGGTCGAGCTCGACGACGAGCGGCGCCGAAGGTACGTGCGCGAGCGAGAAGTGGCCGCCGGCGTCGGTCACCGTGGTCGCGAGGGGCGCGGCTCCCGGCGCGGCCGGGCCGGTCCACGCTCGAACCCGCGCGCGCGCGAGCGGTCGCTTGCCGCTGTCGCGCGCGATTCCGGCCAGCGACGCCGTGCCGGCCGGCTCCGCCACGGGCGCTGCCGGCATGGCACCCGCGTCGGGGACGACAGCACCTTGGCCGTCGCGCAGCGTGAGCAGGCCGAGGTCGCGGTGCTCGCCCGGCGCGAGCGAGGTGGTCTCCGTCTCGAGCGGCGCGAGCGGCGGGCGCGTGATCGCGAGCTGGATGGGCCCCGGCAAGAGATCGTCGAGGCGGAAGGCTCCCGCGGCGTCGCTGTGAACGACCTTGCTCGCGCCAGGTCCGCCGTGACGCGCGCCCGGCAGCGAGGCCGCGGCCTCGGCCGCCAGCGGCAGCGGCTCGAAGATCACCGAGAGATCGGTGAGGCCCGCGCCGCCTCCGCCGGCGCGAATTTGCGCACCCGGCACGGCGGCGCCTCGACCGTCGACGACGTGCCCTTCGGCCGAAGCGGCGCGCACGAGCTCTATCCGCGGCGACGTCGCCGTCGGGGCCCGGCCCCCGCCCTGCCGGACCGGCTCCTGCCCGGCCGGGGCCGCGAGCGTGACGGGGACCGGGGCGCGCAGGAGGTGCCCCGGTGCGCGCGCGACCAGGCGGTAGCGGCCCGGCGGCAGCGGGCCCAGCTGGAAGTGGCCGTCCGATCTCGTCGCGACCGCATCCGCGAGCGGGTCGTCGGGGCTCGCCTCGGCGCGCACCTCGGCGCGCGCGAGGGGCCTGCCGAGGTCGTCGGCGACGGAGCCTTCGACGCCCAGCCCGGCGGCGAGCTCGAGCGGCGGGGGCGCCGCGCCTGCGTCTCGCCCGACGCCCGCTTGGTCTTGTGTCGTGACTTCGGTGAGGATCGGCGACGCGAGCAGCCCCTTGGTCGCGCGCAGGGCGTAGGGACCGGCGCCCAGGCCATGGAAGGTGAATCGACCCTGGCCGTCGCTCGTGGTCGTGCGCGCGAGGGCTCCGCCCGCACCGCCGAGGCGCACGCGGGCGCCCGCGACGCCCACTCCGGCGTGGACCACGAGGCCCGAGAGGCTGCGGCCCTCCCCGGCGAGCCGCACGACGACCGTTCCGCCCGGGATGGGGACGTCGGGGCGGTCGCTGGGCGTCATGCCGACAGCTTCGACCACCAACGAGTAGCGGCCCCGAGGCAGCCCCTCGAAGGCGAATCGGCCCGCGAGATCGGAGCGGGCTTCGCGGGGCGCGGTCGCCGGGGGCGGACCGACCAGCAGGACACGCGCGTCCGGCACGGCGTGGTCGGCTTCGTCCGTGACGCGGCCCGTGACGGCAAAGACCGCGGGCGGCGACGGCGCGGCGCTCTCGGCCCCGCCGCGCCGTCCCGCGCGCCGGCAGGAGGTGCCGAAAGCCGCCACCCCGAGGGCCAGCACGAGGGCCCAGCCGGCCAGCGCGATTCCGCTGGTGCGCCGGCTTGCGATTTCCATGGCTCGATGCTAAAGGTACCGCCCTTCCGGAGGAAACTTTATGCCAGCCCAGTGCGCCATTTGCAGCAAGCAGCGGCGGGTCGCGAACAACGTGAGCCACTCGAACATCAAGACCCGCAGCACCCAGCGCGCCAACCTGCGCCGCGTTCACGCCAAGGTTGACGGCTCGAACACGCACATCCGCGTCTGCACGCGCTGCCTGCGTTCCGGGCTCGTCGCGAAAGCCTAAAAGACGCTTCGCTTCGCGGAAGGGGCTTCCGCCCCTCCCGCGGACCTCCCCAGGTCCTTCGTAAAAGGTGAACCGGCGCGGCAAAGCCGCGCCTTTGCTTTTTGGGGACCCGCCCGCTGCGTTCGCTCCGACGCCTCCAGGTGCGTCTAGTCGACGACTGCTATTGCGTCGATCTCGACTGAGACGCCTTTGGGGAGGCCGACGACTTGGACTGTCGCTCGGGCGGGTGGAGCTGAGCCGACGTGTCTCGCGTAGACCTCGTTCACGGCGGCGAAGTCTTGCAGGTCGATGAGGTAGATCGTGGTCTTGGTCACGTTGGCGAAGCTCGCGCCCGCGGCCTTGAGGACGGCGGCGAGGTTCTGCATGACGCGCTCGGTTTGTTCGCGCACGTCCCCTGCCCCGACGATCTCGCCGGTCTTGGGATCGAGGGGAATCTGTCCGGAGCAGAACACGAGGCGGCCCTGGGCGCTCACGGCTTGCGCGTACGGACCGATGGCCTTCGGGGCGTCGGGGCTGGTGACGGTGTGGCGCGGCATGCGCGGAGCATAGCGCGGAAGGCCGCCCCCGATTGCGGCGCGCGCGGTGGCGTGCGTATTCTGGGGCCGCTTTGAAGGCGAAGTCGACAGAGGGCGAGCGGAAGTTCCAGAAGCCCGAGAAGTACGACAAGCCCTGGAAGCCGTGGCGCCCGAAGCACCGCGAGCACGTGGGCCCTCCCGCGACGACGGCCGACCTCATGGGCCAGGTGCTGGCGCGCCTCGGCGGTCACGGGCGCGCGCTCGAATTCCGCGTGTTCGAGGTCTATGGGCGCATCGTCGGCGAGCTGCTGCGGACGCGCACGATGCCCGAACGGATGGCCGGCACGACCCTGTTCGTGCGCGTCGCCACCTCGGCGCTCGCGCACGAGGTGACGCTGCTGCGTGGCGAGATCCTCGCCAAGCTCAACGCCGAGCTCGGCCCCGGGACGGTGACCGAGCTCCGCACGCGCGTGGGCAAGATCGAGCCGCGCGAGCCCGAGCGCGGTTAAAGAACCGCGCGAAAGGCGCGCACGAAGGTGGCGAGCTCGGCGGCGGGATCGCGCTTGGCCTCGACGGCCCTGCGCACGATCTCGACGGCGGCGCTGCCCACGACGACGCCATCGGCGAAGCCGGCGACCTCGCGCGCTTGTTCGGGCGTCTTGATGCCGAAGCCGACGACGACGGGGATGCGCTCGTTCGTCGCCTTGCGGATGGCCGTCACCTGCGCGCGCGGCTCGGCGACGTCGACCAGCGCCGTCCCGGTGATGCCGGTCATCGACACGTAGTAGATGAACCCGCCCGCGGCGCCGGCCGCGGCGGCGATGCGCGCGGGCGTCGACGTTGGCGCGAGGAGCGGAATGAAATCGAGGCCCTCGCGCGTGAGAGCTGAAGTGAGGCGTGAATCCTCGTCGGGCGGATAGTCGACCGCCAGCACGGCGTCGGCGCCCGCGTCGCGCGCCTTGAGGGCGAACACGTCGGGCCCCATGACGACGATCGGGTTCGAGTACCCGAAGAGCACGAGGCCGGCGTCCGGGTTCTTGTCGCGCACGGTGCGCGTGAGCTCGAGCGCGCGGCGGAGCCCGCCGCCCGCCGCGAGCGCGCGCAGCATGGCCGCCTGGATCGCCGGGCCGTCGGCCGAGGGGTCGCTCCACGGCACGCCGATCTCGATGACGTCGGCGCCCGCTTCGATGGCGGCGCTCGCGCAGCGGATGCTGGTCTCGTGGTCGGGATCCCCGGCCGTGAGGTAGATCACCAGCGCCTTGCGGTTCGCCTTGCGCGCCCGCTCGAAGACCTTCTGAAGGCGGCTCACAGGGTCACACCCAGGCGCTTCGCGATCGTGTTCATGTCCTTGTCGCCGCGGCCCGAGACGCACGCGACGATGACGGCGCCGTCGGACAGCTTGCGCGCGACGGGCACGAGCGCCGCGATCGCGTGCGAGCTCTCGAGCGCGGGCAGGATGCCCTCGGTGCGCGCCAGCAGCTGGAAGCCGCCCAGCGCCTCGTCGTCCGTCGCCGAGAGGTACTCCGCCCTCCCCGTCTCCTTGAGGTACGAGTGCTCGGGCCCGACGCCGGGGTAGTCGAGGCCCGCCGAGATCGAGTGCGCCTCGGCGATCTGACCCTCCTCGTCGCACAGGACGTACGACCGCGCGCCGTGCAGCACGCCGACGCGGCCCTTCGACAGCGTCGCCGCGTGACGCTCGGTCTCGACGCCGTCGCCCGCGGCCTCGACGCCGAAGAGGCGCACCGACTTGTCGGGCACGAACGCGTGGAAGAGCCCCATGGCGTTCGAGCCGCCGCCCACGCAGGCGACGCACGCGTCGGGCAGGCGCCCCTCGGCCTCCTGGATCTGCTCGCGCGCCTCGCGGCCGATCACGGCCTGCAGCTCGCGCACGAGCTCGGGGTAAGGGTGCGGGCCCGCGACGCTGCCGATGACGTAGTGGGTGGTGCGCACGTTCGTGACCCAGTCGCGCAGGGCCTCGTTCATCGCGTCCTTGAGCGTGGCCGTGCCCTGAGTGACGGCGTGCACCTTCGCGCCCAGCACCTTCATGCGCAGCACGTTCAGCGACTGCCGCTCGACGTCGGTCGCGCCCATGAAGATCTCGCACGGCAGGCCGAACAGCGCGCAGGCCGTCGCCGTGGCCACGCCGTGCTGGCCGGCGCCCGTCTCGGCGATGATGCGCTTTTTACCCATGCGGCGCGCCAGCAGCACCTGCCCGAGGCAGTTGTTGATCTTGTGCGCGCCCGTGTGACAGAGGTCCTCGCGCTTGAGGTAGATGCGCACGGCCCGGCCGGCCTCGCGGCTCACCTCGGCCGAGAGGCGCGCGCCGAAGCTGAGCGGCGTGGGACGCCCCACGTAGTCGGTGAGCAGGCGCGTGAGATCTTCCTGAAACTGGGGGTCGGCGCTCGCGGCGGCCCAGGCGGCGGTCAGCTCGTCCAGCGACGGAATCAGGGTCTCGGAGACGTAGCGTCCGCCGAACTCGCCGTAGCGGCCGGGGCGCGAGGGGGCCGGTGATGCAGTCATGTTGGCGGCACTATAGCGCGCGCGCCGCCGCGCGCGCGGCCTCGACGAACGTCTTCAGTCGCGCCGCGTCCTTCACGCCCGGCGAGCGCTCGACGCCGCTCGCGACGTCGACGCCGTCGGGGCGCGTCGCCAGGATCGCCTGGGCGACGTTGTCGGGCGTCAGGCCCCCGGCGAGCAGGTACGGCCGACGCGCGTGCTTGGCGACCAGCGGCCACGGTGCCTTCTGGCCGCCGCCGCCGTAGCCGGGGACGAACGCATCGTAGAGCCACAGGCTCGGGTGCCACAGCGCCTCGGTGGAGAACGTCGCCTCGTCGCGCACGCGCACCGCGCGCACGAGCCGATCGTTCGGGATGCTCGCGTAATGCGGCGCCTGCTCGTTACCGTGCAGCTGCGCCTTGTCGAGGCCCAGCGCGTCGAGCCGTTCGGCGATCTCGTCCGCGGGCGCGTTGACGAACACGCCGATCTTGAGCACGTGTGCCGGCACGGCGCCGAGCACGGCGCGCGCCCTCGCCTCGTCGACGAAGCGCTTCGAGTCGGGCCATAGATTGACGCCGATCGCGTCCGCACCGGCCTCGACGGCCGACACGGCGTCCTCGGGCGAGGTGATGCCGCAGACCTTGACCAGGAACGTGGGCCGCGCGGTCACGACGGCGCAGCCAACAGGGCGCGCAGCGTGGCCCCGGGATCCTCCGCGCGCATCAGCGTCTCGCCCACGAGCATCGCGTCGACTCCGGCGTCGCGCAGCCGCTTCACGTCGGCCGCATCGCGGATGCCCGACTCGGCGACGAGGATGCGCTCGGTCGGGATCTCCCCCCGCAGCCGCACCGCAAGATCGCGATCGACGGTGAACGTCTTGAGGTCGCGGTTGTTGATGCCGATCACCCGCGCGCCCGCGGCGACGGCCCGCCGCGCCTCCTCGGCGTCGTGGGCCTCGACGAGCAGCTCGAGGCCGTAGAGCTGCCCCACGGCCAGCAGCGCCGACATCTCCGAGTCGGTGAGCGCCGCGACGATGAGCAGCGCGGCGTCGGCGCCTGCGACGCGCGCCTCGGCCAGCTGGTACGCGTCGACGATGAAGTCCTTGCGCATCACGGGCAGCGTCGTCGCCGCGTGCGCCGTCGTGAGGTCGTCCAGCGTGCCGCCGAAGAACGGCTCGTCGGTGAGCACCGAGAGCGCGGCGGCGCCGGCCGCGGCGTAGAGGCGCGCGACCTCGGCGGGCTTGGCGCCTTCGCGGATCCACCCGGCCGAGGGCGAGCGCCGCTTGAACTCGGCGATGCACGTCACCTGCTCGCCGGGCCTTCCGGGCCGCAGCGCCTTGGCGAGGCTGCGCGCCGTCGGCCCCGTGGGCAAGCCCTTCTCGAGATCGGACAGCGGCTTCTTCGCCTTGCGCGCCGCGAGGTCAGCGCGCGTGCGCGCGAGGATGTCGTCGAGGATCATGATCTAGGCTGCCGCTCCCGTCGTGCCTTTGCCATTGGGCGTGAGCGCCCGCAGCGTCTCGAGCACCGCGCGCGCGGCGCCGCTCGACAGCGCGGCGTGGGCGCGCTGCGCGCCCGTGCGCAGGTCCACGGCCTCTCCGGCGACGTAGAGCGCTGCGGCCGCCGTCATGATCGCCGCCGCGCGCACGGCGTCGTGCTGGGGCACGCCGTACAGCACCTCGTTCATGACGAGCGCGTTGAACTCGGGCGCGCCGCCGAGGAGGCCGATCGGGTCGCAGGGCGGCAGACCGAAGTCGCCGGGCGTGACCTCGTAGGTGCGCACGGCGCCGTCCTTCAGCTCGGCGACGTGGGTGATGCCCGCGGGGGCGAACTCGTCCAGGCCCGACGCGCCGTGGATGACCAGCGCGCGCCTGGACCCGAGCACGTTGTGCGCGCGCGCGAGCAGCTCGCAGCGCTCGCGGCTGAAGACGCCGTTGACGTGGAAGCGCGCGCCCGCCGGGTTCGTCACCGGCCCGAGCAGGTTGAAGATCGTGCGCACGCCGAGCTCCTTGCGTGGCCCGCCGGCGTGCTTCGTCGCGCCGTGGTGCGCGGGCGCGAACAGGAAGGCCAGCTTCGCCTCTCGGAGACAGCGCGCGGCCATCTCGGGGCTGGGCGCCGAGTCGAGCCCCAGCGCTTCGAGGACGTCGTGCGAGCCGGACTTCGACGTCTGCGCGCGGTTGCCGTGCTTCGCGACGACGACGCCGCAGCCCGCGACGATGAACGAGGCCAGCGTCGAGATGTTGATCGACTGCGAGTTGTCGCCGCCCGTGCCACACGTGTCGACGATCACCGGCGCCTCGAACTCGACGGGCACCATGCGCGAGCGCATCGCGCGCGCGGCACCCACGACCTCACCCACGGTCTCGCCCTTCATGCGCAGGGCGACCAGCAGGCCCGCGATCAGCGTGGGCGAGACCTCGCCGTCCATGATCTTGCCGACGACGCGAAACATTTCATCGGCGGAGAGATCGCCTTTGTCGACGACGCGCGCGAGCGCGTCCTTCACGCCGAAGTCGGGGTTGACGCCCGTGCCCGTGATCTCCGCCCCGAGCGGCGTGTTCGTGCGGACGCCGCCGCCGCTCATGGTCGGCCCTTCTTCTCCAGGAAGTTGCGCAGGATGTCCTTGCCCGCCGTCGTGAGGAACGACTCGGGGTGGAACTGCACGCCCTCGACGGGGAGCGTCTTGTGGCGCACGGCCATGATCTCCTCGTCCCAGGTCTTGGCCGTGATCTCCAGGCAGTCGGGGACGCTCTGGCGCTCGATGAGCAGCGAGTGGTAGCGCGTCGCCTCGAACGGGTTCGGCAGCCCCGTGAAGACGCCCTTCTCGTCGTGGAAGATCTTCGACGTCTTGCCGTGCATGACGCGCGCGGCGCGCACGATCTTGCCGCCGAACGCCTGCCCGATCGACTGGTGGCCGAGGCAGACGCCGAAGATCGGGATCTTCCCCGCCCACAGCTTGATCGTCTCCAGGCTGATGCCGGCCTCGTTGGGCGTGCACGGCCCGGGCGAGATCACGACGTGCGACGGCGCCAGCGCGCCGATCTCGGCCGCCGCGATCTCGTCGTTGCGCACGACGCGCACGGCCTGGCCGAGCTCGCCGAGGTACTGGACCAGGTTGTAGGTGAACGAGTCGTAGTTGTCGATGACGAGGAGCATGATCAGTTCTTCCCGCCGCTCTTCGGGGCCGCGCCGGCGTTGCGCGCAATCTCCACCGCCGCGCACACGGCGCGCGCCTTGTTGTGGCACTCGGCGTACTCCGCCTCGGGCTTGCTGTCGGCCACGAGGCCGGCGCCCGCCTGCACGTAGATCGTGTCGCCCTTCGTGACCAGCGTGCGGATCGCGATCGCCGTGTCGAGGTTGCCGGTGTAGCCGATGTACCCGACGGCGCCGCCGTAGAGGTTGCGGCGGAACGGCTCGGCCTCTTCGATGATCTCCATGGCGCGGATCTTGGGCGCCCCCGAGAGCGTGCCCGCGGGGAAGGCCGCGCGCAGCACGTCGGCGGGCCGCACGCCCGGCGCCACCTGCCCGCGCACGTTCGAGACCAGATGCATGACGTGCGAGTAGCGCTCGGTGACCATGGTCTCGGTGACGCGCACGGTGCCGGGCGCGCTGACGCGGCCCACGTCGTTGCGGCCGAGGTCGATCAGCATGACGTGCTCCGCGACCTCCTTCGGATCGTTGCGCATCTCGCTCTCGAGGCGGACGTCCTCCTCGGGCGTGGCGCCGCGACGGGCCGTGCCCGCGATGGGGCGCACCTCGACGTAGCCGCCCTCCATGCGCACGAGCACCTCGGGCGACGCGCCCGTGACGACGGCGTCGGGGTACTCGAGGTGGAACATGTACGGTGACGGGTTCGTCGCGCGCAGCGCCCGGTAGACGTCGAACGGGTCGATGTCGCCCCTCGGGATCTCGAACCGTTGGGAGTAGACGACCTGGAACGCATCGCCCGCGAGGATGTACTCCTTGATCCGGCGCACACCGGCCTCGAAGGCCTCCTGCGTGATCGTCGACTTCGGCACCGGCACGGGCGACGGCGGCACCGGATCGAGCGCGCGCATCGGCGGCGTCGGCTTCGCCAGGCGATCGAGCACGCCGTCGATGCGGCGGCACGCGTCGGCGTAGAGCCGGTCGAGGTCGACCCCCGGGCCATCGCCCACTTCGACCGCCGACACGACCTTGAGCGTGCCGCGCAGGTTGTCGAAGATCACGACGGTGTCCGTGATCGCGAAGCAGAGCTCGGGCAGGCCCAAATCGTCGGGCTTCGTGCTCGGCAGGCGCTCGAACGACCGCACGATGTCGTAGGTGAGGAAGCCCACGGCGCCGCCGAAGAAGCGCGGCAGCCCCGGCGGCACGGCGGGCTGCAGCTTCGCGAGGTACTCGTCGAGGAAGCGGACGGGCTCCTTGGCCTTGACGCGCTCGCTCACGACGAAGTCGTTCGAGCGCGGATCAGCGGTGAGGATCTCGACGTCCTCGCCCCGCGCGCGCACGACGGCGCGCGGGCGGACGCCCACGAAGCTGTAGGCCGCCCACTTGTTGCCGCCGACGACGCTCTCGAGCAGGAACGAATAGGGGCCACGACCCAGCTTGGCGTACGCGGACACGGGCGTGTCGGAGTCGGCGACGACCTCTTTGTAGACGAACGTGAGCCGGCCGCGGCGGGCCAACTCTTCGAAGCCGGAGCGGTCGGGAACGAAGCGCATCGAGGGTGTCCCGACCCTACCACATCGAGTGACCGTCCCCGTAAGGACCTGACGCCCCGCGCGGCTCTCCGTCGGCTATTATCCGCGCCGCCTTGGCCTTACCTACTGTCAGCGAGCCAACTCCCCTCACCCGCCGGTATGTCGCGTGGACCCTGCGGCGCGGACGCCTCCTGTGGCTGATTGCCGCACTGCTGGCCATCCCTTGCGCCTGGCGCACGGCGTCGCTCTACCGCAACCTGCGCAGCGACATCGAGGAGCTGCTGCCGCGCGACGCCCCCAGCGTCGTGGCGATCCAGGAGCTGCGGCACCGCATGGCGGGCCTGCAGTACCTCGGCGTCGTCGTCGAGATCGACGCGAAGGCCGGCGGCACGCTGGCTGCGGGGGAGCACCTCCTCGACGATCTCGCGGCGCGCGTGCGCAAGTATCCTCCCGAGCTCGTCAGCGACGTGCGCACGGGCTACGCGGCCGAGCGCGCCTTCGTCGAGAAGCACGCCGCCATGCTGGCGGAGCTGGGCGACATCCAGACGGTGCGGCAGCGGATCGAAGACCGCATCCACTGGGAGTACGCCCAGCAGACCGGCACGCTGCTCGACGAGAACGAGCCCGAGCCTTCGGTCGACTTCTCGGACATCGAGAACAAGTACCGCGAGAAGACATCCGGTCCCGAGCTCGAGCACGATCGCTTCTCGAGCTCGAAGCTGGGCACGACGCTGATGCTCGTCGACGTGGGCGGCTTCTCGACCAGCGCCTCGCGCGCCGCCGAGCTCATCCACCGCGTGAAGAGCGACCTGGCGGCCCTCGGCGGACCTTCGCACTACGGCCCGGGGCTGCGCGTCGGGTTCGCCGGAGACGTCGCGATCTCGGCCGAGGAGATGGCCGCGCTCGTCGAGGATCTCTCGATCTCGTTCGGTCTCGTCGGGCTCGTGGTCGTCGTCGCGATCGTCGTCTTCTACGGCTGGCGGCGCGCCGTGCCCGCCCTGTTCCTGCCGTTGTTCGCCGGCGCGGCCTACGCGTTCGCCGTCGCGAGCTTGTGGCCGTTCGGCGTGACCGAGCTCAACTCGAACACGGCCTTCCTCGGGTCGATCATCGTCGGCAACGGCGTGAACTTCGGCATCATCCAGCTGGCGCGCTACGTCGAGGAGCGCCGCGCGGGCGCCTCGATCGAGCGCGCGCTCGAGGTGGCGCTCGAGGGCACGCGCAAGGGCACGCTGTCGGCCGCGCTCGCGGCCGGCGTCGCCTACGGGTCGCTGGTCGCCATGCAGTTCCGCGGCTTCCGCCAGTTCGGCATCATCGGCGGCCTCGGCATGGTGCTGGTGTGGGGCTCGACGTTCGTGCTCGGGCCTTCGCTCATCGCGTGGCTCGACGGCGGGCGGCTGGGCGTGGAAGGACCCGGACCGAAGCGCCGGCCGCTCATGGCGCGCGTCTCTCGCGTCGTGCTCTCGCACCCGCGCACGATCGTCGTCGCGGCGTCGCTCGTGACGATCGTCGCCGGGTGGCAGCTGCGCCACTTCGGCAGCCAGAGCCTGGAATACGACTTCTCGCACCTTCGCCGTCGCGACACCTGGATCTCGGGCGAGGGCTTCTGGGGCAAGAAGATGGACACGCTCATGGGCCGCTACCTGACGCCCACGGCGATCCTCACCGACAGCGTCGCCGAGGCGCGCGCCGTCGCCGCCAAGCTGCGCGCCGCCGCGACGAAGCCGCCCCTCAAGGACATGATCGCCTCGATTCGCACGTACGACGATCTCGTGCCGCCGGATCAGGCGGAGAAGGCGGAGGAGGTCGAGGCGCTCCGCCGCAAGATGACTCCCAAGGTGCGGGCGCGGCTGTCCCCCGAGGACACGCGGCGGCTCGACGGCATCCTCGGCAAGGGCCGGCCGAGCCCCATAGAGGACCAGGAGATCCCGAATGCCCTCACCGTGGGCCTGCGCGAGCGAAACGGTGACCGCGGGCGTGTCGTGCTGGTGTTCCCGAACCCCGCCACGAGCTGGTGGCGCGGCGAGACCATCTCCGGCTTCGTGCGCGCGCTGCGCGAGATCGCGCAGACGCCGACCGAGATGGGCGGCCGGCCCGCGCGCGTCGCCGGTGGGCCGCCGCTGACGTCGGACATCATCGAGTCCATGCGCCGCGACGGACCGCTGGCCTCGGGGCTGGCGTTCGCGGGCGTCGTCGTCACGGTGCTGCTGATCTTCCGGCGCGGGCTCGCGACGCCCTTCGTGATCGGCTCGCTGGTCGTGGGCGTGATCTGGATGCTCGGCGCGACGCTGGGCCTCGGCATCAAGATCAACTTCGTGAACTTCATCGCCTTCCCCATCACGTTCGGCATCGGCGTCGACTACGCCGTCAACGTCATGGCGCGATACGTGCGCGACGGCACGCACGACGTCGACGCCGCCGTGCGAGAGACGGGCGGCGCCGTGGGCCTCTGCTCACTGACGACGATCGTCGGCTACTCGTCGCTGCTGGTCGCGAAGAACGTCGGCCTCTTCCTCTTCGGCCTGCTGGCCGTGCTGGGCGAGATCACGTGCCTCACGACCGCCGTGATCGTGCTGCCGGCGATGCTGCGCCTCTTCCGCCACCCGCCCGCGTCGGGCGCCGAGGAGCCGCGTCCCACGTCCGGACCCGCCGGGCACGAACCCGGGCCGCGCGACCGTCGCACGGTCGACTCTCACGCCTGAGGCGAACCTAGAGCCAGTGCAGCAGGCGCGCCGCCGCGAGCAGGGCGGCGCCCCACATGCCCGCCGCCACGTCGTCGAGCATCACGCCCGCTCCGCCGCCGAGCCGCTCGGCCGCGCGCGCGGGCCACGGCTTCCATTGATCGAAGATCCGGAACAGCACGACGCCGGCGACGAGCCCCGGCCAAGTTGGCGGCGCGGCGACCCACGTCACGAAGACGCCCGCGACCTCGTCGATGCAGACGATCTGCGGATCCTTCGTGCCGAAGCGCCGCTCGACGATTCCGGCGGCCCATATCCCCACGAGCGTCACGACGACGGCCGTCGCGGCGACGGCGCCGACGCCGAACGGGCGCACGACGAGGTAGAGCGGGATCGCGCCCAACGTGCCCCACGTGCCCGGCATGAGCGGCAGGTGGCCGCAGCCGAACCAGACGGCCAGCACGTGGGCGATCCACGCGCGCGCGCCTTCCGGGCGTGGCACGGCGGCAGACCGGGGGTTCGCCGCCATGGGGCCCCTACTCTTTCCAGTAGCCTTCGCGCGCCACGGCGTCGAAGACCTCGGCCAGGATCGCGAGCCCGTTCTTCGCCGTGGCCTCGTCGATCGTGAGCGCCGGCTGAATGCGGAAGCTCGCGGCGTAGGCCATCGTCAAAAGGCCGCGCCGCACGCACTCCGTGAAGATGCGCTCGGTGACTTTGCGCGGGAGCGGTTCCTTCGTCTTCTTGTCGCGCACGAGCTCGACGCGCAGGAACAGCCCTTCACCCTGCACGAAGCCCACGAACGGGTACTTCTCGACGAAGCCCTCGAGCTCCCGCAGCATGGCCGCGCCGACGACGCGCGCGTTCTCCGTGAGGTCCTCCTCGTCGATGATGCGCAGCGCGGCTGCGCCCGCGGCGGCGCCCAGCGGGTTGCCGCCGTAGCTCGACGACGATCCCGAGGGGATGCCCCAGGGCAGCGCGCGCGCGATCTCGTCCGTCGTCAGCACGCCCGACAGCGGGAACCCGCCGCCGAACGCCTTGCCGATCGTCACGACGTCCGGCGCGACGCCCGAGTGCTCGACGCCCCAGCGCTTCCCCGTGCGCCCGAGCCCGGTGATCATCTCGTCGGCGATCAGCACGGCGCCCAGCTCGTCGGCCAGCGCGCGCGCCGTCGGCAAGAACTCCTTGGGCGGGACGATGTTGCCCGCCGTGCCCTGCAGCGGCTCGACGATGACGGCCGCGACGGCGCCCGCGGACGCCGTCTTGACCTGCTTGCGGCCCACGTCGGCGCAGGCGATGCCGCAGCTCGGGTACTTGAGCCCGATCGGGCAGCGGTAACAGTCGGCGTAGGGGATCTGGTGCGCGCCCGGCACCATGGGGCCGAGCTTGTTCTTGAACGTCGAGCCCATCAGCGACAGCGCGCCCATGGTCTTGCCGTGAAACCCGCCCCAGTAGCTGACGAACTCGTACTTGCCGGTGTGACACTTCGCGAGGCGCAGCGCGCTCTCGACGGCCTCGGCGCCGCCCGAGTAGAGCTGCAGGCGGTGAACGCCGGGCGCGGGCGGCTTGGCCGCGAGCCGCTCGGCCAGCTCGACGCGCGCGCGCGACGTGAAGGAGCCCACGGCGATCTTCTCGGCCTGGCTCTTCACCGCCTCGACGTACTTCGGGTGCGAGTGCCCGAGGGCGCCGACGTTGATGCCGCCGATGAAGTCCAGGTACGTGTTGCCGTCGACGTCGGTGACGGCGCTGCCCTTCCCGTCCTCGACGACGATGCCCGCGGACACGGCGTAGCCTTGCAGTCCGGGCGCCATGTGGGCGTCCTCTCGGGCGCGCCAGGCGCGGCTCTCGGGTCCGGGGATCGCCGTCTTGATGTCGGCGTGCTGATTCTTCGGTTGTTCAGGGGTCATGAGGGGGCGCCGTAGGATGCTGCTTCCGCCCGCGGCGGTGCGAGAATACGAAAAAACGTTGCAGGGGGTAATTCCACGCGTTGCTGACGATCACCGAGGTGATGACGCGGGCGAATATGTACTGCATGTCCAGGATGTCGCAGAAGAGGTGCATGCCGGCGGCGTTCCACCCGAGGCTGGCCGCCGAGACCAGCGCGTACCGCCAGGTCTGGCTCATGACGCCGGTTTCGAGGGTCTTGTACGTGAAGACACGGCCCAGCGTGAAGTTCGTCACGCCGCCCGCGAGCGCGCCCAGGACGGTCGCGGGGACGGGCCGCATGTGGAGGAGCTGGACGCAGGCCACCATGACGCCATAGTCGGCGACCGTCGCCGCGATCGAGGCGAGATGGTGTTTTATCCACTGCCAGAAGGTCGGCCGGGGACGGGGTGCGCCCGAGGCGTCCGTCACTACGTCGAGCTCGCCGGAGGCCGCGGCTTGGCCACGATGCCGCCCGACCGGTTCGCCGGCTTCGGTGGCGTCGCGTTGCGCACGCGCAACGCGCTGGCGATGGCCATGAAGCGCTGGACGGCCGAGACGTTCGTCACGACGGCGACCAGCGAGAGCGCCACGAGCATGGGCGCCTCGCGCAGCGCGTGGGACGGCGAGTCCGCGAACGCGGCCCGCGTGAACGCCGTCAGGCCGGCCGCCACCAGCAAGTACACGGCGCGCTCGGCCCGGCGCATCGCGCCGCGTGGCGGCGGCACGGACATCGCTTCGGCCTTGGCCGTGGTGTAGCTCACCATGAAGCTGCCCAGCAGCGCCGCCATGGTCAGCAGGAGGACCATCCAATGGGTCCGGTAATAGATGGCGACGCCGCCCAGGAAGAGGAACTCGACGTAGCGATCGACGGCGGCGTCGTACACTTCTCCCGCGTCCGACGCGACGCCCAGGCGACGCGCCAGCACGCCGTCGAGCAGGTCGCAGAGCGAGCCCAGCGTCGCCAGCACGCAGGCGAGCGCGAACCACCCGAACGCCGCCGCGATGGCTGCCAGCAGCGCCGGAACGACGGAGAACAGCGTCACCATGTTGGGGGCGATCTCGAGCGAGACGAGCGCCGACACGAGCGGATCGAGCAGCCAGTAGCCCATCTCCATGGCGCTCTTGTGCAGGAACACGCTTCCGCCGTCCTCGTCGGACCGCGCATGACGGGCCCGCCCCCACACGAACGTCCGCACGAGGTAGGTGGCCACCACGCCGAGGAGCAGAAACAGCATCCCGAACGCGAAGTGGACGTCTCGCACTTGCAGCGTCGGCATTCGCTCAGCGGCTCGCGTCCAGCGTGGCGTTGGCGGCGCGCGACTTCTGCGCCAAGCGGTCGGTGACGTCGTCGCCCTGCAGCGCCGCGAGGCCGGGCAGCGCCAGCTCGCGGCTGCCGTCGCGGGCCGAGGCGTAGCCGGTCGCGATGAGCTGCACGCAGAGGAAGGACTCCTGCGCCTCCTTGCCGACGAACTCGCGGCGCGCGATCGCGCCCTTGAAGTCGTCGAACAGCGAGTTGAACCAGGTGACGTGGCTCGAGTCCATCCAGTCGGAGGAGATCTCCTCGCGATCGAAGCTCCAGTTGACCACGCCGCCCGGGCCCATGACCTGGGTCGCGACCTCGATGGCGTCGTCCTCGACACGGATGGCGCCGCGCTCGCCGTGGATCGTGTACAGCACCTTGCGCACGCCCGCGTTCCACGTGAGGTGCGCCGAGGCGACTCCCGTGGGGAACTTCAGGCTGCACGTGAAGTCGTCCTCGGTGTCGAAGGGGCCCAGCGTCGCGGCGCGCGCCGTGATGGCCGTCGGATACGATCGGAGCCACTCGAAGGCCAGGTAGAAGGTGTGGCTGCCGTGGTCCATCGCGATGCCGCCGCCCGAGTAGCGGCGCTCGCGCCGCCAGTCGGCGCGCCACTCGTTCACGCCCTTGGCGTGCGTGTTGCGGAACGTCTGCAGCGTCACGAGGTGCACCTTGCCGATGCGGCCCGAGTCGATGACGCCGCGCACGGTCTTGATGACGGGCGCGTGCTTGTAGTTGTGACAGGGGTAAAGGACGCGCTCCGCCTCGGCGGCGTGACGGAGCATCGAGCGCGCGTCCTCGATCGACGTCGCGAGCGGCTTCTCGCACAGCACGTGCAGCCCGCGATCGAGCGCGGCGTGCGCGACCTCGGCGTGGTCGGACGGCGGCGTCGCGACGTCGCAGAAGTCCAGGTTCGCGTGCTCGGCGGCGAGCAACGCCTGGTAGTCGGCGTAGACCCGCACCCCCGGAAAGTGCCGGCGCGCCAGCTCGCGGCGCTCTTCGGAGACGTCGGCGACGGCGACGATCTCGACGTCGTCGGAGCTGGTGGCCCGCTCGCGATACCCCGCCGCGTGGCCGCGCTCCATGATGAATCCGTAACCGACTAGTGCGCCCCGTAGTTTCTTCATTGATGAGTCTTCGTAGTCGTAGATGTTCGGCGACAGTAGTTGCCAGGAAACATATCTCCTGTCGATAGTTTCGCAATGGGAACCACCCGACCGAACCATTGACTGGCGACGAGCGGGAGAATAGCTTGCGGGCCACATGTCGATGTTCGATGCACTAGAGGTTGCGGATCGCGAGGTTGCTGAGCTCTGCCGCAACGAGGCACGACGGCAGGCCGACACGATCCGCCTGATTCCGTCCGAGAACTACGTCTCGAAGGCGGTCCTCGAGGCCTCGGCCTCGGTCTACACGAACAAGTACGCCGAGGGCTATCCCGGCAAGCGGTATTACGAGGGACAGCAGTTCGTCGACCCGCTGGAGCAGCTGACCATCGACCGCGCGAAGGCGCTCTTCGGCGCCGACCACGCCAACGTTCAGCCTTACTCGGGCTCGCCGGCCAACCTGGCGGTGTACCTGGCCTTCCTGAAGCCCGGCGACAAGGTGATGGGCCTGGCGCTCCCGATGGGCGGCCACCTGACGCACGGCTGGAACGTGTCGATAACCGGCAAGTTCTTCCAGTCCGTGCCCTACGGCGTGCGCAAGGACACGGGGCGCATCGACTATGACGAGGTGCGTGATCTCGCGAAGAAGGAGAAGCCGGCGCTGATCTGGGCCGGCGGCACCGCCTACTCGCGCCTCTGGGACTTCGAGGCGATGGCGTCGATCGCGCGCGACGTCGGCGCGAAGCTGGCCGCAGACATCGCGCACATCGCCGGCCTCGTCGCGGGCGGCGTGCACCCGTCGCCCGTCGCGCACGCCGACGTCGTGACGACGACCACGCACAAGACGCTGCGCGGCCCGCGGGGCGGCATGATCCTCTGCAAGGCGCAGCACCAGGCGGCCATCGACAAGGCCGTGTTCCCCGGGCTGCAGGGTGGCCCGCACGTTCACAACACGGCGGCGCTCGCCGTCGCGCTGAAGGAAGCGGCCCAGCCGGAGTTCAAGGAGTACGCGAAGCGCGTCGTCGCCAACGCGAAGGTCATCGCGGCCGAGCTCATGGCGAAGGGCTACGAGGTCGTCTCGGGCGGCACGGACAACCACCTCATCCTCGTCGACCTCACGAACAAGAACGTCCCGGGCAAGGTCGCGGCGCGGGCGCTCGACCGCGCTGGCATCGAGCTCAACTACAACACGGTGCCCTACGATCCGCGCAAGCCGTTCGACCCGTCGGGCATCCGCCTCGGGTCGCCGTCGGTCTCGAGCCGCGGAATGGGTGAGGCCGAGATGAAGCAGATCGCGTCGCTGATGGACCGCGTCATCTCGAATCCCTCGGACGAGAACGCGGACAAGGTCCGCGCCGAGGTGAAGGCGCTGTGCGCGAAGTTCCCCGCGCCGGGCATCTCCGCCTAGCGCCGGCCGGTCCAAGGGCCGGGGATACAAGTGACAAGCATGCGCAAACAAATCGTCCGCCTCGGCGCCTTCGCGACCCTCGCCGCCGCCCTGATGGCGGCGGGCAGCGCGCGCGCCGAGGTGATCGAGCTCGTCGACAAGACGAAGCTCTCGGGCAAGGTCATCCACTACTACGACGGCGTCTACAGCGTCGAGGCGAACGGCCAGACGATCAAGCTGCCCAAGGAGAAGATCCGCAGCATCTCGTTCCAGCTGCCGCCCGCGCGGGCCGAGTTCTCCACGCCCGAGAAGACGTTCGAGCGCTGGCGCAAGGCGCTGGCCGACGGGGCCGTCGAGAAGGTCATCGACTGCTACGCCCTCATGTACCAAGGCATGCTCGCGCAGCAGATGGGCCTCGGCGACGCGCAGGGCGGCCTGAAGAAGATGCAGAAGGAGTTCGAGGGCACCAAGTTCCAGATCAAGGGCTCGTCGACCAAGGGCGAGACGGCGACGCTGAAGGTGCTGCGCCAGAAGGGCGACGAGAGCGACACCGGCGAGATCGCTTTCGTTCGCGAGAATGGCGAATGGAAGATGCTGCCGCCCCAATAGCGCGCGGAAGGGGCTCGGCCGCTCCCGCGGGCCCAGCGCCCGGAAGGGGGTTCGCCGCTCCCGCGGGCCCTCCCCTTCTCCTGAGGTGAGCCGGCCCGGCGGAGCTGGGCCTCCCGTCGACAAACCTGCTCGCTTCGCTCGCACCGACACTACGACCAAA
This sequence comes from Polyangia bacterium, assembly GCA_035548155.1. Taxonomy (GTDB): domain Bacteria; phylum Myxococcota_A; class Polyangia; order Fen-1088; family Fen-1088; genus DASZFV01. Next base: position 25,612 of record DASZUD010000214.1, read on the forward strand.
ACAGAGACCGCTTGAAGACACGTCACATCCTCGCGCTGCTGGTCCTGGGCGCTCTGACAGTTTCGGCAGGAACGGCGCGGGCGAACGTCTCGCTGGATCCGTTTCGGCGGACGGGTGCGTCGAGCGGGGCGCTCGATCCGGTGCGTCTTGCGCAGACGAGCGCGCCCGCTGCTCCGCCGGCGCCGAGCGCGCCCGCCGCCGCGCGGCCGGTGGCGGCTCCTCCGGTGTCGGCGCTGGGGGCGGCTTGCGAGGCTGACGATCAGTGTCCCGCCGAGAGCATCTGTCAGCAGCACGTCTGCCAGGCGATCGCCGAGTCGACGAACATCCTCTACCTCTACTATCGCGAGGGGACGTTCCGGGAGATCGCGGGGCTCTACTGGTCGAAGCGCGGGACGTCGGGCTACTCGTTCCTCGCGCCGATCTACTGGCACGCGTGGACGCCGAACAGCCAGTCGCGCGTCGTCGCTCCCTTTTTCTGGCGCTTCGAGGATTACGCGGCTCGCAACGTCCTCACGGTGATCGCGCCGCTGGCGGTCTCGTCGAGCGGCCCCGACAGCGGGTTCACCTGGATCGCGCCGCTGAACTTCTACTGGCGCGACAAGGACGTCGAGAACACGCTCGCGATCCCCTTCTTCTACTCGAGGACGCACAAGAAGGGCGGCACGCTCGTCTCGTGGTTCGGCTACAACGAAAGCGACGGAGACGAGACCCAGGGCGCGTTCCTGTGGCTCTACTGGCACGGCGAAGACAAGAAGGCGCGCACGGCGCACCACGTCCTTTTCCCTCTGCTGTGGGACTTCAAGGACGGCGACGACCGCTCGACCGTCGTGTTCCCGCTGGTCTGGAGCTACGGCTCGGCCGAGGGAAACACGACGCTGGCGGGCCCTTGGTTTCACGCGCGGCGCGCCGACTGGACGTTCGACACGGTCTTCCCGATCTGGTGGAGCGGCAGCGACAAGAAGGCCCAGACGGCCTTCAAGATGCTGGTCCCCCTCTTCTACTGGCAGAAGGCTGGCCAGCGATCGACGTGGGTCTCGCCGATCGGCGGGTACAGCCGCGACGACGCCGCGCGCTCGCGCACCGCGGTGCTCCTGCCGCTGCTCACCTTCTGGCGGCACGACCCCGAGCGGCTGCTGCGCATCTTCACGCCGCTCTTCATCCAGCACCGCTCGTACCCGGACGATTCGAAGACGCGCCTTTACGCCGGCGTCTTCTACCTGCGTGACGACCCGCAGGGCACGACGCGCGCGCTGCTGCCGATCTTCTGGCGCTTCCGCGACGCCGAGACGGGCGCCACCGCCACGACCCTGCTGCCGCTGTTCTTCCACCGCTCGGGTCCGCGCGACACGACGACGATCGTGGGCGTGCCGCCGCTGTACGCCTACTGGCGCAACTTCGAAAACGGCGGCTACAGCGCGGGGCTCTTCCCGCTGGCGTTCTTCGGCTCGAATGCCGGCCGCTCGCACGCGATCGTCGCGCCGGTCTTCTGGCACTGGGCCAGCGACGAGTCGGCGACGACCGTCATCTTCCCGCTCGCCTACTGGCACCACGACGAGCACGGCTCCGCGGGCGGCATCCCGGCGTTGCTGACGTTCTGGGGCTCGAACGACGGCGACTCGTACGCCGTTCAGTTCCCCCTCTTCTGGCGCTTCTCGAGCGCTCGCACGGGCGCCACGACGACGGCGACGCCGCTCGGCTACTTCCACCGCGATCGCGACGGGTGGAGCCTGGGCGTCGGGCCCCTTCTGCCGATCTTCTACGCGCGGGCCGGGGCCACGCGCGCGCACGCGGTGCTGTTCCCCGTCTTCTGGCACTTCCGCGACGCGGCCGAGCAGCGCTCGACCACGGTGGTCGGGCCGTTCTGGCACCGCTCGTGGGGCGACGAGACGACGACGGCGCTGTTCCCGCTGTTTTACTTCCGCAGCGGTGCCCGGCCGGGCGGCACCGACGAGACGACGCGCGCCGTCTTCCCGCTCTTTTATTTCCACCGCGACGCGTACGTCAGCATTCTGGTGACGCCGATCGGCTTCTCGGCGCGCGGGCCGCGGCGCTCCGGCGGCTTCCTCGGCCCCTACTTCTGGTTCAAGAACGAAGACCTCGACGCGAAGGGCATCCCCTTCCTGTACGCGGACGTCTCGCGGCGCTCGACGGGTGAGCGCACGCGGCAGTTCGGTCCGTTCTTCGCGCTCGACGGCCCCGGCCACAAGGCGCGCGTGCTGGCGCCGCTCTTCGGCACGTACGAGGACGCGGCCGAGAAAGACACCTACGTCTTCCCGTCCTTCTTCCGGCAGCGCCGCGCCGATGGCGCGAAGGTCGACGCGCTGCTGCCGCTCTACTGGCACTCGTCGGGCGCGGGTCGTTCGACGACGGTCATCGGGCTCTACTACGACCACCAGGCGCCGGGCGGCGTTCACGACTCGGGGCTGGTGCCTTTCTGGTTCCACGCGCGCAACGCCGAGCGGAGCCTCACGGTGGCGCCCCCGCTCCTTCTCTACTACCGGCGCGATCTGCAGCAGGACCAGACACGCCTTCTGTGCCTGCTGCTGTGGCACTCGCGTGACAAGGAGAACAGCACGACGACGCTGTTCCCGCTCTGGTGGGCCGCGCGCCACGACGGCAGGAGCCGCGCCGTGCTCTTTCCGATCTTCTGGCACTTCGCCGACGCCAACGCGCTCACGGCCTGGACCCTGGCGGGGCCGTTCTACTGGTCGGCCAACGGCACCGAGCGCACCTACGGGCTGCTTCCGGTCCTGTGGCACTCGTCGAATCCGGCGGACGGCTCGGGCGCGACGGGCCTCATGCCGCTGTTCTACTCGGCGCACGGCCCGCGCCGCAGCACCTTCCTCACGCTCCTCTTCGGGTGGCACCGGTCGCTGACCTCGCGGCTCACCTACTTCGGCCCGGTGGTGCCCCTCTGGGTCTCGCACCGGAACGAGCTGAAGCAGCAGGACACCACCGTCGTCCCGCCGCTCTTGCTCTACAGGCGCAGCAAGCCCGACTCGACGCTGACGACCGTCGCGGGCATCTTCTGGCACCACCGCGACGTCACCTCGTCGACCACGCTGGCGTTGCCTCTTTACTGGGACTTCCACGACTTCGACATCTCGCGCACGACGATCCTGTTCCCCGTCTTCTACCGGAGCGCGAACGAGATCGCGGGCACGTCGTTCACCCTCGCGCCGCTGTTCTACCGGCGGACGTCGCCCACGGGCTCGACGACGGTCGGGTTCCCGCTCTACTGGGACTTCAAGGGACAGGACACGCGCACGACGCTGCTCGTGCCCTTCTACGCGCACTGGCGCCGCCCGGACCACGAGTCGACGTGGGTGTTCCCGACCATCTATCACCGCAGGGGTCTGACGGCCTCCGGGCAGCCGGATGGGACGTGGTACACGCTGGTCGCGCCGTTCTACGCCGCTGGCGTGAAGCGCCCGGGCGATTACATGTGGGAGGTGCTCGGCGGTCTGTTCGGACACGAGACGGTCGGGCGCAACCGGTACCTCAAGCTGTTCTTCTTCCGCATCGAGCAGGAGCCCGCGCCGCGCGCGCAGACGGCTTGGTACAGCCAGCCGGCACGCACCTCCCGCCGCACCCCCTCCCGTGGGTTGAGCCTCAACACCTGGTGAGGGCCGGACCCGGCCGCCGATCCTAAAGGGGGTCGGACAGCGGCGTGGGATCGACCTCCTCGCCGAGCACGTGGGCGCGCACCTCACCGACGAGGAAGATCGACCCGGCGACGACGACGAGCCCGCCGTGGCCCACGTAGCGGCGCGCGAGGTTGAGCGCGAGCAGCGCATCGGGCACGGCCTGGACGTTCACCTTCGACGCGCCGGCTCGCGCGAGCGCCGCACGAGCGGCGACGGCGAGCTCCGGAGCTGGCGTGGAGCGTGGGTTCGAAGACTGCGTCGCGATGATCGTCGAGGCGGAGGCGGCGAGCTCCGCGAGCACGCCCGCCGAGTCCTTGTCTCGCACCACCGACACGACGAGCGCCACGGGCCGATCGCCCGCGAGCATCGGCAGGGCCGCCGCGAGGGCGCGCGCCCCCTCGACGTTGTGGGCGCAGTCGAGGAGCAGATCGCTCGCGACGCGCTCGAGCCGCCCCGGCCAGCGCACGCCCTCGAGCCCGCGCTTCACGGCGTCTGGCGGCAGCGCCCCGGGGCGTCCCAGGGCTCGCCACGACTGCGCGGCGAGCTCGACGGCGATTGCGGCGTTCGCGGCCTGATGCTGGCCCGCGAGCCCCAGCGGCGCGCCAGCGGGCGGCGAGAGAAGCTCGCGCCCGAAGCGCAGCAGCGGCGCCCCGACCTCGCGCGCCACCCGTTCCATCTCGTCGTCGGCTTCGGCGGACAGCGGCCCGAGGAGGTGCGGCACGCCGGGCTTGATGATGCCCGCCTTTTCGCGGGCGATCTCGCGCAGCGTTCCGCCGAGGTAGTCGGTGTGGTCGAGGGCGATGCTGGTCACGGCCGTCGCGCACGGCTCGCACGTGGTCACGGCGTCGAGGCGACCGCCCAAGCCCGTCTCGAGGACGCCGAGCTCGACGCCCTCCTCGGCGAAGCACAGGAACGCGAGCGCGGTCGCGATCTCGAAGTACGTGAGCGGAACGCCCGTCGCGGCGATGCGCTCGCCGAGCTCGGCGAGCCGATCGCCCGAGGCCTCGACGCCGCCCACGCGGATGCGCTCGGTGAAGCGCGCCAGGTGCGGCGACGTGTAGAGGCCGGTGCGCACACCCGCGGCGCGCAGGATCGACTCGGTCATGGCCGCCGTCGAGCCCTTGCCGTTGGTGCCGGCGATCTGCACGGCCGCGAAGCGGCGCTGGGGATCACCAAGCCGGGCCAGCGCTCCCCGCACGCGGGGAAGGCCCAGCTCGACGCCCAGCGTGCGCGATTTCTCGAGCCGCCCGAGCAGATCGACGTATCGGGCGCCGGTGGTCACGGCCGTCAGCGGCCGCGCGGCCCGAGCAGCCGGCAGAGCTGCCCCAACGTCTCGTGCATCTCGCGCCGCGGGACGATGCGGTCCAGGAAGCCGTGCTCCAGCAGGAACTCCGCGCGCTGAAAGCCCGGCGGCAGCCGCTGCCGGATGGTGTTCTGGATCACGCGCGCGCCGGCGAACCCGATCTGGGCCTTGGGCTCGGCGATGATGACGTCACCCAGCATCGCGAAGCTGGCGGCGACGCCGCCCGTCGTCGGGTGCAGCAGCACCGAGATGTACGGCAGCCCGGCCTCTCGCAGCCGCCCGAGGGCCGCCGAAGTCTTGGCCATCTGCATGAGCGACAGGACGCCCTCCTGCATGCGCGCGCCGCCCGAGGCCGAAAAGACGATCGCCGGCGTGCGGCGCTCGAGGGCTCGCTCGAAGACGCGCGTCACCTTCTCGCCCGCGACCGAGCCCATCGAGCCGCCCATGAACTCGAAGACGAACACGCCCACCTGAACGGGCTGGCCGCCGATCGTGCCGGAGCCGGCCTTCACCGAATCGCTGGGGCCCGCCGTGCGCCGCGCGCTGCGCAGGCGCTCGCCGTAGCGCTTCGAGTCCCTGAACCCCAGCGGATCCACGCTCTCGATCGTGGCGTCCTCTTCGACGAAGCTGCCCGGGTCCAGGACCACCTCGAGCCTTCTTGCGGCCGACAGCGGGAAGTGGTGCTCGCACTGCGGGCACACGTTGTCGTTCTTCTCGAGGTCGGCCGTCAGGAGGGCAGCGCGGCAGCCGGGGCACTTCGTGAACACCCCGGCCGGGATGCTGCGCTTCTCTTCGGACAGCTCGTCCTCTCGTTCGTCTCGCTTGTACCAGGCCATGCCGCTTCGGCGCGGCAGCATATCACCCCGGGAGCGGAGGGCGAACTCGCGAAAATCCTTCGATCCGAGGTGTGGAACCTGCCCAGGCTCGCGGTCAGTTTTGTTATGCTGCGCGCGTGCATTTCGGCGCCTGGCATCCCATCTCGGAGGCGAGCACGACCGCGCCCGAGGCTTCCGGTGTTCTGCAGACCCGCGCCGAGGGCGCGATGGACTACCGGGCCGGACGCAGCGCGATGGTGATGTACGCGTGCGCGCCGGCCGGCGAGACGCTGCGGGCCTTCGTTTCAGGGCGCGGCGCGCGCGAGCTTCAGCGCGCGGTCGCCGCCGGGGCCCGCTGGATCCGCTTCGCCGAGGCGCCCGATGCGCCGGCCGAGCTGGATCGCCTGCTGAGAAGCTTCACGGAGCGCTTCGGCTCGCCGCCCATCGGCAACGCCAGCGCGTCGCGCCGCGCCGCAACAGAGCGCGAATCGGAAGACTAGCCATTCAGGGAGACATGTCCAGCTCGGGCCAAAACGGATCGAAGGGGATCACCTATCGCGACGCCGGCGTCGACATCGACGCGGGCGATTCGCTCGTCGAACGCATCAAGCCGCACGTCAAGCGCACCATGCGCCCGGAGGTCCTGGGAGACCTGGGCGGCTTCGCGGGCCTGGCCGCCCTGCCCGCCGGTTACCGCGAGCCGCTGCTGGTGTCGTGCACCGACGGCGTGGGGACGAAGCTGAAGCTGGCGTTCATGACGGGCAAGCACGGCACGGTGGGCGTGGACCTCGTCGCGATGAACGTCAACGACCTCATCTGCTGCGGAGCCGAGCCCCTGCTCTTCCTCGACTACTTCGCCTCGGGCAGGCTCGAGGTCGGCGTGGCCGAGCAGGTCATCGCCGGCATCGCCGACGGCTGCGTGCAGGCGCGCTGCGCGCTGGTGGGCGGCGAGACGGCCGAGCTGCCGGGCTTCTACGCCGCCGGCGAGTACGATCTCGCCGGCTTCTGCGTCGGCGTCGTCGAGAAGAGCGGGCGCGTCGACGGCCGGGCCATCCAGCCGGGTGACACGCTGCTCGGGCTCGCGTCGTCGGGCTTCCACTCGAACGGCTACTCGCTCGTGCGCCGCGTGCTGCTCGAGCACATGGGGCTTTCGCTCGACAAGCCGGCCGAAGGGCTGGACGCGGCGCTCGGCGACGTACTCTTGCGGCCCACGAAGGTCTACGTGCGCGCCGTGCGCGCCCTCTACGCGCAGGGCCTCCTGCGCGGCGCCGCGCACATCACGGGCGGCGGCCTCGTCGACAACCCCACGCGCATGCTGCCGGGCGACGCCAAGCTCAAGCTGCGCATCAAGCTGGGCAGCTGGGAGATCCCGCCCGTCATGAAGCTGCTCCAGCGCGGCGGCAACGTCGCGGACGCCGAGATGATCCGCACGTTCAACATGGGCATCGGCATGATCGCGTGCGTCCCCGCCGCGAAGGTCGCGGAGGCGCGTCGCGTGCTGGAGGCCGAGGGCGAGCGGGTGTTCGAGATCGGCGACGTCGCGCCGAGCGACGTCGCCGACGCGCCCGTGGAGTTCCTGTCATGAACGTCGGCGTCCTCTGCTCCGGCAGCGGCACGAACCTGCAGGCGCTGATCGACAAGGCCAGCCGCGGAGAGCTCGGGCCCGCGCGCCTCACGGTGGTGGGCGTCAACGTCCCCGACTGCGCCGCCGTCGCGCGCGCGCGCGCCGCGGCGCTGCCCACGTTCGTGATCGACCACCGCGACTACAAGACGCGGGCGGCGTTCGATCAGGCGATCCTCTCGGCGCTGCGCTCGCACCAGGTGGATCTGCTCGTGCTGGCCGGCTTCATGCGCGTGCTGGGAAACGAGGTGCTGGGCGCGTTCCCCCAGCGCGTCGTCAACATCCACCCCACGCTGCTGCCGGCCTTTCCCGGCGTGCACGCGCACAAGCAGACCTACGACTACGGCGTGAAGATCGCCGGTTGCACGGTCCACTTCGTCGACGCGGGCGTCGACACGGGGCCGGTGATCGCCCAGTCGGCCGTGCCCATCCACGACGACGACGACGAGGAGGCGCTGCGCGCGCGCATCCTCGTCGAGGAGCACCGCCTCCTTCCGGCGGTCGTGCGCGCCATCGCCGAGCGCCGGGTCATCGTCGAGGGCCGCCGCGTGCGCGTCCTCGCCGGCCAGCCCGTGGGCGAGGTGATTCGCAGCCTCTGACCGCCGGGCGCGGGATTCACTGGGCGGCCGTGGACACGAACTTCTACGACGTCGTCGTCTGCGGCGGGGGCATGACCGGCCTCGTGACGGCCGCGCTGCTCGGCCGCCGCGGGTTCCG
>DASZUD010000215.1:0-14396 GCA_035548155.1 Polyangia bacterium
CGGGCCACGACCTTGGCACCACGGTCGTGGCCGTCGAGGCCTGGTTTGGCGACGAGGATCCGAAGCTTTCGCTTGCCGGAGAGCGGAGGCACGCTCCGATTTTATCCGATTTGGCGCGGGGAGTCGTCGGCCAGGTGTGGATCCGCCGTCGCCCCGGGGCGGCGGCGGACGCGCCAGCAGAACAGCCTACGGCGACGGCTGGCCCGACAGCTGGACGGCGATGCCGCCCTCCGAGCCCGCCTTCGCGGCGTCGACCACCAGGTGGTAGCTGCCCGGCGGCAGGCTCTTCCACGCCGTCGAGCCGGTCGTCTGACCGTTGGACGACACGCACCCGAACGACGTGCCCGCCTCGCACGACAGCAGCTGCCCGTCGTCGGAGTAGAGCTGGAAGACGTGGACGCCGACTTGCGCCCACTCGAGCGTGACCGTCGCCTTCGCCGGCAGCTGGAAGTCGATGACGCCGTCCTGGCCGCCCGGCCCGCTCACGCACGACGTCTGCATCTGGTCGTCGCCCGACGATGCCGTCTCGATGACGGACAGGCGCACCGAGCCGTCGAGCGGCAGGAGCCCGACGTCCTTGTCGGCGCGGCACGCGAACTTCTCGCACGCCGGCGAGGTCACGCACTTGCGATCGGCGCAGTCGGCGAAGCCGTCCTTGTCGTCGTCGATGCCGTTGTCGCAGATCTCGCGGATGAGCTGCTGCTGGCCCGTGAGCGAGAGGAACACGTTGCCCTCCTGGCCGGCTTGGAACGCCTCGATGATGAGGTTGTACGTGCCGGGCTGGAGATCCGGGATCGAGTACCCGCAACCGAAGGGCAGCACGCCCGGATCGGCGCAGCCGAGCGGGTGCGCGTCGCACGTGTCCAGCGGCGCGAGGTTCTGCGACAGCTCGAGGACGTGCGAGCCCGACTGCTTGCAGTCGACGCCGAGGGCCATCGGCTGCGTCAGCGTGAACCTCACGACGCGCTCCTTGCCGTTCCCCTTCCCGCAGCTCGTCTGGTAGAGGTCCTTCGCCGACGACGTGTCGACCGTCGTCGACACCATCGTGCCCCAGCTGATCTTGCCGAGGTCGGCGTCGGGCGTGCACGCCGGAGCGCCGCAGCCGCTGATCCCGAAGCAGGTCGGATCGGCGCAGTCGGTGAGCCCGTTCGCGTCGTCGTCGATGCCGTTGTTGCAGATCTCGACCTTGCGGTTCTGGAACGCCGAGATGCGCAGGTTGACGACGCCCGCGTCGGGCGGGCCGTTCGACGTCGCGCTCGTGGCCTTGAAGATCAGCAGGTACCTGCCCGCGGGCATGTCGGAGAACGCCACGGCGCCCGCGGGATCGTCCTCGGGCGAGCAGCCGAGCTCGTTGTCCGAGTTGTCGCAGGCGGTGCCGGTGGCCGGCTGCTTGTAGAGCGAGAACACCGTGTGCCCGGTCTGCTGGTACGCGACCTGGATGCCACCCGCCTGCGCGAGCGTGAACGCGACGGCGGCGTCACCGCCCGGCGTCTTGCCGGCGCACAGCGGATGGTAGCGGTCCGGCGCGCGCGTCAGATCGACGCGCACGTTCTTGGCGGCGTCGCCCACGACCAGCGCGCCGATCGTCGCGTCGGGCGAGCACTCCACCTGGGCGCAGCTCGGCGCCTTGACGCACGTTTGGTCCTGGCAATCGATGAGGCCGTTGCCGTCGTCGTCGATGCCGTTGTTGCAGACCTCCGGCGTCGTCGGCGAGCCGGTCGAGAGCGTGATCTTCACCGGGCCCTGCGTGTTCGCATACGACTGGACGATCAGCCAGTACGTGCCGGCGGGGAGGCTCGAGAAGGTGCGCGAGCCCATGAGCGAGTCGCGCGCGTCGAGGCAGGTCACCGGGTTGCGATCGCAGGCCTGGTTCGCGCCGGCGCGGAAGAGCGCGATCGCGTGGGCGTCCCTGCCCGTCTGGCCGAAGTCGAGCTTCACGTCGGCCGTGTCGGTCAGCACGAAGCGCGCGACGCGCCCCGTCCCGCCCGGCGCCGCGCACGTGGCGAACGACTGGGTCGAGCCGGTGGTGTCGACCGCGCGGCCGACGGAGGCGCCGTGCGCCGCGATCGTCCCGAAGTCGACGTCTGCCGTGCAGGCGACCTGCAGGCAGGCCGGGAACATCGTGCACTGCGGATCGCTGCAGTCGACGAGCTTGTCGTTGTTGTCGTCACGGCCGTTGTCGCAGATCTCGCGGCCCATGCTGGGCTGGCAGGCGATGCTCTTCGCGCAGTCCGGGTCGGCGCAGTCGACGAGCTTGTCGTCGTCGTCGTCGATGCCGTTGTTGCAGACCTCCTGGCCCGGCTTGACGCAGGCGGGGTCGCCGAAGCACCCGGGGTCGCGGCAATCGGCGAGCCCGTTGCAGTTGTTGTCACGGTTGTCGTTGCAAACCTCGCGCATCTGCTCGCAGGTCACCGCCGTGCCGCCCATGCCGCCGATGCCCATGCTGCCCGCCGTCCCCGTGGCCCCCGCCGTACCGAAGGTGCCCGCGGTGCCCGGCGCACCGACGCTGCCCGCCGTTCCCGGCGACCCGACGTTGCCAGCCGTCCCCGGCGAGCCGACGCTCCCCGCCGTCCCCGATTGGCCCGCGGTGCCGGGCGAGCCGGTCGTGCCCGCGCTGCCCGAGATCTGCATCTGACAGATCGTATCCGTCGGCGCGCAGTGCGCGCGTGCGCCGAAGAGCTCGGTGCGTCCGCAGCCGAGGGCGCCGACGGCGACGACGCCGAGAACGAGCGCGGCACGGGGCACGAGAGCTGGATTCCGCAAAGTGGAGCGATGCATGTCGATCCGAGAGACGATCCGGCGGGCCGTTTCGGACGACAAAAAAGGCACTACCAAGCGAGGGGGGCGCTGCATGGCCCTCAGCATACGAGATCGCCCGAGCGGTGGTGTACAACCAAGTGGTGAACGATGCGCCGCTCGTAGTCCGCAACCCGGCGACCGGGGACACCCTACGGGAGGTGGCCTGCGGCGGTTTGCCGCAGATCGACGACGCAGTGGCGCGTGCCCGCGCGGCGCAGCCGGCATGGGCGGCCCTCCCCTTCGCGCAACGCGCCGCCGCCTTGCGGCGCCTCGCCCGCGCCATGCGGGACGACGCGGGCTTCCTGGACACGCTGGTCGGCGAGAGCGGCAAGCCGCTGTACGAAGCGGAGGCGATCGAGCTCTTCTACACGCTGGAGCTCACTCGCTATTACACGGGCCGCGCGGGCCGGCGGGCGCTCGGCGACGAGCTGCGGCACCCCTTCATCTTCGCCGGCAAGCGCGCCCGCGTCGTGCGTCACCCGCGGGGCGTCGTGGGCGTGATCGGGCCGTGGAACTGGCCCCTCCTCAACAACTACGCCGATTGCGTCGCCCCCTTGCTGTGCGGCAACGCCGTCATCCTCAAGCCCTCCGAGCACACGCCGCTGACGTCGCTGCGCATCCTCGAGCTGTGGAAGCAGTTGGGCCTGCCCGAGGGCGTGTTCCAGGTCGTGCCGGGGCGCGGCGAGGCCGGCCAGGCGCTCGTCGATCGCGTCGACATGATCTTCTTCACGGGCAGCCAGGCCGTGGGCCGCCGGGTCGCGGCGCGCGCGGGCGAGCGCCTCATCCCCGTCGTCGCCGAGCTGGGCGGCAAGTCGGCGATGATCGTGCTCGCCGACGCCGACCTGCCGCGGGCCGCGCACGCCGCCGTCTGGAGCTCGTTCGCGCACAGCGGGCAGGTGTGCGTTCGCACCGAGCGCGTCCTGGTCGAAGACTCGGTCGCCGACCGGTTCGTCGCCCTGTGCGCCGAGGAGATCCCGAAGCTGCGGCAAGGCGCACCCGCCCTCCCCTCGCGCGGCAGCGACGGCAGCCTCGATGTGGGCGCGATCACGTTCGCGCCGCAGATCACGCGCGCCCAGGAGCAGGTCGCCGACGCGGTCGCCAAGGGCGCGCGCGTCGTCACCGGCGGCGAGGCGCGCGGCGGCGCGGGCCAGTTCTTCGCGCCGACGATGCTGGCGGACGTGACGACCGAGATGGCGGTGATGCGCGAGGAGACCTTCGGCCCCGTGATGCCGGTCATGCGCGTCCCGGACGCCGAGACCGCGCTCGGCATCGCGAACGACTCGGCGTTCGGCCTCGTGGGCAGCGTCTGGTCGCGCGACGAGGCGCGGGCGCGCGCGCTGGCGCGCCGCCTCGAGGTGGGCAGCGCGCTCGTGAACGACGTGCTGGTGAACTACTTTTGCGTCGAGGCGCCGCTCGGCGGGATCAAGTCGAGCGGCCTCGGCCTCCGCCACGGCCCCGAGGGCCTGCGCCAGTTCTGCCGCATCGAGACCGTCATCGAGGACCATCCGCTGCTCGGGTGGCTTTCCCCGATCCTGGGGCGCGAGCTGACGTTCCCTTACAAGGCGCGCACCCAGCGCGCCCTGCGCTGGTTCATGCGCCGATTCTATTGATTGGACCGACCGGCGGCGCCGAGACAGCCGCTCGGCGCGCGCCCGAGGCCGGCTCCGCGTCCCCCGCGCCCCGGTGATCGCCGCAGCAAAGCGGCGTCGCCCAGCCTACTGGACGGCCGCCAGCTTGGTGGGCGGGTTCGCGAGCCAGGCGCCGAAGGCGTCGCCCAGCACCTCGGGCGAGACGCGATCGAACTGGGCGACGAGCCACGCGGCGGCGTCCTTGTGACGACCCGCGCGCAGCATCGCCTTGTAGGCGAGGATCCCGAGGTGCGGATCCTTCGCGAGCGGCATGAGCTCTTCGACGGACGACGCCGAGTACAAGAACACCTTCAGATCGTGCGCCGTGTATGGATTGTCCTTCGCGGCGTCGATCATGGGCTTCACCAACGCGCGAGCGCGTTCGTCCTTCCGGAACGCGAGGGCGCGGATGATGCGCGTCCGCATGTCGGGCGTCGCGCGCTTGAGGATCTTCTCCATGAGGTCCATCGCGCCCGCCGACGGCAGCTCGGCCAGGGGCTCGATCATCGCGGCGATGGGCCGCTCGTCGTTGTTCTTGAACAGCGGGCGCACGTAGTCGAACGCGAGCTCGCCGCACGACTTGACGATCGACGCGGCCACCGCGGCGCGGACGTCGCTCGAGGGATCCTTCAGCATCGGCTCGAGCCGATAGAGCATGGGCCGACCGCTGCCCGGCTTGGCGATCGCGGTGGCCGCGGCCGCGCGCAGATCGGGCGAAGGGTCACCCAGCAGCGCGAGGACCCGTCTGTGCGCGCCGGCCGGATCGAGCGCCGCGAACGCGCGCAGCGCCGACGCACGGATGGACTTGGGCGCGCCCACGTCGTCGACGCTCGCGGCCAGCGTGGCCAGGCAGGGGCTGCCGGACGCGAGCGCTCCCTCCTCGCGCAAGGCTCCGAGCGCCACGTCGAAGGTCGCCGGATCGCGCGCCCGCAGCGTGGGTTCCAGCGACGCGCACAGGTCGACCTTCAGCGCCGCCAGGCCCTGCGCAGCGATGAGGATCGTCTCCGGGCGCCCGAGCGCGGGCCGCAGGCGATCGATCTGGCGGCGATCACCCGTGCGCGCGAGCGCCGCGGCGGCGAGAGCGTCGGCGACGCGGTCCGACAGCGGCCGCGAGAGCCAGCTGCGCGCGAACACCGACATGGCGTTCGCGTCGCCCGCGTCCATGCTGCGGGTCACGCGCAAGAGCGCCTCCTTGAGGCGGCCCTGGATGAACAGCCGCGGCAGCGCCTCTTCGAGCGGATCCTCGCGGCGCCGCAGCTCGGCCTCCGAGCACAGGCGCCGGTCGCGCGCGAACACCCACCGGAAGTGCGCGACGCCGTCGTCGCCGAAGGTCGCGAGCGGCGGCACCGGATAAGGGATGTCGCCGCGCGCGGCGGCGAGGGCGGCCTGATCGAAGGCCTTCACGCCCGAGGTCTTGCTGAGCGTCACCTCGGCGGCGCTGCCGTCCCAGCGAACGGTGAACAGCACCTCGGCCGTGAGCGCCGGGTTGTTGAGCGGATCGGTCGGCGGCCGCGCCATCGCGACGCTCTCGATGAAGCCGTGCACCCAGCGCCAGTGGATGCGCACGTGCATCTTGCGGAGGTAGTCGCCTTCGACGCCCGGCGCCGTGATGGCGGGCTCGGTGTCGCTGCCTGCGGGCGAGGCTGCGCCTGCGGTCGTTTCGACCTCGGCGGCGTGCGCAGGGTGCGCACACACCCCTACCCCAGCGAGCAAAGCGCCGGCGGCGAGGACCCTCACGGCTCGCATTTCGCGCCGTTCATCGGCGGGATGACGCGCCGGCATGAGCGACGAGCTCGCACCGCTCGTCAAAATCGTGACGGGCTGATAGCGTGGCCGACCGCGGTGAGTCGCCCCGAATCCGTGTCCCCTCTGCTCGAACGCCTCGCGTCGCACCCGACGAGGGCGACCGCCCTGTCCGGCGCGGACGAGCGCGCATCGTACGGCGCCCTCGGGGAGCGCGCCGCGACGCTGGCGCGCGGGCTGGGCGCGCTCGAGGGGGCGCCGGTCGCGTTCCTGTCGGAGCCCGGCCCCGGCCACCTCGCGACGCTGCTGGGCATCCTGCGCGCGGGCGGGCTGGCGGTTCCGCTGTCACCGCTGCACACGCGGCCCGAGCTCGAGTATCTGGTGGCGAACGCGGGTCCAGTGAGGCTGCTCGCGACGCCGGCGATGCGCGCCGCGCTGGCGGCCGCGGGCGGCGGCCGCGCGGTCGAGCTGCTCCACGACGTGGCGGTGGCCGCGGGCCCCCTGCCGCCCGCGCCCGCGGCCGATGCGCCCGCGATCATGCTGTATACGTCGGGGACGACCGGCCGCCCCAAGGGCGTGCGGCTCTCGCACGAGGCGGTGGCCGCGACGCTGGCCTCGCTGGAGACGGCGTGGGGTTGGCGCGCGGACGATCGGCTGCTGCACGTCCTGCCGCTGCACCACACGCACGGCCTCATCGTCGCCGCGCTGGGCGCGCTGTGGGCGGGCGCCGAGGCGCGCTTCCTGGCCTTCGAAGCGGCGGCCGCGTGGGACGCCCTCGGCGACGCCACCGTGTTCATGGCCGTGCCGACGATCTACGCGAAGCTCCTGGAGGCGCACCGTGCGGCGCCCGCGGAGCGCCGCGCGCGGTGGTCCGCGTCCGCGGCGCGCCTGCGCCTCTTCACGAGCGGGTCCGCCGCGCTGCCCGCGTCGCTGCTGGAGGAGTTCCGCGCCGCGACGGGCCAGACCATCCTCGAGCGCTACGGCATGACCGAGATCGGCATGGCGCTCTCGAATCCCTACGCGGGGCCGCGCGTGCCCGGCGCCGTGGGAGTGCCCCTGCCGGGCGTCGAGGTCGACGTCGTCGGCGATGACGGCGTCGCCGTCGCGGACGGCGAGCCCGGCGAGCTGCGCGTGCGCTCGACGCAGATGTTCTCCGGGTACCACGGCGACCCGGCCGCGACCGCCGCCAGCTTCGACGAGCGAGGCCGCTTCCGCACGGGCGACACGGGCGTGCGCGACGAAGGCGGCGTCATCCGCCTCCTCGGGCGCACCTCCGTCGACATCATCAAGAGCGGCGGCTACAAGATCTCGGCCCTGGAGATCGAGGCGGCGCTGCGCGACCACCCCGCGATCGCCGAGATCGCAGTCATCGGCGAGCCCGATCCGACCTGGGGCGAGCGCGTCGCCGCGTGCGTCGTCCTGCGCGCGGGGACCACGCTGGCGCTCGACGAGCTGCAGGTCTTCGCGCGCGAGCGGCTCGCGCCGTACAAGGTGCCGCGCGCGTTGCGCCTCCTCGCCGGGCTGCCGCGCAACGCCATGGGCAAGGTCCAGAAGAAGCAGCTGCTCGGATGATTCACCTTCGCTACTCGAACCGCACCGAAGAGCTCTTGCGCGCGCTCGCGGGCGACGTCGCGGCCGCACGCGCGGCGGGGCACGGCCTCTTCGAGCCGGTGCCGCTCGTCGTTCCGAACCCGCAGATCGAGACGTACGTGAAGCTCGGCGTCGCGCGCGAGAACGGCGTGGCGGCGCACCTGGAGTCGCGGTACCTGCGCGGCCATCTGGCCGATATCGTCGCGGCCAGCGCGCCCGACGTCACGCTGGTCGATCGCGCGCTCGTCGAGGGCGAGCTGCTCGCGCTGTTCCACGATGCGCGCCGCCTCGCGCCCGACGACCTCGGCCCCGTGCGCGCCTACCTGGCGGCCGGCGGCGAGGCGCCCGACGCCATCGATCTGCGCCGCGCCCAGCTCGCCGCGGAGCTGGCGACGCTGTTCGACGAGTATTCGTTCGCGCGGCCCGAGCTCCTGCGCGCCTGGCGGTCGGGCAAGACGCTCGAGGGCGCAGGCGCTCCCGACGACGACAAGCGCGAGCAGGAGGTGTGGCAGCGCGCGGCGTGGCTGGCGCTGTTCGGGCGCGGCGGCGCCTTCGAGGTGCGCGGGCGCGCGGATGGGCGGCGCTACGTGGACCTGCCCGGATTCTTCGAGAGTGACGCCGCGCGCGCGCTGAAGGCGCCGCCCGCGACCTACGTGTTCGGCATCTCCTACGTGGCGCGCCTGTACCGCAACGTGTTCGCGGCGCTGGGGCAGGCCGGCGACGTGTTCATCTACACGCTGAACCCGTGCCGCGAGTTCTGGGAGGACCTCGACGACGGCCGCGCGCGCCGCGCCCGCGCCGCCGAGCGCGCCCGCTTCCCGAGCCGCCGAGCCCGCGAACAGCTGACCTTGTTCGGCGGCGCGAGCGGGGACCGCGGGGACGAGAGCGGCGGTGAGCCTGACGCCCGTCAAGACGATCCGCCCGCGCTGGTGCTGTGGGCGCGGCCCGGGCGCGAGAACATCAAGCTGCTGAACGACCTGGCCGAGTGCGACTTCTCTCCGCGGTTCGCCGAGCCGCACAAGGACGACGAGCGGCCCACTCTGCTCACGGCGCTCCAGCGCGACATCCTCGACCGGGTGCCCGCGCGCGAGGGCACGGCGCGCCTCGCGCTCGGCGACGACAGCGTCACGCTGCGGCCCTGCCCCAACCCGCGGCGGGAGCTCGAGACGATCGCCGCCGAGATCTGGAAGCTCGCGCGCGAGGGCACGCGCTTCACCGACGTCGCGATCGTCGTTCCGCCCGGCGAAGCGGAGACGTACCTGCCGCTCGCGGCCGCCGTGCTGCGCGAGGCGTCCGAGCTGCCGCACACGATCGTCGACGCGCCCGCCGCCGCCGAGAGCCGGGTGCTGGAGGCGACGCAGCTCTTGCTGGCGCTGCCGCTCGGGCCCCTCGGGCGCCAGGACCTCCTGCGCCTCGTCATGCACCCGGTGGTCGCGGCGCGCTTCCCCGACGCGGACCCGCGAGACTGGCTCGCGCTCGCCGAGGAGCTCGACATCGTGCACGGCGCCGATCGCGGCGACCACGCGGGCACCTACGTCGAGGGCGATCGCTTCAACTGGGATCAGGGGCTGCGGCGGCTCGCGCTGGGCGCCTTCCTCGCAGGGCGGCGCAGCGGCGTCGACCACGCCTTCACGCAGGGCGACGACCGCTACCTGCCCGAGGAGCTCCCGCCCGAGCTGCAGGCGAGCGCCCAGGCCTTCGGCGCTCTTTCACGGGCGCTCATCGGGTTCGCGACGCGCGCGCGCAGCGGCGTGCAGACCGTCGCCGCCTGGATGGGCGAGCTTCGCCGCGAAATTGCAGGGCTGCTGGTCGCCGACGGGCCCGAGGACGACGCCGCCCTCGCCCGCGTCTACGCCGAGCTGACGCGCCTCGAATCGGTGGCGCCCGCGGGGCTGCGCGTGCGCTACCGCATCGCCCACGAGCTCGTACGCGCCGCGCTGGCGGCGCTGCCGGGGCGGGCCGGGCGCTACCTCACGCAGGGCGTGACGGTCTCGACCTTCCTGCCGATGCGCGCCGTGCCGTTCCAGGCCGTGTTCGTCGCCGGCATGGGCGAGGGTCGGTTCCCCGCGCGCGAGGTCACGCGCGAGCTGGATCTGCGCGGCAAGCAGCGGCGCGTCCCCGGCGACGTCTCCGCGCGCGAGCAGGACGAGTACATGTTCCTCGAGACGCTGCTGTGCACGCGGCGCCGCCTCACGATCTCATGGGTCGATCGCGACGAGGTCTCGGGCGAGCGCCTCGGCGCCTCGTCGACCGTGCTCAGCCTCGTGGACATGTTGAAGGCGGGGTACCTGCGCGGCAGCGACGTCGAGGCGATCACGCGGCCCGCGCCGCCGCTCCGCCGCCACGAAGACGACGAGGCCTGCGCCGTGATCCCGGCGGCCGCGCGCGAGCGCCGCGCGGCCCGCCTCGGGCGCTCGCTGCAAGACGCGGCAGGCGGGCGCGCCCTGCCCACGTGGCCCACGCTGCGCCGGATGTTGGCACCGGAAGCGCTGCCCGCGCTCGGCTCGGCGCTGGCGTGGTCTGCGCCGCCCGCGGGCGAGCCCGCCGCCACGAGGACGGGACGCGAGCGGCGCGTCCTGCCGTTCGGGCGCTTGCTGCGCTTCCTGCAGTGTCCGCTGCAGGGCTCGGCGCTGGCGACGCTTCCGCTCGCCGAGGACGACGCCGACGAGATCGCCACCGCCGCGTTCCGCGAGCACGAAGACTTCGAGCTCCACCGCCCGCGGGCGCTGCCGCTCCTCCGCGAGGCGCTGGCCCGTGCGTTCCGCGCGGGCGGTACACCGACGGACGGCGCGCTCGCGCAAGCGTACGAAGCGACGACCGAGACGGCGGCGCTCGACGGCACGCTGCCTGCGGGGACGTTCGGCGCGTCCGTGCGCGCGCAGCACCTGACGCTGCTCCACCAATGGCGGGACACGCTGGCCGGCGCAGGCGCCGTCGAAGGCCGGCTCGCCCCCCTGTGGATCGGTCACGGGCCCGAAGGGCGCGACGACGTCACGATCTTGCCCGCCCCGGCGGTCCGTCTGCCCGACGAAGCCGGTGGGACGCGCGCCGTCCTCCTTCACGGCGTGACCAACCTCGTCGCCACGATGGGCGGCGCGCCCACGCTGGTGCTCCTCGCGTCGTCCGCGACGAAGGACAACGGGTACCGCCGCGACCGGCTGCGCGCGTTCGTCGATCACGTCGTCCTCGCCGCGGCGAGCCCGGTCGGCGCGCCGCGCCGCCGCGTCCTCGTGCTGCGCCCCGATCAGGACGCGCCCGAGGACCTCTGGCTCGGCGCGCTGGACGCCGAGGCCGCGCGCGCCTATCTCACGCAGCTCGCGGCGCAGCTCTCGCGCGGCGTGCACCCCTACTTCTTCCCGTGCGAGGGCGTGCTCGGGTGGAGCGCGAGGAGCCCGCGCCCCGATCTGCTGGCCTACATCCACATGCTGCGCGAAGACGAGTGGACGCGCTTCACGTCCGATTGGGGCCCGATCCCCGACGCGCGCGACTACCCGCTGCCCGCGACCGAAGAAGACGCGCGCCGGCTCGCCGACGACCGTTTCGGCCTCTACTTCTCTTTGGTGGAAGAGCCCGAGAAGAGGCCGCGGAGGGCCAAATGAGCGCGCCCGGCTACGTCTTCCCCGAGGAGCTCACCCGCGTCCCGCGCGACGCCTCAGCCGTGATCGAGGCCTCGGCGGGCGCGGGCAAGACCTACCTGCTCGAGCACCTCGTCGCCGATCGCGTGCTGCGCGGCGACGCGCGCCTCGACGAGATCCTCGTCGTGACGTTCACGGAGAAGGCGACGGCGGAGCTGGTCCGCCGCCTGCGCGCCCTCATCGAGCGTCTCCTCGCGCACACCGAGCCCGCGCCCGCCGGCACGCCGCCCGAGCGCGTGTGGACGCTGGACGCCGAGGCGCGCCGCCGGTTGCGGGAGGCGCAGCACGCCTTCGATCGCGCGACGATCACCACCATTCACGGGTTCTGCCAGCGCGTCCTGACCGAGGACGCCTTCTCGAGCCGCCGGCTCCTCGCGCAGGAGCACGTCGACAGCAAGCGCGCCTTCGGGGCGGCCTTCAAGCAAGCGCTGCGCGGGACGCTGGCCACCGACCCGCGCCTTTCCCCCTACCTCGCCGCGTGGCTCGCCGCGGGCCGCACGATCGAGCGCCTCGAGAAGTCGCTCTACGACGGCCTCACGCAGCAACGGCCGTGGGGCGTGGTCTTCGACGAAGAGCGCCTGCGCGCCGCGCTGACCGAATACGCCGCCCTGCCCTTCGACATCACGTTCAAGGAGCAGGTGAAGCGCTTCGCGGGCGGCGTCACGGCGAACGCCGTCGAGCCGCGCGCCCGCATCCTCTTGGAGATCTGCGCGCGCTTCGTGCAACACGGCGACCTCGCGACCGCCCTCCTCGAGATCGACCAAGCCGTCGACGACAAGAAGGACGTCTTCTCTTACGTCGAAGAGAAGATGCGCGCGCCGACGAGCGGCTTCGTCGCGCGCTTCCAAGAGGCCTTCTTCGCCGTCGCCGACGCGGCCGCGCCCCTCGAGCTCGCGGCCGTGCAGCTGTTCCTGCCGGTCGTGCGCGAGGGGCTCGAGGCGCGCAAGACCGCCGAGGGCCTCTACGACTTCGACGACATGCTCCGCCTCGTCGCCGAGGCCCTGCGCCGCCCCCCGGGCGCCGGGGGCGGCCTCGTCGAGGCGCTGCGCCGCCGTTACCGGCTGGCGATCATCGACGAGTTCCAGGACACGGACGGCGTGCAGTGGGAGATCTTCCGCACGGTCTTCCACGAGAGCGCCGGCGCGAACCCGCTCTACGTCATCGGCGATCCGAAGCAGGCCATCTACGGCTTCCGCGGCGCCGACGTCATGACCTACACGGAGGCGCGGCGCGCCATCACGGGCGGCGACGGCGCGTCGCTGTCGCTCGACCGCAACTACCGATCGACGCCCACGGTGATCGACGCGACCAACGCCATCTTCGACGACGGCGCCGACGCCCCGTTCTTCGCCGACCGCGCGCTGTTCCGCGACGCCGTCGCGGCGCGCCCGCCCGCGCCCGCGCACGCTCCGCCCATCACGCTGCTCGCCGTGCAGCCCGCGCCCGGGCTGGACGTCGCGCGGCTGCCGCTGCGCCACGTGAGGCAGACGCTGACGCAGGCGATCGCCGACGAGATCGAGCACCTGCGCGCCTCGACCCCGCCGGTCGCGCTGGATCACATCCAGGTGCTCACGCGCTCGAACGCAGAGTCTCAGCAGGTCGCGGCGACGCTGCGGGCGCGCGGCATCCCGCACGTCCTCTACAACCAGGAGGGCCTGTACAAGACGCCGGAGGCCGAGCACGTCCGCGATCTGCTGGCGGCCATCGAGGATCCGCGCGACCCGGCGCGCCGGCTGCGCGCCGCGCTGACGCCGTTCTTCGGCCACGCGCTGGAGGACCTGCCCGCGCTCGCGCAGAGCCCCGAGGCGCACCCGATCGAGGCGCGGCTCACCGACTGGCACGCGCTGGCCGAGGCGCGGGCGTGGGCGCAGCTCTTCGACGAGATCCTGGACGGCAGCGGCGTCGCGCGGCGCGAGCTCTTGTCGGGCGGCAGCACGCGCCGCCTCACGAACTACGAGCACCTCTTCGACGTGCTGCGCGGTCTGGGGGCGCGCGCGCCGCTCTCCATCGGCGAGCTCGTGCGCCACCTGTCGGCGCTCATCGGCTCGTTGCTGCTGCCCGAGCCGCAAGAGGGCAACGTCCAGCGCATCGAGGGCGAGCGCGAGGCCGTGCAGATCATGACGATCCACAAGGCCAAGGGCCTCGAGGCCGATCACGTGTTCCTCTACGGTGCGTTCAGCCGCTGGGGCGGCCAGGGCGTGCGGGCCTTCGAGCGCGACGGGCGTCGCTGGCTCTACGCCGGCAAGCCGCGGCGCGCGCGCCTCAAGGACGAGCTCGACCTCGAAGCGGCGCGCGACGATCAGCGCCTGCTCTACGTCGCGCTGACGCGCGCGCGCGAGCGCTTGTACCTGCCCTACGCCGCCGACCCGAAGGTCGAGGAGGGCGCCCCGCGCGACGAAGACTACTGGCGCATCAACGGCGCCTACCGGCACGTGCACCAACGCCTGCGCGCGCTGCACGGCGACCCGGCGGCGCGGCGTCACTTCGAAGCGCGTGACGTCCTGTGCCCGCCGCCGCCCGACGAGACGCCCGCGCGCATCGCCGCCGCCGTCGCCGCGTGGAGGCCCTCGCCCGAGGACCTGGCGCTCGTCTTCCCCGCGGCGGAGCTGGCCGAGGTTCGCCGGCGGCACGGCGGGATCGTCCTCACGTCGTACACGCGCATCAAGCAGGCGCACGGCGGATACCGGCCGCCGACCGAGGTGCTCGACGAGGAGCCCGCGCCCGTCGCGACGTTGCCCGTCGATCCGGGGCGCCTCCCCGGGGGCGCGCTGTCCGGCATCTTCCTGCACGCCGCGCTCGAGGAGATCCCGCTCGCCAGCCTCGCCGAAGGCGACGCGCGCGCGTGGGCCGCGCGCCCCGAGGTGCGCGCCGTGTTCGACGCCGCCCTGCGCCGCTACGACCGCGACCCCGCGCACCGCGCGGACGCCGAGCGCATCGTGCACGCGGCGCTGACGACCCCGCTCGCGCTGCCCGGCCGCGCGCACCTCGCGGGCGTGGGGGG
>DASZUD010000216.1:0-1774 GCA_035548155.1 Polyangia bacterium
GTCCAGTCGTCGGAGAGATCGACGATCGTGTAACCGGCCTCCACCGCCGCCTGCGCGTTCATCCAACGCTCCTGCCCGTTCTCGACCGTGAGCACGCTCGACGCGCGCGTCTCGTCGGGCCCGGGCGCCGGTGCGTTGGCCGACGGCGCTCCGGCCCGCGTGCCGCCGGCGCCGATCTCCGGCGTCACGGCCGCCGAGCCCACGGGGCCGCCCTTGCCCGCCGTGTCGCCCGGGTTGCTCGCCGAAGCGCCGGGCCCCGTGAGCCCGGACTGGCTCCGACACGCCGGCAACACCACCGGCCCGAGGACCAAGAGCCCGAAGGCCAAGAGAGGGACGCTGGACCCGAATCGCCCCGAGGTCCCGAGCAACCGGACCGTGCCTGATGGCGCGCGCATAGAGTGCCTCACCATACCAACCCGCGCGCCCGGACGCGAAGAACTCCGCGGGGCGACGCGCTCACCCCGCGCTCGGCTTGTGCAAGCAGACGCGGTTGCGGCCCGTGCGCTTCGCCTCGTACATCGCCGCGTCAGCCGCCGCGATCATCGCCTGCGGCTCGCTGCGGCCGTGGTCCACGGCCGCGCCGATGCTGATCGTGACGGGGATCTGCTGCCCCTCGAACTCGAACGGCTTCTGCGCGACGGCGGCGACCAGGCGCTTCGCCAGCGCCTCGGCGCCCCCGAGCTCGATCTCGCGGCAGATGATGGCGAACTCTTCGCCGCCGTAGCGGGCCAGGACGTCCTCGGCGCGAATCGTCGTCATCATCGTCCGCGCCACGCCGGCCAGCACATGGTCGCCCGCCTGGTGCCCGTACGTGTCGTTGATCTTCTTGAAGTGGTCGATGTCGACGAACAGCAGCGCGATGGGCTTGTCGTGCCGGACGGCAAACCGCAGCTCGCCGTGCAGGCGATCCAGGAAGTAGCGCCGATTGAAGGTGTGGGTCAGCCCGTCGCGCAGCGCCGATTCGAAGAGCTGCTTCTGGTAGTGCTCGTCGATGTGATCCTGGTAGGTGAACTTCAGGATCGTCGACGCGCCGATCGAGATCTTGTCGCCGTCGGCCAGCTCCTGGCGCGGCACGCGCACGCCGTTGCAGAAGGTGCCGTTCGTCGAACCGAGATCGAGGAGGACGATCTTGCCGCCCTCTCGCGCGATCGCCGCGTGCTCGCGCGAGATGCCGTCGTCGACGATGCGAACGTCGGTCTTGTCGCCGCGACCGAGCACGACGCGATCGCCGCGGAGCTTGTACATCTCGCCGAAGCTCGGTCCGGCGATCACCACCAGATACGCGCTCGCGCCGGCGGGCGCTTTCTTCGGGGTCTCGAGCGTGGGGACGGCGTTATGGGTCGTCTCGTCGGGAGCGTCCGGCGCCATGTCCCTAGGGATGTTACAGGAGAGCGCGCTTCGTCGACAGGATGCAGGTGCCCCACATGTGCCCCGAAGGTGGCGAAGGTGGGCCGAAGACTCCCGAAAATGAGGCACCGAGCGCGCTCCCGGCGCCCGCGCGCGCCGGTTTCTGGGACAATCATCGCGGGAGGTCGCTGAATGAAGCACTCGCGGCGCGTCTCTCCGCGCATCTCGTACGACGAGGCCGTTTGTCTCACGCGCGTCGACGGAAAGGGCCGCCTCTTCGGCCGCTCCGTCGACCTCGCGCCGACGGGCATCTACGTCACCAGCGCCGACCTCTGCGAGATCGGGACCGAGCTCGTGTGCTCGGTCCTCCTGCCGGGCGGCCCGCGTCACCTCCGCGGCCGCGTCGTGCGCCTCGTGGCGCTGCCGC
>DASZUD010000217.1:0-20920 GCA_035548155.1 Polyangia bacterium
AGGCGCACCAGCTCCTTCGCCAGCGTGTTCTTGGGGTCGAGCTTCTCGATCTCGTCGGCCTCGGTGCGCACGTCGGCGCAGCGGCCCGTCGCGCGCGCCTGCTCGGCCGCGGCCAGGCGCTCGGCGACCAGCAGCGAACGCACCTCGTCGGCGCGCGCGCGGGCGCGGGCCCTGTAGACGCTGCCGTCCGGCAGCTCGGCGTAGCGCGCCAGCGCGTCGGCGTACTGGCGCGCCGCGGCCGCCTCGCCAAACTTCGCGAACGTCGCCGAGGCTTGCCGCTCGAGGTCGACGCGCTTGCCCAGCTCGCCGGCCTGTCGGTCCAGCTCGGGGTCGCCCGTCGAGGTGCCCAGCTTGTCGAGCGCCGCGCGCGCGGCCGGCCAGTCCTCGGCGTTCACGGCGCGAGCCGCTTCGGCCAAGAGCAGCTGCGGCGTTTGGGTCGGAGCCACGACGGGCGACGGTGCGGCGGCCGGCGTCGGCGCCGCGGCGCTGGTCTCCGGCGCGTGGGACCCCCGGAGCACGAGCGCGACCAGGCCCACCAGCGCGACGACGCCCGCGCCCGCGACGATCTTCATCGGGAACGGCCGCGCGTCGTGGCGGACGTTCGGGTCGAAGACGTAGTGCTCGAAGGGGCCCACGAAGCGGAGCTTCACGTGGCCCAGCTCGACGACGTCGCCGGGGTTCAGCTCGACGCGCTCGTAGTCCTCGTTGTTGACCCGCACGCCGTTGGCGCTCTGCAGGTCGACGATCGTGTAGCGATCGCCCTCGCGCACGATCTTCGCGTGGTGCCGCGAGATCGAGCGGTGGTTGATCACGATGTCGTTCTCTTCGGTTCGGCCGATCACCGCAGAGGCGCGCGTCAGCGAGAACTCCTGGCCGGCGAGCTCGCTCGTGAGGATGACGAGGCGGGCGCCGGTCTGCGCGCTGGCCTTGACGCCCGGCACCTCGGCGAGCGTGCGCACCGGAATCGTGGGCTGCGCCTCCAGCGGATCGGGCACGGCGGTGAGGCCGTGCGAGATGGGCGCGCTCGGCCGCACGACGGGCGCGGGCGACGACGGGCGCGCCACGGCGATCTCGTGCACGGGGCTCTGCCGGGCTGCGCCTTGGGCCTGCGCCGCCATGGCGGGCGTCCCGCGCGTCGGGATCGCGACCGACCCACCGATGCTGTTCATGGGCCCGCCCAGCGCGGCCGGCATCGCGGGCATCGTGGCCCGGTCGGGGTTGCCCTGCACGGCCGGGCGGTCCACCCGCACCATGAGCTTGTAGTCGCCGATCTGGACCTCGTCGCCCTCGGCGACGGGCGTCATCGCCACGATGCGAGCGCCGTTGACCTTCACGCCCGTGTAGCTGGCCAGGTCCTCGACGAACATGGTCCCGTTCTGGCGGACGAGGCGCGCGTGTCGGCGCGAGATGTTCCGCTCGGTCAGCCGGATGGTGTTCCCGTCCTGGCGTCCGATCGTCATCTCATCGCGGATGAGCGGGATGACCGTCGTCTTCCCCTCGTCGTCCTCGATGGTCAGCTTGAACACGGCGGCGATCTCTAACCCAGGGGCCCATCGACTCTATCCGTCACGCTCCAGACGGTCAATTGGCAAGCTGCGTCAACTCCATGACGCCAGCTCCAGGCGTTGGTCACTTGATGAGGATCAGTGACGCCGCGATGACGATGGCCATGCCCAGGATGAACGCCGCCACGACGATGGCGACGGCGACGTTCTTGTTCTCGTGGATCTCGCGCCGGAGGTTGTACGGCGTGATGAACTCCCACACGTAGTACCCGATGATGAGCAGCACGATGCCCGTGATGCCGAACAGCGCGGCATCCAGGAGCAGGCGCCACAGCGGCTCGGGCGCGGGCGCGGCGGGGATCGAGAGGGGCAGAGGAGTCGCGGGCATCCGGGGTCGTCTCCAGGCTAGGTGGAACGGGGGATCGGCCGCGCTCAGATTCCGCGCAGGTCGGGGTAGGTCGTCATGACGTCGGTCTCGGTCATCGAATCGTTCGAGTCGGCCGGCGTCCAGATGACCTCCATGCCGAGCAGGCCGTCGGGCGAGACGCTGCCCAGCTCCGAGAGGATGCTTTCGAGCGCCTCGGCCGACTCGATGCTCTTGAACTGCGAGAGCGGGGCGCGCGTGGCCACGACGACCGTGACGACGACGAGCTCCAGCGCCTCGCGGCCCTCCTCGGCTGCGGCCGTCGACGCGTTCACGCGGCCTTCCGACGCGCGCACGCGCTCGACCTGGAAGCGCGAGCGCTCCGCCAGCGAGAGACTGTTCATGGTCGTCTCGGCGTTCGTGAGGCTCATCGGTCCGCGTCCGTCGGCGTTGGCGTAGCGGATCGAGTCCTTCTCACGCAGGAGCTCGAGGGCCGTCTGGTGCAGCAGCGAGGCGAGCCCGGCCTCCGTGCTGGTGTCGCCCTTCGTCGCGAAGTCAGCCAGGCGATCCTGGACCCCGCGCGCCGAGCGCCCGAGCGCCAGCTGCACGCGATAGAGGTACGCGCGGCCCGGCGCCGCCTGGGGCGCGTAGCCCTCGTCGTCCTCGCTCGACCAGCCGTCCTGACGGTAGCTGGCGCGCCGCACGGCCCGCATGACGGACAGCACCGCCACGCCCGCGACCGCGAGCACGAACAGGGTGCCGAACATGCCGATGCCGCCGCCCCACCCGCCGTAGCCGCCACCCCAGCTGGGCAGGAAGAAGAAGTGCGGGCCGCCTCCGCCGTAGTAGCTGCGTCCGTACCCGCCGGACGAATATCCGCCGCCCGAGTAGCTGCCGCCGGAGTAGCCACCGCCCGACCGGAACCCCAGGCGGCCGCCGAAGCTGCCGCCGGACCGCGGGCCCGCCATGGCGATCAGCGGCAGCAAGACGATCGCGAGCAGCGCGACCACGACGACGAGCCAACGGGCGCGTGTGGGGGTTTTCATGACTACGTTCCAAGTCTATTCGCCCCCCGCGCCCCCCGCAATCGGCGCCCCCGCCAGACGGCGCTTCCCCCGACCTGCGCGGCGGGGGCGCGGGACCCTCTCTAAGCCATCCTAAACAATCACCCGAGCGTCGGGCGAAGTGTGGCGGGCGAGGGTCTCGTCGAAGTTGCCCACGGCCATGCGCGTCTCCACGTCTCGCTTTTCTGCGAGCTCGACGAAGTACTGGCGGATCGTCGGGAGCGCCTCGACGAGGCGCTGGAAGTACTCGCGCGCGAGGAAAAGGATCGTCGAATCCCGGGCGGCGGTGACCGTGGCGGTCGTCGGTTGGTGGGCGAGGAGGGACATCTCGCCGAAGACGTCGCCCGCGCGGAGGCGCGCCAGCGAGAGCTCGCCCCCGCCGGCCTGATGCTTCGAGACCTCGACCTCGCCCGCGAGCACGACGAACAAGCCCTGGCCGGCGTCTCCCTCGCGGATGATCACCGTGCCGGCCGCGATCTCGTGGCCGTCGAAGCGGCGGATGAGGTCGAGCTGCTGCTGGTGGTTGAACGGCCGAAAGAGCGGCGACGTCGCGAGCAGGTTCTTCAGCAGGCGCTCGCGCGCGAACTTGTCGAGCGCGACGCCCAGCGACGGCACCTCGGCCGTGAGCGCGGCCAGGCTCTCGCGCGAGAGCTCCAGGATGTCGGCCTCGCCGACGACCTGCACCGACGCCGTGCGCGGCTGCTGCGTCAGCAGCGCCATCTCACCGAAGAGCGCGCCTTCGTGCAGCCGTCCGCGCTCGATCTGCTTTCCGGCCTGGGTCGCGAACACGCGCACCTGGCCCGTGGCCACCAGGTAGAAGGCCACGCCGGGCTCGCCCTCGCGGATGATGAAGTCGCCGTCGTTGAGGCGGCGCAGCCGCAGGGCGTGCGCGACGGGCCGGAACACTTCGCGCGGCAGCTCCGAGAAGAACGGCAGCGGCAAGAACTGCTCGGGGTATTGCACGAACACCGAAAAATCCAGGGCCCGCGCGCGCGCCCGCGCGGCGATCGCCGCGACGTCCTCGGCCTTCGAGAGATCGGGCCGCGGGATCTCCGAGTCGAGATCGACGGGCGCCTGGCGCGCTGCGAACTTCGCCAGCGCGGGCGCGCCGTGCGCGTACAGGCTCGAGAGCGCGTCCACGAGCGCGTCGGCGTTGCCGCCCAGCGCCTCGAGCTGCTTCATGGCCACGACCGCGGGGAGCGCGTGGCCGGAGCGCAGATCGTGCGACGCGAGGGCCTGATAGATCTCCTTCGCGCCCTCGCGATCGCCGAGGCCCGCGAGCAGGTCCGCGACCTTGAGCCTGCTGTCGTAGTCCAGCGGGTTCGCCGCCAGGATGTGATCGAAGGCCGCCAGCGCCGCCCCCGTCTCACCCGCCCTGAGCAGCGTCCTCGCCTCCGCCTTCAGCTCGCCGAGCTTGATGCCCATTGCGAAGACGTTATCTCCCGCGTGAAAATCGATCCAGCGTGGTGGACGAGCCTCCGGATGAACCGTCGTTGCTGGTCTCGGTTCGCGCGCTCGGGCTGGGGCAGATCGGGCGGTCCACCGCAGGACGCCCGATCTGGGGCGGTGTCCTACCGGGAACACCGCCCGGCATGAAGGTGGGAACCCAGGGACACATCGCGCCGCTCCTCGTCGTGGGTGGCATCCACGGCGACGAGCCGTCCAGCGTCGAGGCCGTGGTCGCGCTGGTGGCACGACTGCGGGCCGGGCTGCTGGCCGAGCCGCTCGTCGTCGTGCCGGCCCTCAATCCCGACGGGGTGGCCCGCGGCGCGAAGAACTCCGCGCGCGACGTCGATCTCAACCGCAACTTCGGGGCGCGCAATTGGAAGGCGGAGCACGCGCCGGGCTATTTCCCGGGGACCGCGCCGTTGTCCGAGCCGGAGACGCGCCTCTTCGCCGAGCTCGTCGACGCCCACGCCGTGCGCGGCGTCGTCGCCGTGCACGCGCCGTTCGCCTGCGTCAATTACGACGGGCCGGCGCGCGCGTGGGCGGAAGCGGTCGCCGCCGCGTGCGGCTGGCCGGCGCGCGGCGACATCGGCTACCCCACGCCGGGATCGCTCGGCAGCTGGCTGGGCGTCGACCGCGGCGTGCCAGTTTTGACGCTGGAATTACCGGCCGGGCCGCATGCCGCGTTCGGCCAGCAGGCCGCGGCTGCGCTGGACGCGGCGGTGCGTCCGGGCGCGCTGCTATGAAAATCGCTCGATTCAGGTAGTATCCGGCGACCGTCCGGGGTAAAGCTTCCTCTTCCCCGGTCTTCACCGGCGATTCGGCCCCGATGTTCGGGCCTCACCCGACGGCCCCCCAAACCGACCCATGGACAAGGAACTCGAGCGCAGCTTTCTGGAGACGATTTCGCGGACGCTGGTTTCTCTGCCGTTCGACCTGAAACTTCTCCTCGAAGCCGTCGCCGACCCCGACTTGGAGCACGCCACGCGCGTCCTCGCGGCGTCGACGGTGGTTCACATCATCACGCCGAAGGACGGCAACATCGAAGCGCCCGTGCGCTTCGCCGAGGACGTCATCCAGCTGCGCCTCGCGCTGGCGAAGATCGTGGCCGAGGGCGGCGAGGGCGCGCCCGCGTTCAAGGAGCGCTTCGCCGAAGAGTACGGGCGCCTCGACGAGGAACTGGAGCTCTTCCGCAAGGTCTTCAGCGACGACGTCGTCGCTTGGCTCGACAGCCGCTGGCCCGCGCTGGCCAAGGTCGTCTACGCGAAGAAGAAGATCCCGATGTTCGTCGACGACGAAGAGGTCGGCACCTTCCTCTACGACGAGGGCCTCAAGTTCGGCACGAACTACCCCATCACGGAGAAGTCCCTCGCGGGCCGCGTGAAGCAGGTTCAGCCCTTCATCGATCACCTGACGCGCAAGCGCGACCAGGACAAGAAGAAGATCACGACGTAGGGAGCTCCGCGCAGTTGTCGTCCGCCTTCGCTGGAAAGGGCGGCGGGTCGTTCGGCTCGCCCGAAGCACTGCTCGACGTCGCCGCGGAGATCGCCGCAGGCGCGCCGCCGCCGCCGCAGGAGATCACCGAAGCCGCGCGCGCGGCCGCGCCGCTGGCCGCGCACATCGAGCCCGCGCGCGTGCGCGCCGGCATCGAGGCGGTGATCATGGGCCGATCGCTCGACCTCGGCCTGCAGTGGATGCACGACTCGGGGTTGCTGGCCGTCGTGCTGCCCGAGCTCGAGGCGACGGTGGACTTCTCGCAAGAGGCGGGGCGCCGCCACAAGGACGTCTGGGAGCACACGAAGCAGGTCGTGCGCCAGTCGGTGCCGAAGCCGGCCGTGCGCTGGTCGGCGCTGCTGCACGACATCGGAAAGGTCCCGACGCGCGTCATGCTGCCCGACGGGCGCGTGACGTTTCATCGCCACGCCGAGGTGGGCGCGCGCATGTTCGATCCGATCGCGCGGCGCCTCGGCTTCGACAAGAACGAACGCCAGAAGGTCCGCTTCCTCATCTATCACCATCTGCGCGCGAACGCGTACGAGGCCGGTTGGACGGACGCGGCCGTGCGGCGCTTCGACCACGAGATGGGGCCGAACCTCGAGGAGCTGCTGGACCTCTCGCGCGCCGACGTGACGTCGCGGCGACCCGGACGCCGGCAAGAGGCCGTGGGCAACATCCACGCGCTCAAGGAGCGCATCCTGGCGATCCGCGAGCTGGACGCGCGCGTGCCGCCGCTGCCACCGGGCCTCGGCAACGCCATCATGGAGACGTTCGGCCTGC
This sequence comes from Polyangia bacterium, assembly GCA_035548155.1. Classification (GTDB taxonomy): domain Bacteria; phylum Myxococcota_A; class Polyangia; order Fen-1088; family Fen-1088; genus DASZFV01. The sequence goes on from DASZUD010000217.1 coordinate 6,657, forward strand.
CGCCCTCGAAGCGCATCGGCGATCTGCGCAAGCTGTGCGAGGAGGCCGTCGAGCGCGGCGACCTCGAGGAGCGGCGCGAGGCGACGTACTACGTCGACTACCTGCGCGCGCACGGACACGCCAGCTAGCGTTTACCAGCATCGCCCGCGCTGTGCTGCGCTCGCGCGATGACTAGGCTTTGCGCATGAGCCTGCGGGTTTGGCTCGCGAGCGCCTTGCTGACTTTCGCGGCCGGGACGGGCCCGACGATAGACACGTTCGGGACCGTGCGGCACCTCGTCGAGCGGCGCGACGACACGCCGAAGGTGGCCGTCGCCGACGTCGTCCGCGAGCCGCACGCGTACGCGCTGGGCGCGCTCGCCAACCTGCGCGGCGAGATCACCGTCGTCGACGGGACAGTCTGGCTGTCTTACCCGCCGGTGGCGCAGGGCGGAATGGGCCAGGTGGTCGAGGTCGCGTCCACGCCGGAGCGCGCGGCGTTCCTGGTGGCGGCGCACGTCGCGCCGGCGGACTGGCAGCGCATCATGCTGCCCGAGTCCGTCTCGTCGAACCGCTTCGACGATGCCCTCGAGCGCTGGGCCGCCGATCACGGGCTGCGCGGGCGCGCGTTTCCCTTCCGCGTCGACGGGCGCTTCGAGTCGTTGACGGTCGCGACCGTGGACGCGCGTCGCATGGCGAAACCCGGTCCGGCGACCGAAGAGCAGCTCGCGCGCGCGAACATCCTCGAGCGCGTCACGGGCGAGAACGGCACGCTCGTGGGCTTCTACGATCCGGCAGGCGACGCCGCCTTCACGCACGAGGGCTCGCGCAGCCACGTGCACGCCGTCGTTCCGGGCAAGCCGGCCACGGGGCACGCCCAGGCCTTCGTGCTGGCGCCGGGCGCGTTTCTGTCGTTGCCGGCGGCGCCCTGAACGAATCCTCTTCGCGGGATGGCCGGGCCACGCAGCCCTGCGCGCGTCCTAGTCCCAATCGTCGACGCCGCCCTCGAGCGGCTCGCCGCGCTCCCAGCGGGCGAGGTTGCGCCGACGGCGGAAAAAGCCGCGGATCCCGTTGGCCACGTAGATCGACGACCCCAAGACTGCGAGCGAGACCGCAATGATGGCTGGCAGCGGCATGAGGTGAGTTTGGACCGCGGCGCCCCCGAATGCCAGACTGACCTCGTGCCCGAGCTACCCGATCTGGTCCACGTCGAGGAGCAGCTCGCGCGCGCCGTCGGCGGCAAGCGGATCGAGGCGGCGCGCACGGGCGATCCTCTCGTGTTGCGCGTCATGGTGCAGGAGCCGTTCCCCGACGTGCTCGTGGGGCGGCGGCTCGAGGGCGTCGAGCGCCGCGGGCACTTCCTTCGCTTCGCGCTCGAGGGCGGCCTGGTCCTCGTGGTGAACGCCATGCTCGTCGGGCGCTACAAGCTGATCGACCGTGAGGGCGAGGGGCCTCGGGCCAAGGCGAAGAAGAAGGACCCCGTCTCGCTGGGCCTGGCGCTCGTCTTCGCCGACGGGCCGGAGCTGCAGTACGTCGACGACAAACGCATGGGCAAGGTGTACGTCGTCGCGGCGGCCGACGAGGCCAAGATCCCGGTCTACGGCAACCTGGGCACCGATCCGCTGTCGCCGGCGTTCACGCGCGCGGCGTTCGGCAAGCTGATCGCCAGGCGGCGCGACCAGGCGCGCATGTTCCTGATGGACAAGTCGGCCATCGCTTCCATCGGCAACGCCTACGCGGACGAGATCCTGTTCGCGGCGCGCATCCACCCGAAGACATTTTGCAACAAGCTGTCGCCCGCCGAGATCGACGCGCTCTACGAGGCGATCCCGCGCGTGCTCACCGGGGCGATCGCGGAGATCCGCAAGCGCAACGAGCCCGTCGAAGTGAAGGTGCGCGACTTTCTGGCCGTGCGGGGGCGCGACGGCAAGCCGTGCCCCGTGTGCGGCACCACGATCCGCGCCGTGCGCGTCGGGGACGGCGACGCGTGCTTCTGCCCGAGCTGCCAGCCGACCGGCCGCAAGCTGTTCGTCGACTGGTCGAAATTGGGCGCGGGAAGGGCTCCGCCGTCCCCACCCGCCCCGCCGGAGTCTCAGCAAGACGCACCGGCGCGGCATTCGGGACCGAGCCCCCCACCGCCCGGCCCCGCGGCTTCGCCGCGCCCTCGCCGCGCGTCCCGGCGCTGAATCAGCGCGTGAGCGCGTAGAGCATGACTGCCGCTGCCGTCGCGACGTTGAGAGAATCGACGCCGAGGCTCGTCGACATCGGAATCGTCACGCTGTGGTGGCAGCGCAGGACGGCGCCCGGCGAGAGCCCCGGGCCCTCCGAGCCGAGGAGCAGCGCCCAGCGGGGCGGGGTCGGAAAGCGTGGCAGCGGCGTCGCGACGGGCGAGACGACGGCGGCGATCAACGTGAAGCCCAGCTTGCGCAGGTCGTCCAGGTCGCCGGGCCAGTCGGAGAAGCGGACGATCGGCAGATCGAGCACGGCGCCGAGCGAGGTGCGGATCGCCTTGCGATAGAACGGGTCGGCGCAGCGCGGGGACAGGACCAGCGCGTCGGCGCCGAAGGCGGCCGCGTTGCGCGCGATCGCGCCCAGGTTGTCGACGTCGACCAGATCCTCGAGCACGACGATCCCGCGCGCCCCGGCTGGAACGGCGCGCGGCGCGGGCCGCTCGCCGATCGCGAGGCAGCCGCGGTGGACGTGAAAGCCCGCGATCGCGTCGATCACGGGCTGCGAGGCCACGTAGACGGGGGCATCGGCCGCGCGCACGGCGAGCGCGTCCTCGAGCGCGCGCAACCGAGGCGGGGTCACCAGCACCGAATGAACGCCGAGCGGGCTCGCCAGCAGACGGCGGACGACGCGCTCGCTCTCCGCGACGAAGCGCCCGCCCTCGGCGTTCAGGTGGCGCTCCTTGAGCGCGCGGTAGTCCGCGAGGCGAGGGTCGTCCGGGTCCGTGATCTCGATGGGCCGAGCGCTCACGGCCGGACCATAGCAGCGGGCGCCGTGATAAAAGAGCGAGGAACATGAAGTATCTGCCTTCGCGCGCCGCGCTCCGGGGGATGTTCACCTTGATCTCGGCCGCCGCGAGCGTCGCGCTGGGCGGCTGCAGCGGCGGCGGCGCCGCCGAGCCCCACGGGTCGCCGATTCTCACGAAGGTCTATTGGATCGTCGGCGGGTCCTCGTACCTCGCCTGGTCGAGGGAGAACGATCTCGCGCTGACCAGCCCCGTGCCGCCCGGGGCGTCCCAGATCAACTTCGTCTTCGATCGGCGTCTCGACGGCAGCCGCATCGAGGACGTGACGATGGTCAACGGCGTGCCGATCGTCACGCCGAAGGACCCGCCGCCCGTGCGCGTGACCTGGCCCGGCATGGCGGCGACGGCGACGACGGCGCCGTTCTCCCTCACCTCGTCGTACGACCCCGTTCCTCCTTATGGGAGCGGGACGGCGATGGTCTTCTCGCGGCCGACGACGCCCGGATTCCCGGCCGATTCGACGGTCACGTTCACGCTGCTGACCACGCAGCTGACGAGCGCGTACGGCGAGCCCGCCACCGTTCCGGACTCGATCCCCGTGAAGACCGGACCGTTCACCGTGACGGTCGGCACCACGTCGGGTGCTGTCGTCTCCAGCTTCCAGGTGCCGCTGGCCGCATCGAACCGGCTGTCGGCCCCGCCCACGCAGAGCCCGTTCGTGCACGTCTCGGCGAACGGCGTCGTCGTTCCCTACAAGCTGCTCGCCGACGCGATCCTGACCTCGCGCTGGTTCGTGGCGCCCGCGGATTGCTTGGGGGGCGTCTGGCCCGCGGCGACGACGTTCACGGTCACCGTCGACGTCGGGTTCCCCGACGCCTTCGGCAGCAAGCTGGACAAATTGGCGACGGGCACGTTCACGACCAGCGCGGGCGCTCCGTCGGGCGCCGACGCGTCGTGCTCGATCCCCGACGCGGGTGCGACCGACGCGGGCGGCGACGCCGCTCCGTCGGGCGATGCGGGCGCGGACGCTGCCGGTCCGGACGGCGGCGCGAGCGACGGGATGTTCGACGCAGGGTCCGATTCTGCACCCGACGCAGGGGCTGATTCTGCACCCGACGCAGGGTCCGATTCTGCATCCGACGCAGCGAGCGCGACCGACGCAGGCCCCGGCTGAGCCGCCGCCTACCAGATCACCGTCGTGTAGAGCACGAGCGTGCCGTTCAGGACCGCGACGGCGCTCGCCTTGGGCGAGATCGCCGCGATCGCCGCTGCGTTGGGCAACGCTCCGACGGTGTGTTGCACCACGGCCGGCGAGGTGCCGGGCGTGATGCGCGTGGCGCGCAGGCGGTTCTGCCCATCGAGGTCGAGCAAGGTGAGGTCGTCCGCGCCGTCGACCGCCGCCGCCAGCAGCGACGTGCCGTCGAGGCCGACCGAGGTCCCGGGCAGCGTCGGATCGGTGAGGTCGACGATCTGCACGTCGTTCGGCATCGTGTAGAGATGGGTCCGGCCGAAGAGGTGCGACGACGCGTCCACCTGCAGGCTCCCGAAGGTGGTGAAGGTCGCGCCCGCGTCGGTGCTCTTGCTGAGCGTCTGATCACCGTCCAGCTGAAGCAGCCACGCGGTCTGCCCGTCTGCCCCGATGGTCGCGTCGACGTTCGACGAGTCCGACAGCCGCGTCGTCGAGAACGAGCGGCCGCCGTTCACGCTTCGCCACAGGACCATCGCGTTGCCGTCGGCGGGCGCGTGCGCCACGACGAACACCGTCCGCTGGCCCGCCGAGACCTGCGCGAGATCCGGCGCGTTCGAGAGCTTGATGGGCTCGCTCCAGGTCGCGCCACCGTCGGACGTGCGGATGAGCTGGAGCGTGTTGCCATCGCCCGCGAAGACCAGGTAGGCGAGGCCCGGGGCGCCCGCGGCCAGGCTCATGCCGTTGGTCGGAACCGCGTTCGGGATCGCCGTGACCGCGGTGAACGTCGCGCCGCCGTCCGTGCTGGTCGTCAGCAGGATCTGGTCGTCGCAGCCCATGACGACGTAGATCTGGCCGCCCTGGTCCACGGCGAGCTGGACCGCGACGCAGTTGCGCTCTCCGCTCAGCACCTTCGTGCTCACGGCCATCTGATCGTCGTCGAGGTTGACGCCCGCGACGTCGGGAGGATCGAAGCTCGCGTAGCGCGGGTCGCCGCTCGAGAGCTTCGCCATGACGATCTGAAAGGACTGGGAGCCGTCGGTGATCGCGTCGTCGACGCCCGTCACGGTCACGGTCCGGGGCTGGTTCCAGTCGTCCGGCGTGAACGTCAGCTGGGTCGGGCTGACGGTGGCTTCGCTGATGTCGCTGCTCGACAGCGTCAGCGTCACGTTTGCCGTCGGCGCGGCGTTCAGCGCCGCCGTGAACGTGACGGTCCCGCCGCCCTCGGTCGTGACGATCGTCGCCGGGCCGCTGAACGCGACGCCCGGGTCGTCGTCCAGATTGGTGACGCCCACGTCATCCGCGTCGAGGCCCGAGTACCTGGCGTCCGTGCTGGCGGCCGGACCGGTGAGGATCGTGTACTCTCGCGGGCCGTCGGACGCCTGGTCGTCGACGCCCGTGACCGTGATCGTCTGCGGCGTCCGCCAGTTCGTCGAGGTGAAGCGGACGCTGGCGGGGCTGGCCTTGCCCTCGGTCGGGGTGTCGCTCGCCACGGCGATCGTGACGTCCGCCGCCGGCGGCGACGCGAGCACGATAGAGAACGTGGCCGTCCGACCCGATTCACTCGTGACGAGGTCGGCGGTGGGTGACACGACGATCCCTGCGGGAGGCGCCGGCATCTCGACGGAGAGATCGAACGTGCCGTTCGACGTGGTTTGCGTCGGCGTGACTTCGATGATCACCGCTTGGTCCTGGCCCGACGAGTTCGTGAACGAGCCGTCTCCGAAGAATCCACATTGGCTCACGTCGCAGGTGGGGCGCACGCTGACGAAGGGGTTCGACACCAAGGTCGAGCCGACCGACGGCTGTGCGCGAGCGGTCAAGGTCTGCTTCGGCAGCAACGTGGCCGTGTAGTAGAGGGCCTTTGAAGCCCCCGCGCACGTCTGGGCGCTCGTCAGCGAGAACGAGAAGTCCTGCCCCACGAGCGTCGTGCCGTCCTTGACGGCCACGGGGCGGCTGCAGGTGGCCACCGTATCGGCGACCGTGACGCCGAGATCGAAGGTGGCGCCTTGAATCTGAGTGTCGGACCCGACCGCGAGGTAGACGAGCTGCCAGGCGGTGCCGTTGTTGATCCAGTCGAGCTGCTGAGCCACCCCGGACGACAGGCGGCCCTGCGCGAGGCACGAGCTCGCCGAGCACGACGTGAAGGCCTCGAGGCGCGGCATCCACGTGAACTGGCCGTCGATCGGCGTCGCGCGCGCCGTGAGTCGCTGTCCGGGCGGAACGCCGACCGTATAGAACAGCGATGATTGCGCGGCCGTGCCGCACACGGAGCGTCGCGGGCTGCCGAGATCGAGCGACTCGCCGTGGAGGATCGCGCCCGACGTCAGGAGGACGGGCATCGCGCAGCTCGCGTTCGCGTGCGGCTCCACGCGACGCAAGCTGAGCACCAGATTCGCGCTCTGCAGCTCGCCGAGCGCGGAGGTGTCGACGACGATCGTGTAGGTGCCCGCGTCGAGCGGCGTCCGGAGCAGGGTCCAGTGCGAAGGCGAATCCACGCCCGCGTCGCCGAAGTACGTGTCCGATTGGAAGTCGTAGGAAGGCGGCCCGTCCACGCACGCCAGCTCCGAGATGGTCTCCCGGCAGGCGCCCGGTCGGATCGCGATGAGCGGCGACACGTCCGAGCCGGCGGCGATGTCGACGGTCGTGGCCTCGGTGAGCGTGAGCGAGAAGAAGGTCTCGGGCCCGGGGGTGTTGGTGCCGCCGCGACAGCTGACGACGGCGTTCCGGCTGCTCCCGGACAGCGTCGTCTTCACGGTGGAGCCGACGGCCAACGGCGGGATCAGATCGGGACACGACGTCGCCGCCGGGGCGTCCGTGCGAGGCAGGTCCGCCTGCGCGTCCGCGGCGTCGCTCGCCGTGTCCTTCGGGGAGCCGTCGCCGATCCGATCGGCGGAGGCGCCGTCATGAGCATCGGCCGCGTCCTCGGTGACGTCACCGCGCGCGTCCTGCGTGTCTCGAGGTGCGCCGTCTTCAGTGCGCCCGTCGCTCGCGCCGTCCGCGGCGCCGTCGCGCGCGGGCGTCCTCTGGGCGCTGCTGCCGCACCCCCCGGCCAGCAGCAGCGCCAACCACCATGCTCGGCTCGCTCGCGTGGCCCCGATCGCCCGACGCATCAAAGGGTTTCGAGGTACGCGACCAAGTCGTCGACCTGAGCGTCGGTGAACATGCCGTTCGCGTGCTTGTCGCTGCCGCCGCAGCCGACGGTGAACCGATCGCGCAGCGTGGCCGCGCAGCCGTCGTGCATGTAAGGCGCGCGCAGCGCCATGCCGTGGAGCTGGGGCACCTGGAACTGCCCGCCCGTGCCGACGTCGACCGTCTGCCCGTTCGTGAAGTCGGCGCCCGCGTGGCAGGCGGCGCACCCGGCGGAGACGAAGAGCGCCGCGCCGCGATCGACGTGGGCGTCATCGGTGCGCCGCGCGACGGGCACCGTGGGGATCTGGTCCAGCCAGCGGCCGAGCGCCGTGATCCGCTGCGCGTCGACGGCGGCGCCGCTCATGCGGCCCTGGAACACGTCCTTCATCAGCGAGGTCATGTTCGGCTCGTCGCCGCCCCAGTGGAACGGCGCCGTGTCCATGATCCCGCCGCGCAGCGATTGGGTGCGACGCGCGCCGAGGGTCTGGAACTGCCAGACGCGGCCGTCCTCACCGCCCTCGGGGTGGCAAGAGACGCACGCGATCTGGCCGCTGGTGGCGGCGTGAAACACCTGGTGGCCAAGGTCGAAGCGCGACTCGTCGGAGAGGACGATCGCATCGCGCCGCTGCGTCAGGATCTGCAGCGTCGCAGGCTCGCGGCTCTGCACGATCACGTTGCCGCGCGCGTCGTATGCGACGGCGACCACCTCGCCGTTGGGCGGCAGGAAGGACGTGGGCGCGGGCAGGACGTCGCCCGTCACGTCGCCGCCGCTCGCATCGCCCATCGCGGGGCCCGGGCTCGGGGACCAGCAACCGTCCTGCGAGGTGTCCAGCGTCACCTGGGTGCTGCCGAGGTCGTAGAACTGAACGACGCTCCCTGGATCGTCGTTGGCGATCGAGACGACGGCCATCTGCTGACCGTTCGGGGACACGGCGACGTCGGCCGCCACGAGCGCGCCGGTCATGGGCGCGGCGGGCGGAAAGGCCACGGAGTCGGGATCGACGACCGTGACCGTCGACGAGACGACCGCGCCGCAATTCGACCGCGACCCGTACGCGCCCTGGGCGACCCCCAAGGCCTGGGGCAGGGACAGCTCATGCAGCATCAGGCTCTGCCCGTTCGCGGTGCTCACGAGGCGCCACGCGACGCCGGGCGCTCGCCCGCGCACGTCGTGGCTCGCGCTGCGCGGCCCGGAGACCTGCTCGCCGTTGACGACGTAGACGGCGGCCGAGCGGAACGCCGACACCAGGAGGCGCCCGTCCTTCGCGACGACGACGTCGCGCAGATCGCGCTCCACGAAGACGCTGCGCAGGGGCGTCGTCGCCGACGGCGGCGCGCCGATCGTCACGAGCTCGCCGCCCGCGCAGGCGACGTGCAGCTCGTTCGTGTCCTCGTCGAAGGCGAGGCCGCGCGGGGCCGAGCACAGCGCGCGGCGCGCGCGCAGCGATCCCGCCACTGGATCGATGGTCGCGACGGCGCCGCCGCCGCGCAGCGCCACGTGCACGAGGCCATCGGCGTCCTCGACGATGCGGCCCGGCTCGTCACCCGGCTCGAGGGGCACGGACGCGGCGAGGTGCCCCGTCACGAGATCGACTACGTAGACGCGGTCGCGGTCGGAGTCGGCCGCGACCGCCGTGCGTCCGTCGGCGAGGATCTTCAGCGTACCGCCCGAGATCGGACGCGCCTGCATGGGGACGCGGACCGCGGGCGGGGGCGTCTCATGCTGGACCGGCGGTGCCTGGGGCACGGACGCGGTGGTGACCGAGGGCGCCTCGGCGGCGGTGCCGACCACGGACGGCGCCGCGGGGGGCGTCGACCCCTGGGTCGCCTCCGCGGGCGCGTGGGGGCGCGGGGGAGCCGAGACACAGGCCGTCACGAGCGGCGAGCACAACGCCGCGAAACTCAAGGTCTTCAGGTTCACCAGGCGCGAACGACGCATTCGGACACCGCTCCCTTTCGTCGACCTTCGACCCCAGAAGACGAACCAGCCGCGTCGCAATGACGGCTGGTCGGACGCACGTCGTAGAGTGCATGCGTCCGCCCGACTTGGCAACGATGCCGCCCGGGTACGGGTGTACTGCGGGTGCGACAGTTCGCCGCAGCGGCGCCGGCGGCGCTAGGAGAATCGGCGGTCGAACACCACGGCCGCCTCGTCGCGCACGGCCGCCTTGACGTCGGCGAGCCCCACCGGCCGCGCGAGGACGCTCTCCATCGAGCCCATGATCGTCGCCTCGAGCCCGCAGGGGTTGATCGCGGCGAAGCGCGAGAGGTCCGTCGAGACGTTGAGGGCGAAGCCGTGCAAGGTCACCCAGCGCTTCACGGCGACGCCGATCGACGCGAGCTTGCGGGCGCCGTCGGCCGTCCAAAGTCCGGTCCAGCCGTCCTTGCGGCCGCCCGAGATCCCGAAGCGCGCGGCGGCGCGAATCAGCGTCTCTTCGAGGTTGCGCAGGTAGACGTGCAGATCGCGCTCCGGCTCGCGCAAAAGGAAGATCGGGTAGCCGACCAGCTGGCCGGGCCCGTGGTAGGTGACGTCGCCGCCGCGCTCGATCTCGAAGATCGGGACGTCACCAGGCGAAAGCACGTTCTCTTTGTGCGTGCCGCGGCCCAGCGTGATGACGTGCGGGTGCTCGACGAAGACCAGCGTGTCGGGGATCTCGTCGCGCTGGCGCTTCGCGACCAGCTCTTTCTGCAGCGCCCACACCTCTCCGAACTCGCGCGTGCCGAGATCCAACAGCTGAGCAGGAAGCGCCACGTCTCTAGGATAGTCGGGTGAGATGATTTATCGACAGGAGGCGCGCGTTTGCCGCGCCGGCGGACCTTGCGGAGCACTTGGCGAGGGCCCGCGGGCGGGGCGAAGCCCCTTCCGCGACCGCGTCAGCGGTTCTGTATGTGGATCGCTTCGCCGAGCGATGCCTTCGCGGCCTCCATGATGGCCTCGGGCAGCGTCGGGTGGGCGTGGATCGTGAGCGCCAGATCCTCGGCCAGGGCGCCCATTTCGATGGCCAGCGCCGCCTCGGCGATGACGTCGCCCGCGCCGTTGCCGCAGACGTGGATGCCCAGGACTTCCTTCGACTCGGCGTCGATGACGACCTTCACGAAGCCGTCGGTGTCGGCGTTCGCGATGGCGCGGCCGAGCGCGACGAACGGGAACTTGCCCACCTTCACCTTGCGGCCGCGCTTTTCGGCCTCGTCCGCCGTGATGCCGGCGCTCGCGACCTCGGGGTCGGTGAAGATCACGGACGGGATGCAACGCACGTCCATCTCGGCGCGGTGGCCTGCGATGACCTCGGCGGCCACCTCGGCCTCCTTCGAGGCCTTGTGCGCCAGCATGGGCTGCCCGGCGACGTCGCCGATGGCGTAGATGCCCGGCACGTTCGTGCGCAGCTGCTTGTCGACCGGGATGAAGCCCTTCTCGATCTTCACGCCGACCTGCTCGAGCCCCAGGCCCTCGGAGTTCGGGCGGCGGCCCACGGCGACCAGCACCTTGTCCGCCTCGAGCGTGACGTCCCGGCCTCCTGCTTCGACCGTGACGGCGGCGCGGCCGCTGGCCTCGGTCCACGACTTGGCCTTCGCACCCGTCATGATCTCGATGCCCAGCTTCTTCAGCTTGCGCGCGACCAGCTGGATGATCTCCGGGTCGTTGCCCGCGAGGATCGTCGGCAGCGCCTCGACGACGGTGACCTTCGAGCCCAGCTTGGCGTACAGCGTGCCGATCTCGAGGCCGATGTAGCCGCCGCCGATGACGATGAAGCGCTCGGGCACGGCCTGGAAGTCCAGCGCGCCCGTCGAGTCGACGATGCGCTTGCCGTCGAACTTGAAGCCGGGGATCTCGATGGGGCGCGAGCCCGTCGCGATGATGATGTTGTCGGCCTGGATCGTCGTGACGGCGCCCGCGGCGTCCGTGAGCTCGACGGTGTTCTTCGACACCAGCTTGGCCGTGCCCGTGCGGTAGTCGCAGTTGTTGGCCTTGAGCAGCGTCTTCACGCCGCCGGTGAGCTTCGAGACGACCTCACCTTTCCAAGACTGCATCTTGGCCATGTCGACGCGGACGTTGTCGGCGTAAAGGCCGATCTCGGCGCCGTGGTTCTTGATCTTGTCGAAGTACTTCGAGGCGTTGATGAGCGCCTTCGACGGGATGCAGCCGACGTTCAGGCAGATGCCGCCCGGCTTGTCCTTCTCGACGACGATGGCCTTCTTCTTCAGCTGGCCGAGGCGGATGCCGGCGACGTAGCCGCCGGGACCCGCGCCGATGACGAGCGCTTCGGTGCGAATGGTGTCTGCCATGGGAAAGGCTTAGTCCTTCGAGACGCGTTGGAGGTGACCAGTGAACGCCCACCGACAGGTCGAGTTGACGCCTTCGATGGAATAGTGAACTGTCGCCGTCACGAGCTCTTCGGCGGTCGTCGGCGAGTTGAGCGTGAACGACCACAGCAGCGGGCTCGCGGCGTCGTCCGGCTTGCTCGAATCGACGGTCAGCGAATCGAGGCTCGTGAGCTGGCACGGTGGACCGCGCCGCACCGTCGCGACGGGGCCGTTCACGCCGAACGTGAAGTTGCAGAAGACGTTGCCGAGCAGCGGGCTCGGCGAGAGGTCGACGATGCTGTCGTCGTCCAGGCCGCGCGCGAACGTCTTGTTCGCCTGAGGAGGCTGGTTCGTCGGATCATGGCCGTCGCAGCTCTGGATGCTGCTGAAATCGACGTAGCTCCACGTGCCGACGAAGTCGTCGGCGGGGTCCGCGGCGTCGCCGCCACAGCCGGCGAGCGTGCCCGCGAGCGCGGCCGAGAAGACGAGGGCGCGCGCGCCGCGAAGGCGCCTTGTCACCTTCGATACCGCTCGGAGGATCATGTCCAGCGCTTATACCGCAAGGCGCACTTGCTTGCTCGCCAACGGGCCGCCTTCGGCGGCACTTCGGGACGGACAGCCCACCTGCCACCGCCGCGGCCTTATGGCCGCGCCCTCGACGCCCGCACGCGCTCGAGCTCGGCCAGCTGCTCCTCCAGCGTCGCCGGCGGGCGGGCGAACACGTTCTCGATGAGGCTGCGCAGTGGCGGCGGGCCGACGTTCTCCTCGGCGCCGACGGCGGCGGCGATCTCCGCCTCGATCTCGGCGCGCTGGGCGGCGGCCCCCGCGGCGTCCAGCACGCCCGTCGCGCCCAGCCAGGTCCCGAAGCGGCGCAGTGGGTCCTTGTCGGTCCAGGCGGCCTCGTCGGCTTCGTTGCGGTAGCGGTGCGGATCGTCCGAGGTCGAGTGCGCGTGCACGCGGTAGGTCACCGCCTCGATCAGCGTCGGGCCGCCGCCGGCGCGCGCGCGCGTCACGGCCTCGCTCACGGCGGCGTACACGGCGAGGATGTCGTTGCCGTCGACGCGCACGCCGGGCATGCCGTAGGCGAGCGCCTTGATGGCGAAGGTCTTCGACGCCGTCTGCCGCGAGGCGGGCGTCGAGATCGCCCACTGGTTGTTCTCGCAGAGGAAGACGGCGGGCACCTTGTAGACGGCGGCGAAGTTCACACCCGAGTGGAAGTCCTCGGCGCTGGTCGCGCCCTCGCCCAGGTAGGCGAGCACGGCGATCGGGTCCTTGCGCATCTTCGCGGCCCAGGCGATCCCGGCGGCGTGCGGCAGCTGCGTCGCCACGCAAGACGACGGCGGGATGAAGTTCAGCGCGCGCGGCGCAGCCTGGTGGATGGGCATCTGGCGGCCGCGGCCGATGTCGTCGGCGTTGCCGAAGAGCTGCGCGACGACCTTGCCCAAAGGCAGCCCGCGGTAGAGCGCGGCGCCGATCTCACGGTGCGCCGGCACGACGTAGTCGCGCGCCTCCAGCGCGGCGACGGCGCCGATGACGGCCGCCTCCTGGCCGTGCGACTCGGCGTAGAAGCCGATGCGGCCCTGGCGCTGCAGGTGCAGCATCTTCTCGTCGAGGACGCGCACGCGCAGCATGCCGCGGTGGAGCTCGCGCAGGAACGCGGGCTCGAGCTCGGGCGCGGCGGCGCCGGCAACCAGCCGGCCGTCGGGCCCCAGGATCTGCTGGAGGCCCGTCGCCTTCGCCTCGGCCTCGTCGGTCCAGACCTCGATCACGGGCGACTCGACGTCGCCCATGCCTGCGCGGATCTTCCCGAGCGCCACGGCTAGACCGTCCCTTTGCCTTGCCAGAGGCCCGTCGGCGCCTCGAGGCCTTCCTTGATCGCCCCTACGAACCGCGCGGCGTCGTAGCCATCGACGACGCGGTGGTCGACGGAGATCGACAGGTTCATGAGGTCGCGGATCACGATGGCGCCGTCGCGCACGGCGGGCTTCTTCGAGATCTTGTGCACGCCGAGGATCGCGACCTCGGGGTGGTTGATGATCGGCGCCGCCAGCACGCCGCCCAGCTGACCCAGGCTCGTGATCGTGAACGTCGAGCCCGAGAGCTCCTCGCGCGTGGCCTTGCCCGCGCGCGTGGCCTCGGCCAGGCGTTCGATCTCGAGCGCGATCTCGGCCACGCTCTTCGCGTCGGCGTCGCGCACGACGGGGACGATGAGGCCCTGGTCGGTCATCGTCGCGAGGCCCATGTGCACGTGCTTGCGCTGCACGATCTCGCCGGCCGCCTCGTCGAGCGCCGAGTTGAGCTGCGGGAACTTGCGCAACGCGTACGCCGTCGCCTTCACGATGAAGGGCAGGAACGAGAGCTTGCGGCCCTCGTTCGCGAGCTTGGCGTTCACCTGCTCCCGGAGGGCGACCAGATCTGTGCAGTCCACCTCCTCGACGTAGAGGAAGTGCGCGGCGTGGCGCTTGGACCGCGACATGTTCTCGGCGATGCGCCGGCGCAGGCCGCGGAACGGGATGACGGTGTCGCCCGCGTCCCGGTGCAGCGGTGGCAGCGGCGGCTCTGAAGGAGCGCCGCCGCGGGCGAGCGCGGCGTGGTTGCGCACGTCGTCGGAGGTGATGCGCGCCGACGGACCCGTGCCGAAGATCGCGCGCAGGTCCACGCCCAGCTCGCGCGCGAGCTTGCGCGTCGCCGG
>DASZUD010000218.1:0-20838 GCA_035548155.1 Polyangia bacterium
GGCTGCTGCAGCTGCTCCGTGAGGTTCATCGGCTGGTACAGGTTCGTCGCCGGGAACTGACACGCCTGCGTGAGCGTGTACGTCCCCACGAGCGCCTGCGGGTTGCCGTCGCCGCAGTCGCCCGCGATCCCGCACGAGCCCTCGGCGCCCTTTCCGGCGCACCCGAACAGGCTCCCGGCCAGCACCACGGCCAACGAAGCGAACAGTGAAGCGAGCGTCGTCTTCTGATCCATACGTCCCTGTCGCATCGGTCCTCGTGGTCTGGCCGGTCGGTGTCGCCCGCGCGGAGCTAGAATTTCGAGAGGAAGTCCCAGAACAGCGGCGTGACCCAGGCGTCGTCGCCGATGTAGTGGCGGTGGTCGCCCTGCAGGCCCTGCGTGGTGCAGAACACGACGGGCGCCGTCGCGGGGCAGCCGTTGAACTGCACGCACTGCATGTTCTGCGGCGCCGAGGCCGGCAGCGTCGGCTTCGGGTACGCCGTCGTGGTCGTCGTGCTCGACGGCACGCACTGCGTGGTCGTGCAGCCGTTCTGCTGCAGCATGCGCGTGCACGCGGGCAGGATGCCGTTGTACGAGTTGTACGGGTCCGCGATGTCGTGCAGGTACAGCACGGCCACGGGGTGGTTCACGCACGTCGGCTGATTCGGCGGCTCGTTCCCCGTCGCGTACGTACCCGCGCGCAACACGTCGGGGAACGCGCAGTTGAGCTGCTGGCCGAACCAGGAGCCGGTGCTGTAGCCCGAGTACATCTGCTTGTCCATGTCGACGCAGAAGTTCTCTTCCACCCACTTGTGCAGGATGGGGAAGAAGGCGAAGTCGTTCGACTTCGGGTTCTGATCGTCGTAGCAGTGGTCGGCGCGGTTCGGATCGTAGTCGATGCCGACCTGGATCGTCTGGATGCCGCCGTTCCCGTTCGTGTCGACGTTCTGGTACTGGTAGGCCGCCGTGCCGCCGTTGCCGACGCTGCTGTCGCCGCAGCCGGCGCCCTCGTAGATCACGCGCGTCGGCTTCGTGTTGTCGTAGTTCCTCGGCACCCACACGTAGAAGCCACGGTTGTACATCTTGCCGTCGGGGCCCGTGACGCTGATGGGCGCCGGCCAGCCCGCGCGGGCCGGCTGATCGGCCATGTCGCTCCACGAGCCGAGGACGAGGCCGCTTCCGACGCTGCCGTTGAGCTTCGGCGTGGGACAGGAGGCCGTGTTGTAGCAGCCGGCCGGCGCCTTTCCGCAGCCGCTCGAGAGTCGGGCCGCGCCGCTGCCGCCCGCGCCCGTGACGCCTGCGGCGCCCGTGGTGCCCGCGGTGCCGGGGCCGTTGCCCGCGGCGCCCGTGGTGCCCGCGGTGCCGGGTCCGTCGCCCGCGGCGCCCGTCGTGCCTGCGGTGCCGGGTCCGTTGCCGGCGACGCCCGTGCCTTCACCCGTTGTGCCGCCCGCGCCCGAGCCGCTGGGCGATCCCGGCGCGCCCGCGAGAGGCAGCAGCACGAGTCCGCCGGTCCTGTTTCCGCCGCACGCGCCGATCAACCCGAACGCGCCCGTCAAGACGCTCGACAAGAGAAGAAGCTGGCGAGCTCGCATCGGTACCTCCTGCTCAAAATCGTCTAAGCGCGAACGAACAATTCTATAGGGTCACGAAGGCCGAATCACGGCTCAGAAGTACATGTAGAAGGACGCCTCGCCGCGCAGGTTGGCCGCGGTCGTGCCGTCTCCGAACGTCTGCTGCATCCACTGCGCCGAGAAGGCCATCTGGACGTACGGCGTCAGACCGATCCAGACGTTCCCGTCGGCGTACACGCCCTTGTTCCAGGTGAATTGCTGACCAGCCTGCGGCGTGAGATCGAGCGCGTTGTTCGATTTCACCATTGACGCGGTGCCGGAGATCCAGAGGCGGCGACCGTCGGCCACGGGGAGGTGGTAGTGGAAGTTGGCGACGAGCCCCGTCCACTTGACGGCCTGCAATTGAAAGTTCGCGTCGAAGGTGACGATGCCGGGATCGATGTCGGGCGTGTATTGCGGCACGACCTGCGTGTTGTTCGGGTTCGGCAACGACGGGAAGCCGACGCCGCCCGTGAGCCCCGGGTACATGTCCGAGATGCCGGCGCCGTACGTGAGCTCGCCCGTGACCGAGAGCGCGCCGCTGAGATCGTTGCCGCTCGCTGGAATGATGGGGAGGAACACGTTCAGCGCGACGCCGCCCGTGTTCAACGTCTGCGGGTTGCCCGGCGTCGACGAGAAGTCGTTCACCGAGAGGTGACGTCCGATGAACGAGACGCCGAGCGCGGCCGGCGCCACGGTGGGGCGACTCGCGCCCGGCACGGCCGCGCCGCGCCAGCCGTTGATGGTCAGCTTCGCGCCGGCCTGCACGTCGGGGAGGCCCGCGTCGATCTCCACGGGGCGCACGGCGGCCGCGGCGAGCTGCAGCGACACGGGGCCGCCGATCGTCTTCGAGAGGCGGAGCTGCGGGTTGCGGTGATAGACCTCGCCCAGCACGGGCAGGTACGCCACCGTGTTCGGATAGAAGGCGCCGCCGTTCCAGGCGAAGAGGTCGTGGTACTGGCCGGCGATGATGTCGACGACGGGCGTGTCGAGCTTCAGGTAGAAGAGCCGCATCCTCATCGTGCCGTTCGTGAACACGTCGGTCTGCGACGTCCCCGGCGCCTGGTTTCCGAAGAAGTCCATCTCGACGACGGCCTTGGCCTTGATCGAGTTCCAGACGGGCGCTTCGGCGGAGAAGCCGACGCGCGAGTTGCGCGCCGTGATGTGCAGCGCCGGGTTGTCACCCAGCACGGTGTTGGGACGCGCGATCGTGTAGTTGAGGATGCCCTCGGTCGGGAAGCTGCGCGTCGAGTCGCCCATGATGTCGAGCTCGGCGAACCCGTAGATCGACGCGTTCCAGCCGTTCGCCTGGAAGCTGATCGGCCGTTCGGGACCCGTTTCGATCTTCTGCGGCGCCGGAGCGGACGGCGGCGCCTGATCCTCGTCGGCCGCCCCTTCCTTGGTGTCTTCGGGCGCCGCGTCTTCGGCGGGTGCGTCCTTCGACGCGTCCTCTTCGGGTCGGGCTTCGGCCTTCGGCGCCTCGGCCTTCTTGACGCGCTCGATCTTCGCGGGCCCGGGCTTGTGGCCCTTCTTCCCCACGGGCTTGATCGGGACGTCCTGCTCCTCGTCCTCCGTGTCGGACCCGGCGGCGCGGGCGCGCGTGCCGGCGCCGAAGGTGAAGAGGACAGCGGCGCCCAGGGCCAGACACCGCGAGCTCATGAGGAATCGGTTCAAACGCATTGATTGCACCAGGGAGCGAGACGCCACGTGATTTGGCTCAGCCGGAGCGCAGCGACTCGGACGGCCGGAAACTGTGGGGAAGAAACACCACGGGAGAAAGGAGCGGCACCAATACCAGCAAACGAAACAGCGAGCAATACAGCGATCCGCGTGTAATTCATTGCTAATCACAGTTTGCGAGGACCGTAGGGGAGAGGGCGCGGAGCGTTCCTCGTCGCGGAGCGGCGAGCGGTTTTTTTGACGCCGCGATCCACGGGCGGACAATGGGCCACACCCTCGGAGCACGCCCATGTTCGAATCCGCGCGCGAAGCACTCAGAGCCCGTTCCGCCTCGGCGAGCAAGCGCCAGGTGGCGTTCGATCTCAAGGGCACGATGGCGCCGCTCACGGTGCTGCGGCTGCGCGCCACGGACGTCGCGCTCGTCGAGCGGCAGCTGCGCGTGAAGATCGCCCAGCTCCCGCAGCTCTTCCTCGACGCGCCCGTGCTGCTGGATTTGGGCGCGATGGGCGACGCCGCCGCCTCGTTGCCGCTCGCCGAGCTCGTGCAGGTGCTCAAGCTCTGCAAGCTGGTTCCCGTCGCGGCCTCGAACGTCCCCGACGCCCTTCGCCCGGCGGTCGTCGCCGCCGGGCTCGGCGTCTTGCAGCCGCAGCCTCAGCCGGCGCGCGGCGCCGATCGCGAGGCGGCCGTCGCCCTCGCCGAGGCGCCCGCCGCCGAGCCGCCAGCGGCCGCCGCGCCCGCGCGTCGTGTCGCGCACGGCGGACCCGTCGTCGTGACGCAGCCCGTGCGCAGCGGACAGGTCGTCTACGCGCAGAACAACGATCTCGTCGTGCTCGCGCCCGTCAACCCGGGCGCGCAGGTGATCGCCGACGGTCACGTCCACATCTACGCGCCGCTGCGTGGCCGCGCCGGCGCCGGCGCGCAGGGCTTGCTGGGCGCGCGCATCTTCTGCCAGAAGCTCGAGGCCGAGCTGGTGGCGATCTCCGGCGCCTACGTCATGCCCGACGAGATCCCCGCCGACCGCCGCGGCAAGCCCGCGCAGGTCTACCTCGAGAACGGCGAGTGCCGGATAGCGGCGCTCTGAACCTAAAAAAATTTTACAGGGGCCGCGTTCGCCCCTGAAATGGCAACAGCTCAAAAAATCGCACCCCGGACAGCCGAGGGTGAAGGGAGGCCCGCAGTGTCCAAAGTCGTCGTCGTCACCTCCGGCAAAGGCGGAGTCGGAAAGACCACCACCAGCGCCAATGTCGCCACCGGCATCGCGCTCACCGGCAAGAAGACTGTCGCGATCGACTTCGACGTCGGCCTGCGCAACCTCGACCTCGTCATGGGGTGCGAGCGCCGCGTGGTCTACGACTTCGTCAACGTGATCCGCGGCGAGGCCAAGCTGAACCAGGCGCTGATCCGCGACAAGCGCGTCGACACGCTGCACGTGCTGCCGGCGTCGCAGACGCGCGACAAGGACGCGCTCGACACCGAAGGCGTGGGCCGCGTCATCGACGAGCTCAAGGAGATGGGCTTCGATTACATCGTGTGCGACTCGCCGGCCGGCATCGAGCGCGGCGCGCAGATGGCGATGTACTTCGCCGACGAGGCGATCGTCGTGACCAACCCCGAGGTGTCGTCCGTGCGCGACTCCGACCGCGTGCTCGGGCTTCTCGCAGCGAAGACGAGCCGCGCCGCCGCCGGCACGACGCCGATTCACCCGCACCTCCTCCTGACGCGGTACTCGCCCGCGATGGTCAAGCGCGGCGAGATGCTGAGCGTCGCCGACGTCCTCGAGCTCCTCGGCATCCCGCTCCTCGGCGTCATCCCCGAGTCCAAGGCCGTCCTGCAGTCGTCGAACAAGGGCACGCCGGCGATCCTCGACGAGACCACGGACGTCGCGCAGGCTTACCTCGACGTCGTTTCGCGTTTCCTCGGCGAGGAGCGCCAACACCGTTTCATCGAAGAAGAAAAACGCGGCTTCTTCGGCCGCCTCTTCGGGTGAGGTCAACCATGAAGCTCCTCGACTACTTCCGGAGGCCGCCGAAATCGGCCTCGCTCGCCAAGGATCGCTTGTCGATCATCGTGGCGCGCGAACACACGGGCGGGCGCAAGGCGCCTGATTACCTGCCGCAGCTTCAGCAAGAGCTGCTCGCCGTCCTCGCTCGTTACGAGGTCATCGACCTCGCGAACGTCACGGTGAACGTCGAGCGCAACGGCGACACCGAGGTGCTCGAGCTCAACGTCGTGCTGCCCGACGGCACCAGCGTCGTGAAGGCGTCGGCGCGCCAGGCCGTCGCTTAGAAGATCGAGTCGGGGGCCCTGGGAGGGTCCCCGTGCCCCGCGGCGCTCGCTGCGGCCGGCAAAGGCGGCCTGCGCTCCGGGGCGCTCTCGTACCTCGCGGCGCTCGCTGCGGCCGGCAAAGCCGGCCTGCGCTCGGGTCCGTTCTCCCGGGGGCATCCCGATCCTCGCCAGCACGCGGCGTGCCATCAGAAACGCGCGGCCTTGCGCGCCGCTCCACGGCGAGGAGGCGGACAGCGCGACATCGACGCCCGGATCGTGTCGCCCGCGCGGCGTAGGGCCGCAGGCGAGATTGACGCCGGGCCTGCCTTCGGCCAAGGTGCGCCCTTCATGTCGATGGAAGCCGTCTCGCCTCGCAAGCGCGCCCTCATGCCGACGGGAGACCTGCGCCGCAGGCTGCGCGCGCACGGGCACTCGCTGAAGCCGCTGGTGCAAGTGGGCAAGAGTGGCGTGACGACGGGCGTGCTCGCGCAGGTGGCGCAGGCGCTGTTCGACCACGAGCTCGTGAAGGTGCGCATCGGGACGGAGTGCCCGCAGGATCGCTTCGAGGTCGCCGATGAGCTGGCCGCACAGCCGGGCACGCAGGTCGTGCAGATCCTCGGGCGCGTCGTGCTGGTGTACAAGCGCCACCCGGAGAAGCCGCGCTACGAAGGCAAGGGCGCGCGAGCGGAGGGTGGGGAGGGCGTGGGGGCCCGCGGTCCCGCGAAGCGCGGGAAGGCCGCGGATTCCGCGAAGCCCGAGCGCCGCGCCAAGAAGTAGCCCTCGCACCCACACCTCGTCACGTGTGCTTCACCGCCTTCAAGGCGGCCCCGCGATCTCTCGATGAAGCGGCACGGTGTCGCATCGTCGGAGCCAGATCGCGGCGCTCGCCGTGGCCGCTGCATTGGTCGCGACGCGCGCGCGGGCGGATGCGGCGGCTCCCGACCTGACGACGGCCGCCGCGATTCATGCGCTCTCGCCGGCGGAAGCCGCGGCGGCGCGGCCGGTGCGCATCCGCGCCGCCGTGACGTACGTCAACGAGGACGGTCTGTTTCTCTTTCTCCAAGACGCGACCGACGGCATCTTCGTGGACGCGAGCGACGCGCCGTCGCCGCCCGCGCATCCCGGTGACGTCGCGCTGGTCGACGGCGTGACGGCGCCCGGCCTGTTCGCGCCGCAGATTCGCCTTCGCCGCCTCACCGTCGAGCGTTCGGCGCCGCTGCCGCCCGCGCAGCCGCACACCTACGCCGAGCTGGCGTCGGGCAAGCTCGACAGCCAGCTGGTCTCGTTGACGGGCACGGTGCGCGCGATCGGCGTCGAGCCGCCGCGCGAGGACAAGCAGTACCGCCTCGTCGTCAGCTTCGCGAACGACAGCGGCACGTTCCAGGTGCGCGTCCACCTGGCCAACCCCGCGGGCATGCGCACCGACGGCCTCATCGACGCCGAGGTCACGCTGCGCGGCGTCTGCGGCGGCATCTTCAACGCTCACCGGCAGCTCATCGGCGTGGTGCTGCACGCCCCCGACGCGTCCGCCGTCCAGGTGACGCGCCCCGCGCCCACGGCCAATCCGTTCGCGCAGCCGGCGCGTCCCATCCAGAGCCTCTTCCAGTTTTCGCCCGGCGCGCGCGAGAGCCACCGCGTGCGCGTCGACGGCACGGTGATACGCCACCAGGAAGGCGGCGCCTTCTACGTGTGGGACGGGACGGCCGGCCTTCGCGTCGAGACCACGCAGCCGGACAAGCTGGTCGTGGGCGACGCCGTCCAGGTGGTGGGCTTCCCGGCCATGGGCGCGTGGTCGCCCGTGCTGATGGACGCGAGCTTTCGCCGCGTGGGCACGGGCACGCCGCCCGCGCCGATCCCGACCACGGCGGCGCGCGAGGCCGGCGTCGACGTCCACGACGCGCGGCTCGTGACGCTGGAGGCGACGCTGCTGGACGTCATCGAGCACGATCGCGCGCTCACGCTGGCGCTCATCGCCGACAACGTCGTCTTCAACGCCGAGGTGCCGGCACCGCGCACGGAAGGGCGCGTCGAGCTCGAGCGCCGCAGCCGCCTGCGGCTCACGGGCGTCGTCGTCGCGCGCGCCGACGGCGTGCTGCAGCGGCCGGTGGGTTTCTCGCTGCTGCTCCGCTCGCCCGGGGATCTGCACGTCGTGTCGCGCCCACCGTGGTGGACGTTCGGGCGGCTGCTCACGGGGCTGGCTTCGCTGGCGGCCGTGTGCGTCTTGATCGTCCTGTGGGTCGTCGTGCTGCGCGGGCGCGTCCGCGACCAGACGGAGATCATCCGCGCGCAGATCCAGCGCGAGGCGATGCTGGAGGACCGCTACCGCGATCTCTTCGAGAACGCGAACGACGTCGTCTTCTCGCAGGACCGCAGCGGGCGGCTCACGTCGATCAACCGCGCCGCCGAGGAGATCTCCGGCTACCGCCGCGCCGAGCTGCTCAAGACGAGCCTCCTCGACTTCCTGGCGCCGGACCGGCGCCAGGAGGCGGTGGCCCTCTTCGAGCGCTTGCTCGCGGGCGAGCAGGCGCCCGAGCGCTTCGAGACGGCGCTGGTCGCGCGCGACGGCCGGCGCGTCCCGCTGGAGATGGCCGTGCGGCCCACGGTATCCGGGGGCATCGTCACGGGCGTCGACGGCATCGCGCGCGACGTCTCGGCGCGCGAGCGCGCGGCCGCCGAGCTGGCCGCCGCGAACGCGCGCCTCGTCACCGTCTCGCGCCACGCCGGCATGGCCGAGGTCGCGTCGACTGTGCTCCATAACGTGGGCAACGTGCTCAACAACGTGAACGTCTCGACGGGGCTCATCGGCGAGCGGCTGCGCGGCTCGCGCGTGAGCAACCTCGCGCGCGCCGTCGAGCTGCTGCGGGCGCAGGCCCAACATGCGGAGGTGGACGACGCCGAGTTGCAGCGGACCGTCACCTACCTCGCCGGCCTGGCGGACCACCTGTGCGGCGAGCGCGACGAGCTCTGCCAGGAGGTGGAGGCGCTCGCGCGCAGCGTCGAGCACATCAAGGAGATCGTCGCGCTCCAGCAGGGGTACGCGCGCGGGCCGGGCGGCACCGAGGAGACGCTGGCGGCCAGCGCGCTGGTTGCCGAGGCGCTGCGCATGCTGGACGCCGTGCCCGGCCGCGAGCCCGTCGAGATCGGGCGCGAGGTCGCCGACGACCCCACCGTCACGATCGAGAAGCACAAGGTGGTGCAGATCCTCATCAACCTCGTGCGCAACGCGCGGCAGGCGTGCGGCGCGCGCGCGGAGGGCGGCCGCGTCGTCGTGCGCGTCGAGCGCGCGCTGCCCGACCTCGTGCGCTTCTCGGTGCGCGACAACGGCGCCGGCATCGCGCCCGAGGTGCTGCCGCGCATCTTCGAGCACGGCTTCACGACGCGCGCGGACGGCCACGGCTTCGGGCTGCACGGCGCCGCGTTGATGGCGGCCGAGCTGGGCGGCTCTCTGCGGGCCGCGAGCGATGGCCCCGGCCAGGGCGCCGTCTTCACGCTGGACCTACCGCTCGCGCCGGGGCAGCCGCGGGCCGCCGCGCCTTCCGAAGAACGACTCGAGAGCGCAGGCTAGGGCGGCGCGCGAAGCCCGAGGGCAGGGGAGGTCCCGCACGCGAAGCGGGGTTTGAGCGGCGCGGAACCGGCCCCTGGTGGACACTTAAATCAGGGGCGTCCTGGTCCCGTTTGCCCGCCAATTTTGACCGTCAGGCTCCGTTTGACGCCCCAGGAGCCGGACGGTATCGTCCGCCGTTCGCCGCAAGCAGGTCGCGGCGCGTCTCAGAGGAGCCCACACATGGCCGGATCAGCCCCCGTTGCCGCGCCCGCCGCCCGTACGTCTTCGGCGGACGCGAACACGAACTACCTCGCGCCGCTCTCGGTGCTCACGAGCCTCTTCTTCATGTGGGGGTTCCTGACGTGCCTGAACGACATCATCATCCCGCACCTCAAGGGCGTCTTCGAGCTGAACTACGCGCAGGCGATGATGATCCAGTTCGCCTTCTTCACGGCGTACTTCGTGGTCTCGTTGCCGGCGGGCTCGGTCGTCAAGAAGGTCGGCTACAAGGCGGGCATCATCATCGGCCTGCTGGTCGCGGCCGGCGGCTGCCTCCTCTTCTACCCGGCGGCGGGCGCGCGCTCGTACCCGATGTTCCTCGCGGCGCTGTTCGTGCTCGCGTCGGGCATCACGCTGCTCCAGGTCGCGGCGAACCCGTTCGTCGCCGTGCTGGGCAAGCCCGAGACGGCGTCGTCGCGCCTCACGCTCACGCAGGCGTTCAACTCGCTGGGCACGACGATCGCGCCGGCGCTCGGCTCGATCCTCATCCTCGGCAACGCCGTGAAGTCGAAGGCGGAGATCGCGGCGCTGTCGCCCTCGGCCGCCGAGGCCTACCGCGTGGCCGAGGCCGCGTCTGTGCAGAAGCCGTACCTCGGCCTCACGGCGGCGCTGGTCGCGCTGGCCGTCGCGATCGCGGCGTTCAAGCTGCCGAAGATCGCCGGCTCTGAAGATGCCACGGCCGCGGGCAGCGACCAGGCGCACAAGAGCGCGTGGAGCTACCGCCACCTCGTGCTGGGCGCGCTCGCGATCTTCGTCTACGTCGGCGGCGAGGTCTCGATCGGCAGCTTCCTCGTGAACTACTTCAAAGAGCCGTCTATCGGCGGCCTGACCGAGGCCGCGGGCGCGAAGCTCGTCTCGTTCTACTGGGGCGGCGCGATGATCGGCCGCTTCATTGGCACGGTGACGCTGCGCATGTGGAAGCCCGGCAAGGTGCTGGCCCTCCACGCGGTCGGCGCCGTGCTGCTGATCGCCATCACGATGTCGACCACGGGCTCGACGGCCATGTACACGGTGCTCGCGGTCGGCCTCTTCAACTCGATCATGTTCCCGACGATCTTCACGCTGGCGATCGACGGCCTCGGCAAGCACACGGGCCAGGGCTCGGGCATCCTCTGCATGGCGATCGTGGGCGGCGCGCTCCTGCCCGTCCTCCAGGGCGCCGTGGCCGACGCCATCGGCATCCACCACTGCTTCATCGTCGCGCTGCTCTGCTACGTGTACATCGCGTGGTACGGCGCGAAAGGCAGCACGCCCGTCGCCCAGAAGGCGTGATCGCGGCGCTCGGGCGCCCGATTTGACCCTGTCCGCCGCGTCTGTCATACATGATGTATGACGCGGCGGATCAACGCGCGGCTCGACGCCGATCTCGCTCGCAAGATCGAGGCGATGCGCAAGCGCACCGGCCAGTCGACGACCGACATTCTGAAGGCGTCGCTCGAGTCGTACTACGTCACGGTCATGGAGAAAGCTCGGCCGGCGGCTGCGCTCGCTGATTTCATCGGCTGCGCCGAGGGGCCGGACGATCTCTCGACGAACTACAAGGCCGAGCTGACGAAGTCTCTGCGGCGGAAGACCAGGACGTGATCATCGCCGACACCGGGTTCTTCCTGGCCTTGGCGAATTCGCGCGACCGCTACCACAAAGCCGCGACGGCAGCGCTGGCGGCAGTGACGGAGCCGCTCGTCACGACGTGGCCGGTCCTCACCGAAACGTGTCACCTCCTCGCTCATCGCATGCATGCACAGGCCGCAGAGACATTCCTCGCTGGCGCCGCGCGGGGAGGCTTCGAGCTCTTCGATCTCGGCCCCGTTCATCTCCCTCGCGTCGTCGAGCTCATGCGCAAGTATCGGCAGCTGCCGATGGATCTCGCCGACGCGTCGCTGGTCATTCTCGCCGAGCAATTGGGCAGCGGCCGCATCCTCTCGACCGATCAACGAGACTTCGGCGCCTACCGGTGGAAGAACCGGCGCCCGTTCCACAACCTTCTCGCGTCGGCGTTGACCTAAAGGCCGTTCAGCGTCCCCGGGTAGCCCGTGCCGAAGCTGGTCGCGGGGATGCCCATCAGGTTGCTGATGGATGCGAGCAGCTGGTTGTTCGAGGTTGCGCCGCGGTCCGTGCCGGCGGGCGACTGCGCGATGTTCAGCGTGGTCGACGTGAGGTCGCTGGGCGAGACGGCGCGCGTCGCGCCGGTCCACGAGTTGGGCGTCGTGCCCGGCCATGCGCCGGGGCGCACGACGCGGCCGCCGCGCAGCGCCCCGCCCGCGCCGCCCACGAGGATGAAGGGGATGTCGTCCACGCGGTGCGTGGAGCCCTCGGCCTGCGCGTTGGCCATGACGAGCAGGCTGTTGTCGAGGGCGGTGCCGGAACCTTCGGGCGTCGCGTCGAGCGCCTGCGCGAGGTACGCGAGCTGGCTCATGTACCAGCCGTCGATCTTCGACTTGCGCGCGTAGCCGTCGGGGCCTTCGTGCGCGATGGCGTGCACCTCGCCGATGGCGAGATCGCTGCCGCCCAGGTTCAAGAAGGGCAGGGCGTAAGGCGCGCTTCCGCCGTGGTCGGCCCACGTGAGGCTCACGGCACGCGTAAGGTCGCAGCGCAGGGCCGTCACGACGAGATCCGAGAACACCTTCATCGAGGCCTGGTACTCGGTGATCGGGCCCGGATCGGTGTTGGTGGCCGCGCACACGCCGCCGCCGCCCGGCAGCGCCGTCAGCGCGTTCTCGAGCGCGCGGATCGAATCGAGGTGGGCGCCGATTTTCGCGCGATCGTCCGTGCCGAGGCGCGCGCCGTACGTCGTCAGCTCGCCGTGCACGTAGTCGAGCACGCTCTGCCGGCGCGCCTTCAGCGCCTCGAGATCGGCCGAAGGCAGCGCCTGACTGCCGAACAGCGTCTTGAAGAGGCGCGAGGGATCCGTCTCGCTGGTGTTCAGCGAGCCGTCGGCGCGGTAGCTCGTCGACATGCCCTGCACGCCGATGGTCAGCAGCGGCACGGGCAGGTTCACCTGCTGGGCGACGGCGCTGGCGCAGACCTGATCGATCGATGCGCCCGTCGCCGTGCACGTCTGCCCGCCGACGTTCTTGTAGGTCGCCGTGAACAGGCAGGGCGCCGAGAAGTGGCCGTCGGCGCCGTGGCCCGAGTCGACCATCAGCTTGAGATCGACGCCCACGACCAGGGTGACCTTCGCCTTCAGCGGCGCGAGCGGCTGCAGGATCGCGCTCTGGGTCGGGTCGTCGCCCGGCGGGTAGAACATCGTCTGCGCGACGCCGTTGGCCCAGGCGATCGTGACGATGCGCTTGGGGAAGCCGCTCGCGCCCGCGGCGTGCGCCCGCTCGACGTCGAGCAGCGGCAGCAGCGCGGCGCTCGCGCCCACGCGCTTCAGGAAGGCGCGCCGCGAGAGCCGCGCGCGCGTCACGCTCGTGCGGATGCCGATCACGGGCCCGCTCCCGCCTCGCCGGCGTCCGCGCCACCATCGGCGGCGTCCGGCTCGACCCAGACGTAAAGACCGTCGGCGGCCGTCCCGGTGGCGACGGTATAGGCGACGGCGCGCGCGAGCGGCGCGAACACGGGGGCCGCCCGGGTCTGGATCGTCGCCGCTGCCGCCAGGGAATCGCCCACGACATGAGCGTAGCGCAGGGTCGCCTCGCCGGAGGCGAGATCATTTTCGTCGGTGTAGGCGACGGCATCGGCGCCCGCCGGGAGCAGCGCGGCGACGCGCGACGCGAACGGTTGCGAGGCGCACTTCGCGACGGAGGTCGCGATGGCGTTCTCGATGCCGTCCTCGCCGCCAGTCGCGTCGTAGCGCCCCCACAGGACCAGGGCCCCCGCGGCGGCCAGCGCGGCGTGCAGCGCGACGGGCGTGTCGCTGACGACGCAGGGCGCCGCTCCTCCGGGCGAGCCGACGTAGAGGTCCGTCAGCGTGCGGTTGATCGGAACCGCGGTGATCGGGCCGGGCCGCACGGGCACATAGCTCTTTGCGTACAAGAAGCGCGCTCCGTCGATCGTCGCGTCGAGCACCGCCAGCACCTTCGTGTCCACGGTGGTCACACCCTCAGGCGCGTCGCGATCGGCGAGAAAGCGCAGCGTGCCCGTCTGAGACGAGACGTCGGCGCGCAGCCACAGGCTCTTTTCACCGAGTACGCCGAACTCCCCCACCGACGCGGCCAGCGTGATGGGGTCGGTGCCGTCGGGGAACGGCGCCGTCTGCAGCGTGCCCGACGCCGCGCCCGCGACGTCGTAGTCGTAGCCGGCCAACCAGTACCACGCGCGCCCGTCGGGCGAGGCGGCCCACCTGGACACGTCGCTCGCGACGGCGATGGGCGCTTCGGCTGAATCGAGCTTTTTCGCGCGCAGCGTCTCAGGCGCATTCGCCGCCGCGCGCGTCGACCACAGCGCGTACCCGCCGTCCGGCGAGAGGTCGTACTGCACGCGCGCGGGTGCGCCGGGGGCGTCGCTCGTCGCTGCCAGGAGAAGCGTGTCGATCTTCGGCAGCACCGTGCCGGCCGTGCCTGCGAGCCCGCCCGCGTGAAGCTCGACGGTGACGTCCGCCACCGAGCCGTCGCCCGCGAGGTTCTCGAAGCAGTAGGCGGCCGGGGCGCGTGCGTGGCCGACGCAGAACCGGCCGGTGTTCGAGGTGAGCGCCCGTCCCGCCGCCCAGCCGGGTCGCCAGGCGGAGAGCACGCCGACGTAGGGCTCGTCGCCCTCGCCCGTGTACGGCCACTCGCCGTAGATCAACGTGTCGCCGTCGAACCCGGCGCCTGCGAAGCCCGTGCGCTTGCCTTTGTAGAAGCGAGACGAGACGCGCAGGCATGCGGCGTCGGAGCCGTCGCACGCGATCGATGCGCCCGCCGCCGCCTTCGTCACGTCGAGCAGCCACAGCTCGTAGAAGCCGTTCGGCGCGGCGCGCCCGAACGCGCACCAGCGGTCGCTCGAGGACTCTCCCGCCGCGGCAGGGGCGTTCGTGCAGCTGTCCGGGCCGTGCCCGACCAGCGTGATGGCGCCCGGCACCACCAGCTTGCTGCCCGATGAGGCCACGGGCGCGGGCTTGGGCGCGGCTTCGACCGCGTCGCCGGCGTCGCCAGCGGCATCGGTGACCTCCGGGCCGTCCGCGTCGATCGCCCCGGCGTCGCGGTCGGAATCGGCCACGCCGTCTCGCCCGGGCGGATGCGCGCCGGACGAGCAGCCGAGGGCCGCGAGCAACGCGAGCAAGACCCGGCGGTTCATCCGAGTCGAGGATACCCCGACGGGACTCCGACTCGATCCGCGACATCGCCGTCGCGATCCGGGCGGGCCGGCGCCGACGCGGCGGGGGCCGCCCGGCTGGGGCCGCGGCGGTCCCGCAATTGCACTAAAGTGGCGCCGCTGTGCCGGCTCTCCGTCTGCCTTCCATCCTGAAGCGCCCCGTCGCGGCTCTGATCTTGGTGGGCCTCGTCTACCTCGCGGGCGTCGCGCTGCGCGTGAACTACACCCTGCGCGTGCAGCCGCCCGCGACGACGGTCTACTCGGACATGAGCATGTACGTGGACCTGGCGAAGCGGCTCAAGAGCTCGAGCGAGCCGCTGGGCCCGTGGGACGTGACGCACCCGCTGGGTTTCCCGGCGATGTTGGCCTTCCTCATGGGGAAGGACGGCTCGCTGGTGCGCCCGACGATCGTGGGCTTGATCGTGGCGTGCCTCGTGCCGCTGGCCGTGGGCCTGCTGGGCTGGGCCGCGTTCGGTCGCAGGACGGCGCTGCTCGCCGTCGCGTTCTCGAGCCTCTACTTTCCGTTCATCGAGTTCGGCGCGCACATGCTGTCGGAGATCCACTTCATCTTCTGGATGACGCTGGCCTTCGCCGCGTTCTTCGCGGCGCGCGACGTTCACCGGCGTGGCGTGGTGCTCGCGCTGTCCGCGGCGGGCGGCTTCGCGCTGTCGCTGGCCATCGCGTTCAAGTCGGTGGCGCTGCTGGGCGCCCTCGCGTTCTTCGCCGTCGACGCGCTCGCGCTCTTCGTCGGCGGCGCGCGCGGCGATCGCCTCTCCGTCGCGCGGCTCCGTCCCTGGCTCGCGCGCGCGGGCGCGTCGGCCGTCGCCGCGGCGCCGCTCCTCGGGGTTCTCGCGCGCGTCTGCACGCGCGCGAACGAGGGAAGGTTCTGCGTGACGGGCAACAAGATGGGCGCCGATTTCCTGCTGGGTCACTACGGGCGCATCGCCGACATGTCCTGGGCCGCCGATCGCGGTCACGGGTTCGTCTTCGGCAGCCCTTCGACCTGGCTGCGGCACCTCGAGGGGCGGGTGCCGGTTCCTTTCCCGATGACCGACAACGCGGCGAACACCGCCGAGGCCTGGCGCTGGATCCGCAGGAACCCCTTCGAGGCGTTCGTGCTGTCGCTGGATCACGTGTACGACACGTTCTTCGGCCAGACGATCTGGCCCACGATGAACGGCCCGCGCTGGGCGTGGGCGCAGCTGTCCGAGTACGTCTTCATCGTGCTGCTGTTCATACCGGCCGTGCTCGTATGCGCCCACGTCGTCAAGCAGGGCGCGCGCGCGGCCCTCGCGAGCCGCGTCGCGCTGGTCTTCGCGCCCGTCGCCGCGCTGGCCGTCACCGTCGCGATCGCCACCGGCGAGGTGCGCTACCGCGTGCCATTCGACGTGCTCTTCATCGCGGCGGCCTGCGCGCTGGTCACGCGCGAGGTCGACGGTTCGCCCGCTCCTCGCGTAGCCGCTTCCGCGCCGCAGACCTGAGCCGCCTCCTGGCATGCGGCATCTTGCCGCAGCGATGTTGACGACAGTCGTGCGCTTCGCCAGGTTTGCTCGCATGCCATCGTGGTTCGTCCGTCTGCTGCCGTTCTTCGTCGCCTTGTCTGCCTGCTCGGCGGGCAGCGACAGGAATGGATTTGCCGGATCCGACGGCGGAGCCGCCGGAACGACGGGCGCTGGGGGCACGACCGGCGCCGCGGGCAACGGTGGATCGACGGGCATCGCCGGGACGGGACAAGGTGGCGACGCGGCGCCGCTGCCGCCCGAGCCCATCAGGATCAACGAGCCGGGAGGTGTCGCCTTCGATGCGAAGGGACGCCTGCTCATCGCCGACGAGTACGTCTCGTCTCGGCCCGGGAAGATCGTCGCGATCGATCTGGCGGCTGACACCGGCACGATCGTGAGCCGAGTCGATCTCTACCCCGGCCAAATCGTGAGTGACGGCAGCAACGTCTACCTCACGACCGGAACGGTTGGGCCGGGGATCACGCGGATGTCGATCGCGACGGGCGCGCTGACGCACATCGCGGGATCGCCCGACGGGCTGCAGGACTTCATGGACGGCACGGGGCCGGCTGCGCTCTTCAATGGGGCGGGCGGGCTGGCGCTGGACGGCAAAGGCGCGATCTACGTCGCCGATGCCGGGAACCAGGTCATTCGTAAGGTCGTGCTCGCGACCGGCGTCGTGACGACGGTGGCTGGTTACCCTCGCCAGGCCGGTTGGTCCGAAGGGACAGGCGAGGAAGCCCACTTCAAAGGTGCCACGGACGTCGCCTACGACGCGACGACGGGCGCGCTGTACGTCGCCGATCTGGGGAACTGCTCGCTCCGCCGCGTCGACGTGAGCACTGGCGCGGTCTCGACGCTGGCTGGGGACCACTCGTCCTGCGGCATCAAAGACGGTACCGGGAAAGGCGCGGGCTTCGACCTGGTGGCCGCGCTCGCCCTGGACGGAAAAGGCAACCTCTACGCGGGCGACACGGCCACGATCCGGAAGGTGGTCTTGGCGACCGGCGAGGTCACGACGATCGCCGGCACCCCTGGCGCCGCCGTCGTCCGCGACGGACCGCCCGGCACGGGCAAGATCTTTCAGATTGGGGCGATGGTGGCCGACGGAAAGGGCGGGCTCTATTTCACGGAGCTCTGGACCGTTCGCCGGCTCGACCTCGCCACGGGCGAGCTGCGCACGCTCTACGGCGGCGACCTCACCATCACGCCCGCGACGAGGTGAGCGCGCGCTCCGTGAGGACGGGCCTGGTTTTCTGCGCGGGCGCCCGGCCGCAGCTCCGACGCCGCCGGCCGGCGCCCGCGATACAATGTCGGCATGACCGACCTCGTCCTCACCCTCATCGGCCCCGACCGGCCGGGGCTCGTGCAAGCCGTCGCGGGCATCGTCGCCGAGCACGGCGGCAACTGGCTGGAGAGCCGGATGACGCACCTCGCGGGCAAGTTCGCGGGCATCCTGCGCGCAGAGCTGCCGCCGGAGCGCGCGGCCGAGGCGATGGCCGCCCTGGGGGCGCTCGAGCGGCAGGGCCTGAAGATTGTCGCCGAGACCGTGGCGCGCGCCGAGCGCGAGCCGCCGCAGCGGACGATGGACCTCGAGCTGCTCGGGTTGGATCGCCCCGGCATCGTGCGCGAGATCGCCCAGCTGCTCGCGGGCAGCGGTGTCAACGTCGAGGAGCTCACGACGAACCGCACGAGCGCGCCGATGTCGGGCGAGATCCTCTTCGAGGCGCGCGCGCACGTGCACGTCCCAGCGTCCACCGACGTCGCGAAGCTGCGCGCCTCCCTGGAGCGTGTCGCGAGCGACCTGATGGTCGAGGTCAAGCTCGAGGACCGCTCGACGGCCCGCCGCTAGGTGAAGCTTCCGGGCGCAGCCTCGCCGTTCGCGGCGATCCTCTTCGACAACGACGGCGTCCTCGTCGACACCGAGGGCTTCTACTTCGAGGCGAACCGCGACGTGCTCGCGGAGTTCGGCGTCGCGCTGGATCGCGAGGCGTACGTCGAGCTGTTCCTGCGCGACTCGAAGGGCGCGTGGGACATGCTGCGCGATCGCGGCGTCGGCGAGCGCGAGGTTTGGCTTGCGCGCGCGCGTCGGGATCGCCGGTATCAGGACCTGATCGCCGCGGGGAGCGCCGCGTCGCTGCTGCTCCCGGGCGTCGCCGCGGGGCTGCCGGCGATTGCCGGCCGCTTTCGCTTGGCGATCGTGACCAGCTCCGAGCCCGAGCCGTTCGCGGCGGCCCACGCGCGCGCCGGCATCCTTCATCACTTCGAGCTGACGCTCACGCGCGAGCAGTACGAGAACTCCAAACCGCATCCCGAGCCGTACCTGCGCGCCGTCGAGCGGCTCGGTGTCGCGCCCGAGCGTTGCCTCGTCGTCGAGGACTCCGAGCGCGGGCTGCGCGCGGCGAAGGCGGCGGGGCTGGCGTGCTGGGTCGTGCCCACCGAGCTCACGCGCGGCGGGCGCTTCGCCGACGCCGACGCCGTGCTCGACGATTTCGCTTCCGTGATTCGCAAGCTCGTTGCGATCACCTGAACAGCGCGCGCCGCCGGAATTACATATTCGTTTGTGTCGTCGCCAGCAGTACGAGGCGTGTGGTCGCTCGCAGTTCGCAGAACCCGCGTAAAAAAGCGGAGATTTTGCGATCGCAGCGCGGCATTCACCGGCATACTGTGCGGCTCGGCTACGTGGGTATTTCCGTCGCCCAGGCGGAGAAGGGAAGTTGCATGACCGCCAAGTTGTCGGGCGCTCCGCGTCCGCTGTCGTCCTTCGTTTGTCTTGTCGCATCCTTTGTTGTCTCAGTCGGCGCTTGTTCGTGGTCACCGAAGGCCGCCGGCGTCTCGTCGGGCGCGAGTGGTACGTCGGGCGGGACCGGTGCCGCGGGGACGACCGGCGCCGCCGGCACAAACGCGCCACCGCCCGCTCCGGACTTCACTTCGCTGCGCATCGAGCCGCAGGCGGTCGCGGTGAGCGTGCGGCCGGGCAGCCCGGCGACCCAGACCTTCAAGGCGTTCGGCACGACCGCGAACGGCGAGGAGCGCGAGGTCACGAACGACGTGAGCTGGTGGACGGATCGGGCCCTCTTGGTGCCGAGCCTCGTCGGGGGCGTCGCGACCACCGCCGATTCGGTGGGCGGAACCGCCGAGGTGCACGTGAGCGCGGGTTCGGCATCGGCCCTCGCGAAGCTGACCATCAAGCTCACGGCGACGAACCTCGCGACCGGCGCGGGCGCGACGCCGGCGCTGCCCGCCGCTCCCGACCAGGCTTTCACGGGCGCGGCCGACCCGACGCGGGCCCCGCAGCTCGTGTACCCGAACGACGGCGTGCTTTTTCCGCCGAACCTGAGCGGCGTCGAGGTGCACTTCCGGCCGGGCGCGGCGGCGAACACGCTGTTCGAGATCGCCTTTCAGAACACCAACACGGACGTCCGCGTCTACACGCGCTGCGTGCCGCTCGGCGACGGGTGCCTGTACGCACCCGACGCCAACGTGTGGAGGCAAGTCGCCGAGACGAACCGCGGCGGCGAGCCGGTGACCGTCAGCGTGCGCGGCGCGGCCGACGCGGGCGGCGCGGTGGGCACCAGCGCCAGCCTCAAGATGGGGTTCACCAAGGACGACGTGCGGGGCGGTCTCTACTACTGGACGACCACGCTCAAGTCGATCATGCGCTGGGACTTCGCCAGCACGACGCAGACGGCGGCCGAGACGGTGGTGAGCCCCGCCGACGGCGACGGGACGACGTGCGTGGGCTGTCATGCGCTCTCGCGCGACGGATCGCGCATGGTGGCGACGCTGGGCGGTCAGAGCGATGGGCGCATTCTGCTGTGGGACGTCGCGAAGAAGGCGGCAATGGCCAAGCCCTTCTCGCAGCAGCGCAGCCAGTTCGAGAGCTGGAACGCCACGGGCACGGCGTTCGTTGGCGTGTACACCGACGATCATCCGAACAAGCGCGGGCCCTCGAACCTGTTGCTCTTCGACGGGCTCACGGCGCTGATGATGGGCCAGATCGATCTCGGCGGCCTGCGCGCCGATCACCCGGACTGGTCGCGTGACGAACGTCGCATCGCCTTCACGTCCGTCGACACGGCGGGCAGCTACACCGATCAGAAGCCGCAGAAGTCGGGCCTGGCCTACATCGAGCGTGCGGACGCGGCCTCGCCCTGGAGCGCGCCCATGACGCTGGTGCCGTACGCGCCGGGGAAGAACCGGTATTACCCGGCCATCGCGCCCACGAACGACTTCGTCGTGTTCAACGAGTCCACCTGCCCGGCGGGCGGATCGAACGACGAGTGCGACGCCGACACCGATCCCACGGCGGCGCTGTGGTCCATACCGCTGCCCCCCGGCTCGGCGCAGCCCACGCCGCTGGCTGCCGCGAACGCGCCCGGCGTCGCCGACGGCAACAACACCGTGCTCACGAACACCTACGCGAAGTGGAGCCCGTTCGTGTTCCAGCGCGACGAGATACATTCGGTGCTGTGGGCCACCTTCTCGTCGAAGCGACGATATGGCCTGCACCCCGCGACCGACAACCTCTACATCTGGATGGTCGCCGTCGATCCCGGCGTGGCGGGCAGCTCGCGGGATCCCAGCTCCGCGGCGTTCTGCCTGCCGTTCCAGGCCCTCGACACGTCGAACCACATCGCGCAGTGGACGGAGAAGGCCGTCACGATCGTGCCTTGACTCGATCTGGCGGGGGACGGCTCGCCGCCGCTTGCGTCCCCCGGTGCCTCTCGCGCCGCGCGGCAAAG
>DASZUD010000219.1:0-40625 GCA_035548155.1 Polyangia bacterium
CGCACGCTGGGCCGCGCGGCGCTGTTCCTGCCGCGCGCGATCACGGCCGGGCTGTTCTGGCCGTTCATCGAGGCCACCGACGTCATGGAGACGAACCACGTGCGGGACTGGGCGAAGGCCCTGCTCACCGGCGACGACGGCAAGGTCGGCGTGCGTCCGGTGGTGAACTACGCGACGGGCTTCCGGCCGACAGGAGGCTTGCGCGCGTTCTACAACCGCTTTCCGAGCGAGGGCAGCGGCGTCGCCGCCAGCTTCCAGACGGGCGGGCCCGCCATTCTCATCGGATCGCTCGATGTGGGCGGCCCGCGATGGACGGGCCTCTCCCTTCACGGCATCTTCAACCGGCGCGACGATCGGTACTTCGCCGGCATCGGACCGCTCACCAGCAGAGATCTCCAGGCCAACGGCTGGGAGCCTTCGCGCTACAGCTCCGACATCTTCCTGGCCGAGCCTCGCTGGACGAAGCGGCTGTCCGCGCGCTTTCTGCTCTCGGTCCACGCCGACCTGCAGCGGCGCGACTACCGCGCCGACGACGTGCGCGGCGGTCCCTCGATCGCCGACGTGTTCCGGACGCCCTCGCCCGCGTGTCAGGCGACGACTCCGCCGGTCAATGCCTGCGTCGATCCCGCGCTGGTGCCCGGCTTCCAGACCGGGCTGCGCGTCGCGCACGAGGGCGCGACGCTGGCGTGGGAACACCGCGCGCAGCGTCGCGACGGCAGCGGCGTGGCCCTGGCCGTCGACGCGACGTTCGCGCAAGGCTTCGCCGACGATCCCAGCCGGCACGTCACGCTGACGGCCGAGCCCCTGGCCGCGTGGGGCGGCGACGACCGCCAGCTCCTCTTCCACGGTCGCGCCGTCATGGTTCAAGCCCTGAGCGACGCACCGATCCCTTTCGAGGAGCTCGCGATGATGTCCGGCTACGCCGGCATGCGCGGCTTCCCCGACGGGCGCTTCCGCGGCGACAGCGGCGTCGTGGCGACCGCCGAGTACCGCTGGTACGTGAGCCACACGCTCGACGCGTCGCTGTTCACGGACCTCGGCACGGTGGCCGGCCACGCCTTCTCCGGCCTCGCCGGCGCCCACTGGTTCCCGAGTTACGGCGTCGGTCTGCGCCTCTACGAATCGCCGGACAATTACTGGGAAGGACGCCTCATGACCGGCGTCCAGCTCATTTACGCCCCCGATTACGGCTTCCGCTTCATCATCGCGGTCGCGAGTTTCTAGGCAGTGGGGGCTCTGGTCGTCGAGGCAAGGCATCGCCGACACGTCGCATTTTTCGGCCGCGAAGGTTGCGGGAGACGAGCCGCTCGTCGCAGGAACTGCGCGATCCGGTTTTGGAGAGCCGCGGCTGTCGGGTGGCACCGCAGATGCAGATCAGATCGCTCAGCATCATGCCAAGACACGGAGACATTTCCGGCGAGGGCACACGGGAATCGCCCCGGCGCGTGCCGGCCCCCGACGTCGAGCGCTGGGAGATCGATCCGACGCGCTCGAGCTTGCGGTTCGTGCTGCGCCACATCGTCGTGTCCGAGATCCGCGGCCAGTTTCGGCGCTGGGGTGGAACGCTGTTCTTCAATCCCCAGCAGCCGCTGATGTCCAGCCTCGAGGTCTGGGTGGACGCGGCGACGATCGACACCGACTCCGTCGAGCGCGACGAGCACATCCGCAGCAGCGAGCTCCTCGACGTGGGGAAGTATCCGCGCGCGCAGTTCGAGAGCACCTCGGTCGAGCTGCAGCACGGCCACGTCCTCGCTCGCGGCCGGCTCGCGCTTCACGGCGTCGTGCACGATCTCGACGTCGAAATCGAGCCCTTCGCGGCGCCGCCGCACCCCGACCAGACCTACCGGGTGACCGCCAAGCTCGATCGACAGAACTTCGGACTGCACTGGAACCAGGACCTCGACATCGGCGGCGTGGTCGTCGCCGACGAGATCGCCGTCCAGGGGGAGCTTCGCCTGGTGCGCCGGAACGGTGAACCGAAGCCCGGCGGCAACAAGAACCGCGCCTGACGTTGGCACGGCCCTGGCACCAAGGGTGGACATGGTCAGCTCGAAGGTCGTCGTGGGGGTCGTGGCCGTCGCGGCGATCGTGGGTCTCGCCGTGTTCCTCCGGCCGAAGCCCGTGGCGCGCAACGAGCTGCGCCCGGCGGGATCCATCCCGCCCCAGGCGCTGTCGATCCTCGAGTCCAAGATGGCCCGACACGACGAGCAGATGAACGACCTGCTCGCGCGCGTGCTCATGCTGGATGACGACGGCATCGCGCGGGCCGCGGGCTCGATCTTCGACGAGCCGGAGCTGACGCGGCCCGCGCTGGGGAACGAGCTGAACGCGCTCTTGCCCGACCGCTTCTTCGCGCTGCAAGACGACCTTCGCCAGCACGCGCGCCGGCTGGTGGCGGCCAGCGGCCGTCACGATCGCCCCGCCGTCGCCGAAGAGTTCGGCGCGCTGGCCAAGAGCTGCATCTCCTGCCACGAGATCTATCTCTACGAGACCGGCGCGCCGGTGACGCGCCCAGGAGCCAGGCCCTGAGTGGCCGCCCACGCGGCGCGAACCTGGTGACGCCGCCCCCGTTCCGGACGCAGAATCACCCCTGGATGGACGTTGAGCTTCGCGGCACGCTGGAGATCGAGGGCGACTCGACGCTCCGGAGATACCACGCGCGTACGAACGACCTGCGCGCGGCGCTCGAGCTCGGCGATCCCGCGCGCGCGGGCGACGACCTCGGGGCGCTCGTGCAGGCCGGGCAGGTCTCGCGCGTGGAGCTCACGATCCCCATCGAGCGGCTCGTCTCGGGCGACGCCATGCTGGATCGTCACCTGCGCGCAGCGCTCAAGGCCGAGGCCTTCCCGATGATCCGCTTCGTCGCGGATGACGTCCGCGCCTCTTCCGGGAGCCTCACGCTCGCGGGCCGCCTCGAGCTCGCGGGCGTCGCGCGGCCCGTGAACGTCGTCGCGCGCGCCGGTCCCGCTCCCGGCGGGCTGCGCGTCTCTGGTCGGCAGGAGCTGTCGATGACTCAGCTCGGGCTCAAGCCGCCGACGCTGATGTTCGGCACGCTCAAGGTCGCCGACCGCGTCGTGGTCAAGTTCGACCTCGAAGCGCGGCTGCCGGCGGCGCCGCCACGACCGATCGGCGATCGGTCGTAGCGCCGGGCGCGGGCGAGGCCGCGGGTCACGGACGCCCAACCGGGCCGTGAAGGCGGCGGCCGACGATCGCCCGGTAGATCACCAGCAGCACCATCGCACCGATGATCGAGGCGATGATGCCCGGGCCCGAGCCGACGTTGCGGTAGAGGCCGAAGGCGCGGCCGATGAAGCCGGCGGCGAACGAGCCGGCGATACCGAGCAGCATCGTCACGATGACGCCCCCCGGGTCCTTGCCCGGCATCAGCAGCTTGGCGATGGCGCCCACGATGAGACCAACGATCAATGTCCAGAGGATGTGCATGCTGTCACGTCCTTTCGAGCGATCTGCGAGTGCATCGCGCACGCCAGCGCGTCATGGCCGCTGATTCCGCGGCCCTCGCGCCTGCGGCCCGCCCCGAGCGTTACCGCGCGCCCCCCTTCTGCCACGTCGCCGCCCGCCGCCGTCACGTGACGGTGCCGCGCGACAAGTCGGGTCCGCTCGCATTTGCTTGCACGCACGACGACGGGATCCACCCTTTTCGAAGATGCGGCGAGCGCGCAGACGTTGGGCTTGTCACTTGTTCGGCACGTGGCGACTGCCCTTGCCCGGCGGCGGACACATGGGGTTCGTTCCCTTCGTCAAGCGCATCTACCAGAAGTTCTTCGACCACGCCGTGACCAGCACCGCCGCCACGCTGAGCTTCTACTTCATCTTCTCGCTGTTCCCGTTCCTCATCGTGCTGGTGATGCTCACGCAGTACCTGCCGCTCTTCGCCCCGTCGATGCAGCGGATCCTGGCCGCCGGCCGCGCCGTGCTGCCGCCCGAGGCCATGACGGTGATTCAGTCGCACATCGAGGGTCACCGCTCGCCGCCCAAGCTGCTGACGCTGGGCGTGCTCGTGACGCTGTACTCGGCCTCGCGCGGCGTCGACGCCGTGCGCGCGGCGTTGAACCTCTCGTACGACGTCAAGGAGTCGCGGCCGTTCTGGCGCACGCAGGGGCTCGCGATCCTGGCCGTCGTCGGCGGCGCGCTCCTCGCGCTGCTCTCGGTCACCGTCGCCGTCATCGGCGGCGATCTCGGGTACTGGCTGTCGCGGCACCTCGGGATCGCAGGCCTCTACGTCGAGGCATGGCGCTGGGCCCGCTGGCCCGTGACGGCGCTCCTGACGATGCTCATGGCGGCGCTGGGCTATTACGCGCTGCCCGACGTGAAGCAAGACTTCAAGTTCATCACGCCAGGCTCGGTGCTGTGCACCGCGGCGGCGCTGGTCGCGACGTGGGGCTTCAGCGAGTACGCGGGCCACTTCGGCAGCTACGACGTCGCGTACGGCTCGCTGGGCGGCGCCGCGATCCTCATGACGTGGTTCTACATCCTCGGCGTCATCTACCTCGTGGGCGGGGAGATCAACGCAACGATCGAGCACGAGTCCCCCGCGGGGAAGCAAGAGGGCGCGCGCGCCCCGGGCCAGGCGCCGCCTCCCGCGGCGGAGCGGCCGAGCGCCGCGCCCGTCGGAGCCGCGCACTCGTCCGACGTCGCGGAGCGCTCGCCCGGCGGCGCCGCGCCGGCTCCCTGACCGCCGCGTAGCGGGGCGGTGCCGGTAACGGCGCGACGGCACCCGCGGGTGACGTCCGACGCGTGTCGGGCGCTTGGAATCGGGCCCCGCACGGGCTCAGGCCAGGCACGGATCTTGATCAGTAATGACCGGACACAACTGAAAGGAGCAACGCATGCTCTATACCCTCGCACTCATCCTCCTGGTTCTTTGGGCGCTCGGTCTCGTCGGCTCTTACACGATGGGCGGCTTCATCCATCTGCTGCTGGTCGCCGCCATCGTTTTGGTCCTGGTCCGCGTGATCCAGGGCCGGCGCGTCGTATGACGTGCGCCGACTAGGTGAACCGCGGCGACGCGCCGGTCACTCGCCGGCGCGCGCCGCGCGCCGAGCGCCTCGCGGCTCGCGACCACTGCCGGCCGCGAGCCGCGCGAGCCGTTCGGTCGTCGCGCGATCGGCCAGCAACGCCTCGACCGTTTCGGACCGAGACGCCCGGTACGTCCAGTTCTTCGCGTCCACCGTGCCAGGAACATTGATGCGATCGCGCGTCCCCAGCGCGTCCTGGAAGGTCACGAGCGCCAGCGCAGACGGCGCCTCGTAGATGACCTTCAGCAGCAGGTCGCGGGCGCGATCGTCGAAGGTGTCCCCGAGCTCGGCCAGCCCGGGCACCTGGCGCAGCCGGTCGCGCTGCTCGGGAGGAAGGCCGTCGAACCAGTCGGCCACGGTGTCCGTGTCGTGGGTGGAGCCGGTGGACACGGACGTCTCGGGCCAGCTGCTCGGGTCACGGTACGCGTCGCCGTCCTTCTCCCAGCGCAGCACCTTGTAGCCCGGGATCCCGAGCCGCTCCAGCGAGGGCCGCAGGTACGTCGGCACATAGCCGAGATCCTCGGCGACGACCTCGGCCCACTGGCCCATGAGGCGCATCAGCGCCTCACCCTGCTGGATCTGTTCGTGCTCGTTCGGTGGCAGGAAGCCCTTCGCGCGGCCGTCGACGGAACGATAGAACGTCCGGTAGAAGCCCATGACGTGATCGATGCGGTACATGCCGTAGAGCGCGCCCGAGCGCATCGACCGCTCGCGGATCCAGGCGAAGCGATCGCGCGCCATCGTCGACCAGTCGTAGGCGGGCAGGCCCCAGTCCTGTCCTTCGGGCGCGCCCTCTTCGGGCGGCGTGCCCACATGGAGATCGGTGCGGAAGATCTCGCGGTGCGCCCACACGTCGGCCGAGTCGGTGCCCACGACGAACGGCAGATCGCCCATGAGCTCGACGCCCTCCGCGGCGGCGGCGCGGCGCGCGGCCCGCCATTGCCCGTCGAGCTGCCACTGCGTCCACTTGACGCGCAGGATGTCGTCGCGGGCCTCGCGGCGCAGCGCCGCGATGGCGCCGGGATCGCGATCGCGCGCCTCGGGCGGCCAGTCGAGCCAGCTTCGGCCGAAGCGATCGTGAAACACCCGGTAGAGCGCGTGATCGTCCAGCCAGTGCGCCTGGGCTCGCATGAATTGCGCAAAGTCGCGCGCGGGCTGCGTGTCCTTCGACCACTCCGCGCGCAAGAAGTGTGCGAAGGCGAGCTGGATGCCCGCTTGCTTCAACCGACGCGCGCCCGCCCAATCGACGTGCGCCGAGGCGGCCACCTGCCCCAGCAGCTCCTGCAGCTCGCGCGGCAACGCGGAGCGCCCGCCCGCGGCCATGAAGTCGCGGCACTCGTCCAGCGACAGGTAGACCGGGTCGATCGCGAAGGCCGACGACGCGCCATACGGGCTCGGATCCGCGCCGGACGTCTCGCCCACGGGCAAGAGCTGCACGACCGAGAACCCGGCCTTGGCGGCCCAGGACGCGAAGCGCGCGACGTCGGGCACCTCGCCGAGACCCCAGCCGGATGACGCCGACGAGCGGATGGAGAACAGCGGGATCACGACGCCCGCGCGGCGGCGGCGGCGCGCAGCCTCGCGCTTGCCGACGCGCGCAGGCGCCACCGCAGCCTCGCGCGCCACCTTGGGCGGCAGCGGCTGCCGCAGCGCCACCAGCGAGCGGGCCGTCATCTTGTAGTCGCCGACGCACTCGCCACCGGGGACGCGATCGGGATCGGCCGTGTCGAGCTCGACGTACCACGTGCCGCTCGCGCCCTCGCCGGGCAGGCGAAACGCGATCGGCTCGAAGTGCGGGTTCATGAGCACGAGCAGGTTGTCGTCGATCAGCCGCTCGCCGCGCTCGTCGACCATCTGGATGGCGTCGCCGCCCAGAAAGAAGCCGAGCGAGTAGACGGAGGGGCTGCGCCAGTCCTCGGGCTCGAGCTCCTCTCCGTCGGGACGCAGCCAGACGATGTCGCGAAAGGTCGAGTCCCACACGACGTCGCCCGTCAAGAACCTCGGGCGCTGCAGCACGCAGTGGCGATGGCGCAGCGCCGCGAGCCGCTGCGTGAACGCCAGCAAGCTCTGCCCGCGCTCGTCGAGGTTCCAATCCACCCAGGAGATCTCGTTGTCCTGGCAGTAGGCGTTGTTGTTCCCGCGCTGCGTGCGACCGAGCTCGTCGCCGCCCAGCATCATGGGAACTCCCTGCGAGAGGAACAGCGTCGCCAGCAGGTTGCGCTGCTGCCGCGCGCGCAGCAGGGCGATGGCCGGGTCCACGGTCTCGCCCTCGACCCCGTGGTTCCAGGACTGGTTGTCGTCGGCGCCGTCTTGGTTGCGCTCGCCGTTCGCCTCGTTGTGCTTGCTGCCGTAGGTGACGAGGTCGTGCAGCGTGAAGCCGTCGTGGGCCGTCACGAAGTTGATGCTGGCCTGCGGGCGCCGCCGTTCGCCCTGGAACAGATCGGACGAGCCCGCCAGGCGAAAGCCCACGTCCGAAGCCAGGCTCTCGTCGCCTCTCCAGAAGCGGCGGAGCGTGTCGCGGTACTTCCCGTTCCACTCGCGGAACGGCGCGGGGAAGTTGCCGCTCTGGTAGCCGCCGAGCCCCACGTCCCACGGCTCGGCGATCAGCTTGCAGCGCGAGATCACGGGATCCTGCGCGATGATCTGGAAGATCGGCGCGTACGGGTCGAACTGCCCTCGCCCCACGCGGCCCAGCGTGGTGGCGAGATCGAAGCGGAAGCCGTCGACGTGCATCTCGGTCGCCCAGTAGCGCAGCGAGTCCGCGATGAGGCGCGCCGTCTCCGGGTTCGACGCGTCGAGGCTGTTGCCCGTGCCCGTGAAGTCCAGGTAATGGCGCGCCTCGGGCATGAGCCAGTAGTAGGTGACGTTGTCGAGGCCGCGGAAGCTCAGCGTGGGGCCGAGGTGGTTCCCCTCGCAGGTGTGGTTGTAGACGACGTCGAGGATCACCTCGATGCCGGCGGCGTGCAGCGCCTTCACCATCCTCTTGAACTCGGTGACCGCCCCGCCGGGCCGCCGGTCGCTCGCGTACCGCGCCTCGGGCGCGAAGAAGCCCAGCGTGCTGTAGCCCCAGTAGTTCGTGAGCTTCCTGCCCTCGAGCATCCCATCGTCCGCGTGGGCGTGCACGGGCAGAAGCTCGATGGCGGTGACGCCGAGCTTCTTCAGGTGCTCGATGATCGCGGGGTGCGCGAGGCCCGCGTAGGTCCCGCGCTGCTCCTCGGGCAGGTCCGGGTGGAGGCGCGTGAGGCCGCGCACGTGCGCCTCGTAGATCACCGTCTTGCGCCACGGCGTGATCAGCGGCTCATCACCCTCCCACTCGAACGCGCCGTCGAGGACGACGCTCTTCGGCACGCCGCGGGCGCTGTCGGCCTGATCGATCGCCAGGTCTTCCCGCTCGTCACCCAGGCGGTAACCGAAGATGGGCTGCTTCCAGTCGATCTCGCCGTGGAGCGCGCGCGCGTACGGATCGACGAGCAGCTTGCTGGGGTTGCAGCGCACGCCGCGCTCGGGCGCGTACGGTCCGTGCACGCGGTAGCCGTACAGCGTGCCGGGGCCCAAGCCCGGGGCGTAACCGTGAAACGTGAAGCCGGTCGAGTCGCGCAGGTCGAAGCGGTCGACTTCGTTCTCGGGCCGCTCCGGATCGTAGAGGCATACCTCGACGCGCGTCGCGGCCCGCGAGAACACGGCGAAGTTGACGCCGCGCCCGTCGAAGGTCGCGCCGCGCGGGTAGGCCCGCCCCGGCCAGACGGCGCGCATCAGCGCACCGCCCGCCGGCGACCGTCCCGGGCGAGCTCCCGTTTCGGGACTCGCGTCTCGGATCGGCCCGTGGCGACCATCAAATGGTCGCGGCCTTTTCCGTCTCGGCGGG
Source organism: Polyangia bacterium (assembly GCA_035548155.1). Classification (GTDB taxonomy): domain Bacteria; phylum Myxococcota_A; class Polyangia; order Fen-1088; family Fen-1088; genus DASZFV01. The sequence goes on from DASZUD010000219.1 coordinate 8,905, forward strand.
CACGCTCTCGTGCGGGCTGCCCTTGTCCTCCAGCTCGGCCTGCTCGGCCGACATCGTCTGGCCCAGCGCCTCGAGCTCGTCGCCGTCGAGGAGCTTGGCCACCTTCGGGAACAACGTGCCCTCCTCCTCTTCGACGTGGTGAGACACCAGATCCTTGAGGACCTTGAGCTTCGCCCCGAAGGTCTCGTCCTCGGTCTCGGTGTCGAGCAGATCCGACAGCACGCGCTTGACGCCCAGGTGCTCTTCGAGCGACTCGAGGAGGATCTGCTCGGTCTGCTGGGCTTTGACGGCCGGGTAAAAATGGTGCTCTTCGATGCTCGTGTGGACCGCCAGGCGGTCGGCGAGCTCGATGAAGAGCCGGTCTTTCTCGTCGGAGTCCCGCGTGCCCTCGATCTGCGAGAACAGGTTCTCGACCTCGCGGTGCTGAGACTCGAGCAACTCGATGGCGTTCATGTGATCTCCTTTCGGGGGGCGCCCCGTCGTGAAGATGCGAGCGCCGTGCCCACTGCGGCCCGCCGCTTTCGGGCCCGCGCGACGCGCGCGGTCACCCCGGCGGAACCCGGGTCACGCGCCCGTGTCAGTTCCAGGAGTCGTCCACGTGCGACGCGCGCCCCGAGGAGCGCTCGTCCTCGGCCGGCACGGCGTCACCCAGCACCGAACGCAGGTGCGCGCGCAGGCGCGCCTTCAGGCGGCCCTCGATCTGCCGGACGCGCTCGCGGCTCACGCCGAAGCGGCTCGCGATCTTCGCGAGCGTCGTCGTGTCCTCGCACAGGATGCGCTTCTTGAAGAGCACGAGGTCGCGGCCGTCCAGCGTGCGGCCGAAGGCCTCCACCTCGCGCCGCAGGATGTGGCGCAGCTCCTCCGTCTCCGACTGGGCGTCAGGGCCCTGGCTCTCCGAGCGCAGGCACTCGGAGTACGCGCGGCGATCCCCGTCGCGCGAGGGACCGTCGATCGACGCCTCGGCCGAGGACATGCGGCGCTCCATCTCCTCCACCTCGCGCGGCGTGACCGAGAGCGACGCCGCGATCTGCTTCGTGCCCACCTCGACGCCGTCCTTGCCCTCGAGGCGCGCGCGCGTGCGGCGCAGGCCGAAGAACAGGCGGCGCTGCGCCTGCGTCGTGCCCAGCTTCACGAGCCGCGCGTTCGAAAGGATGTACTTCAGCATGTACGCGCGGATCCACCAGGCGGCGTACGTGCCCAGCTTCACGCCGCGGTTGGGATCGAACTTCTGCACGGCGTGGAGGAGGCCCAGGTTGCCCTCCTGGATCAGATCCGTGAGCTGCCGGCGCATGCCGCGGTACTCGAGCGCGAGCTTCATCACCAGGCGGAGGTTCGCCGTGACCAGCTGCTGCGCGAGCTTCGCGTCGCCCGTCTCGTGGTAGCGCACGGCGATCTCGTGCTCCTCCTCGCGCGACATCACGCGGTGCTTGCGCACGCTCGCCAGGTACGCGGTCAGCCCGGGATCGCCGTCTTTGCGATCCGACGGGACCGCGCGGCGTGGCTCGGCGGCGCGCGCCGCCGCGGACGAGGCGCCGGCGACCGAGCGGGACTGAACGAGACGGAGCGAGGCCTTCTTCTCGGCGGAACGCGCGCGCGGCGCGCGCCGGGGGCTGATGCGTTCCTTCGTCGGAACACTATCTTGAGAGTGATAGCTCGGAATTGCGTTGGACATGGCGAGCGAGATAGCAACCGCCGCGCCACGCCATTCGCGCCGCAAGTGGGCGGTTTGATTGGCGGTCGGATTCGTGATCGTTACCGAGCGGTACTGATTTGGAATGGGCCCACGCGGGCGGTTACGGCGCCGTGCCGCGCGCGAATGTGACCTCCCGTTCCCCAGAATTCGTTGGTGCGCCCGCGCACGCGGAAGAGGCGTTCAAGGCCGGCGAGCCAGCATTCCTCATCGGCCGGCGGGCGAGGGCACGTCACGACCGGCGAAGCCCGACCAGCCGGCCGGCAGGCGCTTGGCGCTGCCCAGCGCGCGCGGGCTCATGACGCCGACGGAGATCGACAGCGCGTCCTCGGTGCACTTGACGAGGTGCCACCAGGTCGCCGGGATGTAGAGCCAGTCGGCAGCGACGAGCCGAGCGTTGTACATGGGCGAGGTCTCGCGCGTGACGCACGTGAAATCGAGGTCGTCGCCGAGCGCGGTGTCGCGCGCCACGGTGTTCGCCCGAAAGTAATAGTCCTTCGCGCCCGCGGTCTGGGCGATGAAGACGTCCTCGAAGTCGTAGTGCCATCCGTAGCTGTTCGTGCCTGCCGGCGTCACGTAGAGCTGGACGTGCACCTCGCCCGGCAGATCGCGCGCAAAGGCGGCGGCCAGGTCCGCCAGGCCCGGGTCGTGCCGCTCGCCCCCACGAACGACGACGCTGACGCCCGCGCGCATGAGCGCGCGCACCTCCCCGAGCGCGCGCGGCGCCGGCACGTCCACGAGCCGCCCTCGGCTGACCGTCATGACGTCGAGCGGCGGGCGGCTCGTGAGCACGCGGGCCAGCGTGTCCCAGCCGAAGAGCGGAACGGCACCTGCGGCCGCGCCGAGCCGCGCGATCGGCGCGCGATCGAAGTGCGCCTCCCGAAACCAGCTCAGGCTTTCGGGAGCGAGCCAGTCCGCGAGCATGGCGCGCGTCAGTTGCGTACGGCGGCGTCGACGCCCCCGTCACCCGTGAGCGCGCCAACGAGCGCCTGCGCCTCCGCCAGGTGGTTCGCCACGGTCATGCGCTCGGCCTCGCGGTTCGCGTCGAGCGCGGCGTTCTGCGCCCCCGGGATCCAGACGGTGTCCAGCGGGTTCAGCACCGTCATGTGCATGGTCACTCGTGAGCTCGCGCCCTCGAGATCGAAGGCCGTCGGTGCGGCGGCCCACAGCGTGTTCGACGTGAGGCTGGTCATCGCCGCGACCGGAAAGGAATGGCTCGCTTCATCTGGACCTCCGCGCGGCCAATCTGGGATCCGTCGTCGGCGAAAGAAGGTCGGTTCGGGCCCATGGGTGATCGCGCGCATGGGCGCTTGAATCTCGCGGCCCCGGCAGCACAAAGGTGGTGTGCCTCCCGACGAAGAAGAGCGGCTCCGCATGCGCCGGCCACCGCACGCTCTGCCGCTCATGCGCCAGCGGTGGGAGCGGCTCGGCTTCCTGCGCTGGCGCGTCGACGCCGCCGAGATCGCGGCTCTCCTGCCGCCGGGATTGGACGTCGACACGTTCGACGGCGACGCGTACGTAGGCCTCGTGCCGTTCACGATCCGCGGCGCCCGGCCCCTGTTGCTGCCGAGCGTGCCCGGGCTCTCGTCGTTCCACGAGCTCAACCTCCGGACGTACGTCCACCGCGCGGGGCGAGATCCGGGCGTGTGGTTCTTCAGCCTCGACGCCGGGAGCCGGATCGCCGTCGCGCTCGCGCGCCGCTCCTACAGGCTGCCCTACCACCACGCGCGCATGGCCATGGTCGAAAGCCGCGGCGCCGTGAGCTTCCGTAGCCGGCGCACGGACGATTCGGCCGCGACGTTCGCCTGCACCTACGCCCCCGAGGGCCGCGCGGTGCCAGCCGCCGTCGGCTCGCTGCCGTTCTTCCTGGTCGAGCGATACCTGCTCTATAGCTGGGACCGCCGCCGGCTCCGCACCGCGCGTGTCTGGCACCGTTCTTACCCCCTCCAGGCGGCGCGCGTGACGGACCTCGACGAGAACCTGACCGCGCAGGCCGGCGTCCACACGAGCGGCGGGGCGCCGATCGGCCACTACTGCCACGAGCTCGACGTCGACATCCACGCTCCGCGAAGAGCCCCGCAGCTCCCAGTATGACTCACCTGGGTCGTTGGGGACCGTCAACGCTCGCCGCGCGCGGCTTTCAATCGAGCAACGACGTTACCAATCGACCCCCGGGCGCTCTCTGTTCGTTGAGAACCCGCCGAAAAGCACGCAGAACGCTGGCGCGAGCGACAATGGTGGTCCAGGGTAACACCTGAAATGCCGCGCTCACTCACCGAGCGACCGCGTTCGGGCCGTGTCTTCCTCGGCGTCGCCCTCGTCTTGCTCGCGGTCGGCGCGCTCAGCGCCGGCGCGGTGAGGGCCTATTCGCGCGCAACCACCCAGGCCGATCACACGCTGGCCGTGCGGCGCGAGGTGCTGGGCTGGGTGACCTCGCTGGTCGACGCCGAGACGGGCGCGCGCGGCTATGTCGCCAGCGGCGATCCCTCGTTCCTCGAGCCCTACACGACGGCGGGGCCGCGCGAGCGCCAGCACGCGGCGCGCGTGCACGAGCTCCTGGCGGGCGAGGGCCTCGCCGCGGAGGTGAACGCCGCCGATCGCGACGCGCACCGCACGCTGGATCAGCTCGACGAGCTGGTCACGCTCACGCGCTCGGGCCACCGCAGCCAGGCGATGGCGGTCCTCGCGTCGGGCACGGGCCGGCGGCGCATGGACACGTTTCGCCGCGACGCTGACGTCATTCAGGGCCACGAGGCGGACGTGCTGGCGAGCAACCAGGCGGCGGCGCGCCGCTGGGCGCGCACGGCGGTGGCCAGCGCGTTGGCCCTCACGCTGCTGGCGTACTCGCTGCTGGCCCTGGCCTGGCGCCGCGAGCGCGCGCACCGCGACCGCGTCATCGCGCTGGCGCACGAGGCCCGCGCGCGGCTGCGAGCCCTCTCGGAGCTGGCCGCGGCGCTGGCCGGCGTGCGCACGCGCCGCGAGGTGGCGGAGGTCATCGTCGAGGAGTCCACGCGCGCGACCGGCGCCGACACCTGCACGCTGTACGAGCTCGACGCCGCGCGAGAGACGCTGACGCTGGTCGCCCATCGCGGATACGCGCCCGAGGTCTTGACGCGGATCGGCCGCATCACCGCGACCGAAGGCACCAAGGCGCTCTTCGAGGCCATGCAGCAGCGCGCGCCCGTGTGGGTCGAAAGCGAGGCCGACCATGCGCGCCTCGACCCCGCGGCCGCGGCCGGCAGCTCGCCCAGCCCGCGCGGCCGCGCGTTCTGGTGCGTCCCTCTCGCGGCCGAAGACCGACTCGTCGGCGTCCTCGGCGTGGGCTACCACGAGCCGCGCGCGTTCCCGGACGACGAGCGCAGCTTCGTCGAGACCCTGTGCCGCCACGCCGCCGAGGCGTACCTGCGCGCCTGCCGCCTCGAGCACGAGGATCAGGTGCGCCGCTGGCTGGACACCACCTTGCGCAGCATCGGCGACGCCGTGATCGCCACCGACGAGGCGGGTCGCGTCAGCTTCATGAACCCCGTCGCCGAAGAGCTGACGGGCTGGCCCGAGGACGAGGCGCGCGGTCGTCCTTTGGACGAGGTGTTCTCGATCGTCTCCGAAGTGACGGGCGCGCCCGTGGAGAGCCCCGTCACCAAGGTGCTGCGCAACGGCAAGGTCATCGGCCTCGCCAACCACACGCGGCTCCGCGCGCGCAACGGCACGGAGATCCCCATCGACGACAGCGGCGCGCCCATCCGCGCCGAGGACGGGACCATCACGGGCGTCGTGCTCGTGTTCCGCGACGGCAGCGCCTCCGCGCGCGCCCGCGTGCGGCGCGACTTCCTGGCGCGCGCCGGAGAGGCGCTGGTCGCGTCGATCGACTACGCGGAGATCCTGGGCACGGTGGCGCGCTTCGCCGTGCCCACGCTGGCCGATTGGTGCACGGTGCACGTCGTCGAGCCGGGAGAGGCGGCGCCGCACCAGGTGGCCGTCGCACACGCCGACCCGGCCAAGATCACCTGGGCGCGGGGGCTGGGCCAGCGGTTTCCGACGACGCCCGACGATCCGACCGGCGTCGCCGCGGTCATCCGCACGGGAAGGTCGGAGCTCTACTCGGAGATCACCCGCGAACAGCTCCAGCGGAGCGCGCGCGACGCAGAGCACGAGCGCGTCCTCCGCGCCGTGGGGGTTTCGTCCGCGATGGTCGTCCCCCTGCACGTGCGCGGGCGGACGTTCGGCGCGATGACCTTCGTTCACGCAGAGTCGGGCCGCCACTACTCGCAGGACGACCTGTCGTTCGCCGAGGACTTCGCGCGGCGCGCCGCCATGGCCATCGAGAACGCCATCGCGCTGAAGGAGGCCGAAGAAGGCCGAGCGCGGGAGCAGGATCTGCGCGGCGAGGCCGAGCTTGCGAACCGCGCCAAAGACGAGTTCCTCGCCACCGTCTCGCACGAGCTGCGCACGCCGCTGACGGCGATCCTCGGCTGGGCCACGCTGCTGCGCCGGCGCAACCCGTCGCCCGAGATCGATCGCGGCCTCGCGACGATCGAGCGCAACGCCCGCCTGCAGACCAAGCTCATCGAGGACGTGCTCGACATCTCGCGCGTCATCAGCGGCAAGCTCGTGCTGAACCTCGCGCCCGTGAAGCTGGCCGACGTCGTGGCGGCGGCGATCGAGACCGTGACGCCGGCGGCCAACCTCAAGGGCATCACCATCTTCGCCGAGCTGGCGCCGGACGCCCCGATCATCTACGCCGACGCCGATCGACTGCAGCAGGTGGTGTGGAACATCCTCGCGAACGCGGTGAAGTTCACGGCCAACGGCGGCACGGTCAGCGTCCGCGGCGGCCGCGAGGGCTCCGACGTGTGGCTCGGGATCACCGACACCGGCGAGGGCATCCGGCCGGGACTGCTGCCCCTGCTCTTCGAGCCGTTTCGGCAGGCGGACGCCTCGACGACGCGGCGCCACGGGGGCCTCGGTCTTGGCCTCGCGATCGTACGGCAGCTCGTGCTCGCGCACGGGGGCACGGTGGAGGCCGAGAGCGACGGGGAAGGCCATGGCGCCACGTTCACGGTTCACCTCCCGGCGCGCGCCGTCGTACCCGCCGTCGACACGGGCGCCGCGCGCGCGTCCGCCGCCGCAACGCCCGCGCCCGGCGAAGACGTGTCGCGCCTCGACGGGCTGCGCGTGCTCCTCGTCGACGACGAGCAAGACGCGCTCGACGTGCTGGGCGAGGTGCTGGGCGAGCAAGGCGCCGAGGTGTACGGCGCGCGGTCGGCGCAGGAGGCGCTGCGCGAGCTGCCCGAGGTGCACCCCGACGTGCTGGTCAGCGACATCGGCATGCCGGGCATGGACGGCTTCGCGCTCATGCGCAGCGTGCGCGCCCTGCCGGCGGCGGCGGGCGGCGAGACGCGCGCCATCGCGCTCACGGCGTTCGCGCGCGAAGAGGACGAGCGGCGCGCGCTGGACGCCGGGTACCAGATGCACATCGCGAAGCCCGTCGAGGTGCTGCGCCTCACGCGGGCCATCGCCGACGTGGCTCGGAGCGCGCGACACGGTCACTGACGGCGCGGCACCTCAGCGCGGCGCGCCGGCGACCGTCACGCTCGCGGCCGCCAAAGTCGTCGCTGAGCCCGATGACATCGCCTCGTAGTACCCCACGAAGCGCGCCGGCTCGAGGGCGGCCCGGTACCCTTCGAGGTTGTGAGCCCACCGGAAGCCGATGGGCTGGTACTCGAGGGCCACGTCGAGGCGGAAGGGTCCGACGGCCCCCGGTGGCAGCCGGGGGCGGTAGATGATGCGGTCACCGCCGCCCTGGAAGTCCGGATCCTCGCGGGCATCGCCCTGAACGGCGAAATCTTCGGCGGCCGCGCGCTTGTCGAGGCCGCGCGGGAGGAGGCGGTTGTCCTTGATGTAGCGTACGGCGGAGAGCAGCCCCGTCGTCACCCGTCCGCGCTCGTCCACCATGATCGACTCGTAGACTTGAACGTCCTCGGCGGCGTCGATCATCCGGTGATGTGGCTCGAAGGCCGAAGGGTCTCGATCGTTGTCGTTCCCTTCGACGCTGCCGTCGGGCCGGAGCTCGCCGGACGCCCACAGCGCGCGGCCATGGGCGTCGCTCACGACGACGCGCAGCCACGCGCGACGCGACGGATAGGCCGAGGGCAGCTTGTGGCCCGCCGTGTTGGTGACGACGACCTCTGCTTCCAGGCGTCCGTCCCGCAACTCGGCACGCGCGATCGAGACCGTCGCGGCGCTCGTCTGCAACAGCGCGAGCGTCCGCTGGCGCGAGAGGAGCAACTCTTGCGGCAGCGCGACCACGCCCAGCTCGCCGCGAAATCGGTCGAGCATGCCCAGCATGAAGAAGTTCGCGCCCTGGAACCCGTGGCGTGCGAAGCGCGGGCGCGCTTCCCCGAGCACGCTCGCCGTGAGCGCCGGCTCGGCGGTGAACGTCATGTGGCAGTCCTGGCAGGTCTTCTCGTGAGCGTACGCGCTGGCCCGCCACTCGAGGTACGGGACCTGTTCGGGGAAGCGGCGGGGCGGTGACTCGCCCCGGACGCCGCCCCGCCCCGGGAGGGGAGTCGTGTACAGCGTGTGGCAGGTGGAGCAGAGCTCGGCGCGTTCCAGGTTGGTGGCGCGGACGGGCGCGAACTCCGACGCCGAGCGCATGACGCGCGCACGCCCCGGGGCGACGTCGTAGGGCCCGAGCACGAGACGCTCGCCCCAGGGCCGCGTGAGATCGATGCGGAACTCGCCGTCGTGCTCGAGGAGGTCGCGAGCCCCGTTCTGAAGCTGATGGCAGAGCGAGCACGACACCCCATCGAGCGCGCGTCGATCAGGGGCACGCTGCACGCGGCCGAGATGGGAGAAGATCTCGCCGTCGCGCCCGGCGACGCGCGCCTCGAAGCGCGCCATGGGCATGTGGCACGCGGAGCACTCGTCCTCGATGAGGGCCGAGGCGCCGGGGTGGTCGATGAGCTCGCGCCGCACGGCCGCCTGCCAATAGGGGTCGCGGGCCGCGTTCGCCATGATCGACGCGCGCCAGGCGAACCCGATCGACACGTCTTCGCCGGACGCGGTCGTCATGCCGTCGTGGCACGCGATGCACCGGTCCGAGGTCGCGAACAGGCGCGGCGGATCTCCGGCGTGCGCGCGCCCCGTCACGAGCGCGACGGCAAGGATGACGACGGAGCGTGAACGACGCATCTCACCACCCCGAGAGGGGTCCGCCCTCGTACCAGTCCCACAGGACATAGGCGCCGAGCTGCACCTCTCGGTCCTCCTTGTGGATGATCGGGACGCGGGCGCCGGCGTCGAGCCGGATGTGCTTTCGCCGGCTCAGCGTCACCTGGATCTGCGGCGCCAGATCCCACGTGACGACGGCGCCGGCCGTGTCCAGCGCGCGCTCCCCCAACACCTCGACCATCGGCGAGAACATGCGCCCGAACCGGCGATGCGAGTAGCTCCAACCGAGCGCCGCCCGCCCGAAGACGTCGGGCTTCGCCGTGTCGCTGCCCACGGGGAGGTCGGCGCCCGCGTGCACCTGGACGAAGCAACGGGCGGGCAGGATCTGCCCGTAGGCCGCGAACGGATCGAGCACGGTGGCCCCGGCGCCGAGCCCGCGCTCCGACCGACCCGTCGGGACCGAGACGTCGAGGCCCAGCGCGAGGATGCTCCCGGACCGCGAGCTTTGAACGAGCGCGTGCTTGACGGCCGCGCCGAGGTCGCCGAGGCCCGCCGTCCACCCCGTCGCCATGGTCGTCGCCGAGCCGGTCGAGGAGCCGGCGAGGTTCAAGACACCGAACGGCACGCCGATCTCGAACATCGAGCGCGCGCCGAACCGCTGCTCGTACGTGAGCTCGTTCATGACGTCGCCAGGGCCCCGCAGCGCGATCGTCGAGGTCAGCACGACCTCGTTCTCGGGGAAGGCCTTCTCCGTGAACAGCGCGCGGGGCAGGTTCAAGTCCCCGAGCGGCCATTCCGGCAGCTCCCGGCAAAAGTGGCGGAGGTAATCGACCACGCGCGCGACCTCCTCGTCGCTGAGCGCGCCGCCGAACGCCGGCATCATCCGGTCGAGCCCGCGTACGGGGCCGCCCTCATGCACGACCGCGATCCAGTCCAGCGTGGGCTCGGACGTGGCGAAGGTGCAGTCGCGCAGATCCGGCAGGGGTCGCTCGAACCCCACGAGAGCGCTCGCCTGACCGGCGCCGTCGGCACCGTGGCACGCGGCGCAAGCGCGGCTCCAAACCTCCTCCCCTGTACGGGGTGACTCGACCGCCCGAGCGCCTCTCGCGATCGTGCACAGGGCCGCGAGGACCACGAAGAGGTGGCTACGCCAGAGCACGGCTCAACGCTGGGTCCGTCGAAGGCGTGTGCAACCCGTGAGCGGCGGGGCTTTCAGGGCCCAGCGGCGCGCACGATCGCGGCGTCAGCGCCAGGGCCCAGGTCGTCCTCCAGCGCGCGGAACACGCCGTTGGTCCAGCCGAAGCCGATCTGGTTCGCTTCGTAACCGAAGCGGATGTCGGGCGCGACGTCGGCGGCGCGACGCACGACGTCGTACTTCTCGAAGATCGTGCCGTGCGCCAAGAACTGGGACAGCACGGTCCCGAGGAAAGGCAGCGCGATCCGCTTCGCTTCGGCCGAAAGGCCGTATCGCTGCAGCCCTTCGGCAGCGACGAGCTGCAGCGGCGCCCACCCGAACGGCTCGTCCCACTGCGACCCGCTGCGGTTCGTGCTGGTCGAGAGCCCGCCCGCGCGCAGGAGCAGCGGCAGCGCGGTCTCCGCGACTCGCTGCGCCTCCTCGGGCGTGGCCAGGCCCACCCACAACGGAAAGAACGTCGCCGCGAACGGATAGTCGCGGCGCTGCCGGTGCACGAAGTCGTAGTCGAGGAACAACCCGCGCGCCTCGTCCCAAAGGAGCGCGCGCACGCGGCGCCCGCGCCGCTCGGCGGCGGCCGTCCACGTCCGCGCCTCGCGCGCCTCGCCCAGCTCGTCGAGGATCGCCGCGGTGTCACGCTCCATGCCGTACAGCAAGCTGTTGAGGCAGACGGGCGCGAAGTCGAGGATCTGAAGGCCGAAGCGCCCGAACCGATCGCTCGGATCGAAGCCAGACTCGCGCACCGTCCGATCGGCGACGTACGCCAGCGGCGTGAGGCGATCGTGTCGGCGATCGTAGATGCGATCGAGCGCGGCGCTCGGCGGCTCGGCGGCCAGCGCCGCGCGCACGCGATCGTAGTGGGTGCGCCCCTGCGCGTCGCGCTCCGACGCGACGACCTCGGGCGCGGGCCCCTGCCCGCCCGCGTGGTAGCGGGAGAGCCCCGTCGCACCCGCCCGGCGCGGCGCCGCCTCCCAGTAGCGGTGCTGCGCGCGGATCGCCGGCAGCGTCGACGTCAGCCACGCGCGATCGTGCGTGACGGCGTACAGCGCGCGGATCATCGCCGTGAGCAGCGGCGGCTGCGACCGGCCGAGGTAATAGGTGCGGTTGGCGTTCAGCACCTTGCCGAAGTGCTGCACCTCGTAGATGGCGTCATCGACCATGTCGCGCGCGCGCGCCACCTCACCGTCGGCCAGGAGCCCGCGCAGGATGAAGTAGCTGTCCCAGCCGTACATCTCGTTGAAGCGCCCGCCGGGCACGACGTATGGGTGAGGCAAGTAGAGCAGCCCCGGCTGTTCGGGCTCGCGATCGCCGGGCGGCAAGCGGCGCAGCTCGATGAGCGCGAGCTCGGCCGGCGGCAGGACCTCCGCCAGGTGGCGTCGAATCGAAGCGAGGTCCTCGTCGCGCGCGACGTACACGAGGGCCTTCCCGCCCGCGGGCGGCGGGAACTTCGGATCGATGGCCGCCTTCGGCATGTCGCGCGGCCCGCGCGTCAGCGTCGACCAGGCCGCGCGCACGTACGCGCGCAGCGCTGCGAGATCGGTCGCCGTCGCGACGCGCGCTGCCCCGGCGTCCGGCGCCTCGCGCGCGGGCGCAAGCGGCGTCGCGAAGAGGAGCGCCGCGAGAAACGCGATGACGCTCGAGAATCGCCGGCGAGGTCCGACGGTCGGAAGGGGGGCTTCCCGGCGCATGAGTCCCTGCGGGCAGGCTAACCACAACGGCGTCGCGTCACAAGCGACGCGGGCCCTGTCGGGCATGTTCGAATTGGTCGGCGGGGGTGGGGTCGCCAGATTGGGATCGGGGGCGGGCGGACCGGAGGTGCGGTGATGAAGCAACGCAAACGAGCTGCGAGCGCGATCTTCGGCGGCTGCCTGGCCCTCTCGGCGATGGCCGGTCTCGGCTGCGGCACCAGCTCGGCGCCCAAGGGCCGCACTTGGGCGCTGAGCGGCACCGAGCGCCTGCGCGCGGCCGAAGGACGCGTGAACGTCTACCTCGACCGCGACGACAATCACGTCGTCGAGCTGGTGTTTCGCGACCTCGCGCCCGCGCAACAGGCGTTCGCGGGCACGTCGTTCTACATGATCTGGCTGGTCCCGAAGGGATCCAAGCCGCAAGCGATCGGCTGCATCACACCGAACGAGGCGCGCGGCGCCATGGTGACGATCCGAACGCCCTATGAAGAGTTCGACGTCATCCTCACCGCCGAGCCCGTGGGCAACCCTTCTCGCCCCAGCAAGCGCCTCGCGTTCTCGACGCGAATTCCCTCGTCGGTGTGACGTCCGGCGGGTCCGCGAGGGCCGGCCCGACTCCTTGGATCGCCTTCACGAGTGGCTACGTTCCGAATATGGAGCGTCACTGGACGAGCGTGCGGGCGGGCCTCGCCGCCGCCGTCCTCGCTTCGCTCGCCGGCTGCTCACGCGGAAAGACGCAGCGCAGGCCGCCCGCGGCGGTCGCGACGTCGGCGCGCACCGCCGAGGGCATCACGCCGAAGGCCGAGCCGTCGCGCGAGGCGTTGGCGCTCTCGACGGCGTTCGCGAGCGCCGCCAAGGCGATCAGCGCCAGCGTCGTGCGCGTCGACGTGGAAGGCCTCGCCGACGACGCGGCCGGCGAGGGCGCCGACCTGCCCGACTTTCTCCGCCGTTTCTTCGAGCAACGAAAGGGCACGTCCGAATCGCACCCGCCCGATTCGGTGCGGGGCACGGGCTCGGGCGTGATCCTCGACGCCGCGGGGCACGTGCTCACGAACGGCCACGTCGTGCGCGGCGCGCGCCGCGTGACGCTGGGCATGGCGGATCAGCGCAAGTTCTCGGCGCACGTCGTGGGCATCGACCCGCTGACGGACGTGGGCATCCTGGCCTTCGACAAGCCGCCGCCCGGGCTGGTGGCCGCGCGCATCGGCGACTCGGACCGCCTGCGCATCGGCGAGTGGGCCATCGCCGTCGGCAGCCCGCTCGGAATGGATCAGACGGTGACGGTGGGCATCATCAGCGGCATCGGCGCCACGGGGAATCGCTTCCGCTTCGAGTCGGGCGAGCGCGTGCGCAAGTACATCCAGACGGACGCGAAGATCAACCCAGGCAACTCGGGCGGCCCGCTCGTGAACCTCGAGGGCGAGGTCGTGGGCATCAACACGCTCATCAACGTCGGCCCGGGCGGCAGCTACGGCTTCGCCATTCCAGTCACGCAGGCCGCGCAGGTGGCCGAGGCCCTGATCAAGGACGGCCACGTTCACTACCCGTACATCGGCGTCAGCGTGACCAGCTTCTCCGAGATCCCGCCGAACGCGCCCGAGCGCGCGGGAACGAAGCTGCCGCCCGAGGGCGCGCTCATCGGATCGGTCACCGCGGGGGCCCCGGCGGCCGTCGCGGGCCTCGAGGCGGGCGACGTCATCACGAAGGTCGCCGGTCGGATCATCAGAAGCGCGGCCGATCTGGTGGCGACGATCGCCGACCTCAAGATCGGCGCGCGCGTGCCCGTCGAGTTCTTCCACGGCGACCGCGCCCGCACGGCGAGCGTGCTCGTGAACGAGTATCCGACCGAGCCGCTGCCGCCCACCGAGAACGCCGAGGCGCGCCTCGGCCTCGCGCTGCAGACGCTCACGGGATCGATGGCAAGCTCGCTGGGCCTCGACCCGAAGACGACGGGCGCCATCGTCACCGAGGTGGCGCCCGGCAGCCTGGCCGAGCTCGCGGGTCTCGCCGCCGGGGAGGTAATCCGCGAGGTGGACAAGCGCCCCGTCAACACGGCCGACGAAGCGGTGGCCGCGCTGCGCGCCGGCAAGGGCACCCGCCTCTTGCGCGTGACGAACGCCGCGGGCTCGCGTTACGTCAGCGTCGGGCCGGGGTAACCTAACGGAAAGCTGCAGCTCAATGTCGTGGCCTACGCCGTCCCGTCCGGACAACCTCGGCAAGTGTTCTTTAGCGATCTGTGGGATAGCGAAACGACCTATCGAGCCGACTGTACTACGTCGCCGTGTCGCCAGAATCCATGCGCCATCTTCGGATTTTGATTGTGCTCGCCGCTTGTGCCGGGGGATGCGGCGGAAGTGGAAGCCTGTGCGGAGACGCCGCCGTCGCGGCTGACCACGACGCAGCAGGCCCGGGGGACGCTATCCGAGATAGCGCCAGAAGCGACGGTCCCTCCGATGCGACCACGGACTCCGTCGACGCGGTGGCGACGCCCTACGCGCAGTGGTGGTACCCGGACTGCCGCACTTCGACTGGCGCATGCAACCTTGAGAGGTGCCGCGCGGCAAAGATGGCCGTATCGCCCCTGCCGTGCGGGAGGACAGAGATGGTGGACGCGGGATGTGTTCCGAAAGATTTGCCTACCCTCGGATGGCAATGCTGGGTGAAGGGCTCGAACATCGTCCAGTCCCGAGACGCCCCGAACGTATTCGATGGACTGCATTTGTGTTCGTCGATCGGCATCGACAACGAGAACTCTTACTACAACGTCCCCGATTGCTCCGACGGCGGGGCACAATAACGAGCCTTAATCACCGCGTGTTCCATCCACCCACGCCCGCCACCAGCGCGTCCGCCTCCGCCGGTCCCCACGATCCGCACTCGTACTCGATGGGCGCGCGCGGCTCGCGAATCACCGGATCGACGATCGCCCACGTCGCCTCGACGACGTCCTCGCGCGCGAACAGGGTCGGGTCGCCTTCCATGGCGTCGCCGAGCAGCCGTTCGTAGGCGCTCATCTGGACTTCGCTGTCGGCCGCGCCCTCCTTCAACGTCAGCGCGACGGGCGCGCCGACCATCTCTTCGCCCGGGCGCTTGGCGCGCGCGTCCACGGTGATCGCCACGTCGGGGCTCAGACGGAAGCGGACGGTGTTGCCGACGCTCGGCCGTGGCTCGGCGAACACGCGCTGCGGCGGCACCTTCAGCTCGACGGTGACCTCGCACACCGTCGTCGCGAGGCGCTTGCCCGTGCGCAAGAAGAAGGGCACGCCGCGCCACCGCGGCGAATCGATGTGCAGGCGCAGCGCCGCGTACGTCGCGACCTGCGAGTCCTTCGCGACGTTCGGTTCGTCGCGGTAGCCGCGGAACTGGCCCAGCACCAGCTCCTCGGGCGGCACGGGGCGCACGGCGCGCAGCACCTTCGCCTGCTCGTCGCGGATGGCCTCGGAGCCCGTCGACGCGGGCGCCTCCATGGCGAGGTAGCTCACGATCTGCAGGAGGTGATTCTGCACGACGTCGCGCACGACGCCGACTTCTTCATAGAGGCGACCGCGCCCGTTCAAGCCGAAGCTCTCCGCCATCGTGATCTGCACGTTCTCGACGTGGTCGGTGTTCCACACCGGCTCGAAGAGCTCGTTGGCGAAGCGGAAGTAGAGCAGGTTCTGCACCGCCTCCTTGCCGAGGAAGTGGTCGATGCGGAAGATGCTCCGCTCGGGCAGCTCGCGATGAAGGATCCCGTCGAGGACGCGCGCCGACGACAGGTCCCGGCCGAACGGCTTCTCGACGACGACCCGCGCGTTCTTCGTGAGCCCCGCGCGGCCGAGTTGCTGGATCACCGTTCCGAACATGCTGGGCGGGATCGCCAGGTAGTGAAGCGGCCGGCGGGTCGCGCCCAGCTCGGCGCGCACGCGCGCGAACGTCTCCTCGTCCGCGTAGTCGCCGTCGACGTAACGCAGGCAGCCGGCCAGCTTCGCGAAGGCGGCCTCGTCCAGGGCGTGATGGGCGGCCACGCTCTCCCGCGCGCGGGCGATGAGCCGCTCCCGCGAGAACCCCGCCTTCGCGACCCCGACTATCGGGATCCCACCCGACCCGAAGCGGCCCCGGCGCATCATCGCCTGCAGGGCGGGGAAGATCTGCTTGTACGCGAGATCGCCCGTCGCCCCGAAGAACACCAGCGCGTCAGACTTCTCCTGGTCCTGTTGCGACATCGCTCCAATGTGGGGACGGGCCCGAGCCCTGGTAAGGCCTCACGATTCGCTCGCCAGGGCGCAGGCCGTCCTTACATTCCGCGCGGAAAGGAGCGTGGAGCATGAAGCGACGGCGGAAGAAGGGCGCGGAACAGGCGGTGAAGTTCGCCGTGGTCGGGCAGGGACACTTCGCGCAGGCCGCGATCCTGCCGGCGTTCTCCACGGCAGACCGGTGCGAGCTGGGCGCCCTGTTCTCGAGCGACGACGTCAAGCGTGAGACCCTGGCGCGGCGCTACGGCCCCCTCGCCGTGCTGGACTACGACGACTACGACGCGTACCTGCGCAGCGGCGAGGTCGACGCGGTCTACATCGCGCTGCCGAACGACATGCACGCCGAGTACGCCATTCGCGCGGCGCGCGCCGGCGTGCACGTGCTGTGCGAGAAGCCCCTCGCGCCCGACGCCGAAACCGCCGAGCGCATCGACGCCGAGTGCCGCCGCGCGCACGTCAAGCTCATGGTGGCCTATCGGCTGCACTTCGAGGGCGGCAACCTCGAGGCCGTCGAGCGCGCCGCACGCGGCGACATCGGGCGCGCACGGTTCATCTCGTCGACCTTCGCGCTCGAGGTGGCGGACGACAACATCCGCACGCGCCGCGCGCGCGGCGGCGGGCCGCTCTTGGACCTCGGCGTCTACTGCGTGAACGCCGCGCGCTACGTCTTCCGCGACGAGCCCACGCGGGCCTTCGCCGTCGCCGCCACCGACAAGAGCGATCGGCGCTTCGCCGAGATCGAGGAGCAGGTCGCCGTGACGCTCACCTTCCCGGGCGAGCGCCTCGCGCAGTTCGTTTGCAGCTTCGGCGCCACTGATCATTCGGCCCTGACGATCGTCGGCACCGAGGGCCTGCTGCGCCTCGCGCCCGCCTACGACTACGCGACCGACATCGTGCTCGAAGCGCAGATCGAGGGGAAGAGGCCCACGCGCAAGGTGTTCAAGAAGCGCGACCAGATCGCCGCCGAGCTCACGGCCTTCGCGCGCTGCGTGCTGGACGACACCGAGCCCGAGCCGAACGGCACCGAGGGCGTCGCCGACCTGCGCGTCATCGACGCCATTCGGCGCTCGATGGCCAGCGGCCGCGCGGAGGCGGTCGAGGCCGTCGAGAAGCAGCAGCGGCCGTCGCGGCGACAGGCGATCCGCCGCCCGCCGCACGCGGTGCCGCCCGTCGTGCGCGTCCACTCGTCCGGGCGCTCGTAGCGCGCTTCAATTGGCGGACAGCACCACCTTCTCGCAGCCGTCGCGCTTCGAGAGGAAGAGCTCGTAGGCAGCGGGCGCGTTCTCCAGCGACATGCGGTGCGTGATGACGAACGAGGGATCGAGGTCCCCCCTTTCGATGTGCTCGAGCAGGCGCGGCATGTACTTGTGCACGTGGCACTGCCCCGCCTTGATCGTCAACCCGCGGTTCATCACGGCCCCCATGGGGAACTTGTCGACGAACCCGCCGTACACGCCGATGACCGAGACCGTGCCCGCGTTGCGGCACGCGCGGATCGCCTGCCGCAGCGCGATCGCGCGATCGCTCTCCAGCATCAGCGCCTGCTTGACGCGATCGTAGCCGTACACCGCCGGACCACCGTGCGCCTCCGTACCCACGGCGTCGATGCACGCGTCGGGGCCACGGCCCGCCGTCAGCTCCTCCAGCGCCTCGAGCACGTTCGCCTCTTCGTAGTTGATGACGTCCGTCGCGCCCGCGCGGTTCTTCGCGAGCGCGAGCCGCGACGGGAAGCGATCGATCGCGACGATGCGCTCGGCGCCCAGCAGCCGCGCGCTCGCGATCGCGAACTGCCCCACGGGCCCGGCCCCCCACACGGCGATGACGTCGCCGCGCTCGATGCCGCACATCTCGGCGCCCATGTATCCGGTCGGCAGGATGTCCGAGAGGAACAGCGCCTTCTCGTCGGACAGGTTGTCGGGGACCTTGATGGGCCCGACGTCGGCGAAGGGCACGCGCACGTACTCGGCTTGCCCGCCGCTGTAGCCGCCGAGGAGGTGCGAGTAGCCGAAGATGCCGCAGGGCGAGTGCCCCCACAGCTTCTTGGCCATGACGGCGTTGGGGTTCGTGTTCTCACACAGCGAGAACAGCTCCTCGGTGCACATGGCGCACTGGCCGCACGCTATCGGGAACGGCACGACGACGCGGTCGCCCACCCGCAGCTTGCGCACGCCGGGCCCCACCTCGACCACCTCGCCCATGAACTCGTGGCCGAGGATGTCCCCCTTCTCCATCGTCGGGATGAAGCCGTTGTAGAGGTGCAGGTCCGAGCCGCAGATCGCCGTCGACGTCACGCGCACGATGACGTCGCCGCTGTCGATGATGCGCGGATCGGGCACGGTCTCGACGCGCACGTCGTGCTTGCCGCGCCACACGGTGGCCCTCACGACGCACCTCCCGTCTGAAGCGCCGGGGACGTCGCGGGCCGTCCCGGGTGCGGCCCGCGATGCGCGCTCGCGTCCGAGTGGACGACGTGGCCCGTCTCGAGGAGCTGCTTGCAACGGCGCAGATCCGCCTCGAGGCGCAGGCCCGCCGCGGCCTTCCACAGGAAGCTCGCGGCGCGCGCCGCCCCGCCCGCGGGTGGTCCGTAGCGCAGCGCCAGGTGAACCTCCGTGCCCCGACCGCCCGGCGCGTCCGAGAACGTCACCATGCCTTCCGTGCGGATGTCGGCCCCCTCGATCGAGTGCCAGCCGAGCTGCTCGTTCGGCAGATCTTCGTCGACGACGGCCTCCCAGCTGACGACAGGCCCCTCGGGCCCGCGTGCCGTCCAGCGCGAGCGCCGCCCGTCGAGGATCTCCACCGACTCGACGTCGGCCATGAAGCTGGGCGCGTTGCCGAGGTTGCGCCAAAACTGGTAAACCTCGTCGCGCCGGCGCGCGATCGTCACCGACCGGCGCACGGGCTCCACGACGCGCGCCCCTTCCTCGCGTGACGACACGACGGCTGCGACCGTGTCGAGCGCCGTCACGGCCCCGAGCGCCGTCAGCGCGCCCACGGCGCGCCCGCGCCCGGGCCGAGAGGCTCGGAGCGCCGCCACACACAGTCCGAGATCGATGACGTCACCCGCGACGCGCGCCCACAGCCACGGCGCCGAGCGCTTGCCGGCGAGCAGGCCCGCACCGACGGCGAGCTCTCGCGCGCCCAGGCCGCGCAGCACGCCCGCTCGGAGCGGGCCGGGCCGCACGCCGATGAGGCGCAGCAGCGCGCGGGGCGCGACGAGCTCGCCGAGGCCCAGCCCCAGGCTGAGAAGGCCGAGGCCCACCGCCGCGCGTTCGGCGCCCGACGACCGACCTTCGTCATTCGATTCGTGGCCGTTCGTCGCCGACGGCGCCGATCCCCGCCGCCCCTCTGCCTCGGACTGCATCCCGACGTCGCTCATCGCTGCCCTCCCCTTCGTTGGTCAGTGCTTCACGGCGGTGCCGGGCCCCGCCATCTTGCGGTGCGCCTCGGCCAGCGCCTCCTGCGGAACGATGTGCGAGATCGCCGCCCGCAGCTTGTTGCTCCAGCCGGTGACGACCTCGCCTTCGCCGCGCAGCATGGCCTCGAAGCCGGCCTTCGCCACCTGATCGGGCGGCTGCTTCGGCTCGGTGCCCAGCTTCGTGTTCATCATGTCGGCGCGTTCGAAGAACTCGGTCTCCGTCGCGCCCGGCATGAGGCACGTCACCGTGACGCCCGTGTTCTTCAGCTCGGCGCGCAGCGCGTACGCGAACGAGTCGAGGAACGCCTTCGAGGCGTTGTAGGCCGCCTGGTAGGTGCCGGGCATCAGGCCCGCGATCGAGCCCGTGATGAGGATGCGCCCGCGCCCACGGTCGCGCATGTCGCGGCCCACGCGGTGAATCAGCTCCAGCGTGCCCACGATGTTGGTGTCGATGACCTTGCGGACGCGCTCGAGATCCTGATCGAGGAAGGCTCCGCCCAGCCCCCGCCCCGCGTTCGCCAAGAGGAAATCGATCGGCCGGCCCTTCGCCGCGGCGTACATCTGATCGACGGCGCTCGCGTTCGACAGATCGACCTCGACGGCCGACACCTCGATCCCCTGCGCCGCGAAGTCGGCCGCGACCGATTGAATCTTTGGCTCGTCGGCCGCCAGCAAGAGATCACAACCCGCGGTGGCCGCGCAGCGGGCCAGCTCGAGGCCGATACCAGAAGACGCACCGGTCACCAGTGCATACGAATGGTTGCTTGGCATGACGCACTCTCCACTTCAGGACGGCGATGGCTTCGCCCTCCCGAACGAAATCTGTGGCGGGCGTCACGGGGCGACAAGGAGCGGCCCGACGGTTTCGTCGGGGGGCTCTGGATGGACATGCGGCCCGTCAGTACCGGCGCTCGCTCGCCAGCCCGGGCAGGCTCGTGAGGCCGTGATCGGCCGGCGAGACCACGCGCGCGGGCAGCGTGCCGCGCGCGCGCTCGGACCACGTCTCCTCCGGCGTCCGCCAGCCGGCGCCGAGCCGCTGCGTGCGCCGTCCGGTCTCGCCGCGGTACTCGCGCAGGCGATAGTGCACGGTGCGCGGGGACAGGCCCAGCACGTGGGCGGTGCGGCTGGGGCTTTGCCCGCAGGCCTCGTAGGTGGCCAGGATGGCGTGTCGCTCGATCTCGCGAAAGCTCGCGCCCGGAATCAGCGGGCGCCCGTCCGCGACCATCGTGCTCGGCTCCCCCGAGAGAAAGGACGATGGGCGCGCCGTCGCCTCGCGCACCTCGGCCGGCAGATCGCTCAGCGTCACCGTGCGATCTTGCGAAACGACCAGCAGCCGCTCGAGCACGTTCTCGAGCTCGCGGACGTTGCCCGGCCACGAGTACTCCTCGAGCACCGCCAGCACCTCGGCGCCGACGGCCGGCCGCGGGATGCCGAGCTCGAACGAGAGCCGCGCGAGGATGTGCGTCACCAGCGGGCCGATGTCCTCTCGCCGGTGCCGCAACGCCGGCACGTTGATGACCATCACGTTGAGCCGATAGAAGAGGTCCGAGCGGAACGTCCGGTCGGCCACCATCTGCCGCAGGTCGCGGTTGGTGGCGGCGATGACCCGCACGTCCGTCGAGACGGGCGTCGTACCGCCCACGCGCTCGAACTGGCGCTCCTGCAGCACGCGCAGCAGCTTCGCCTGCAGCGCCGGCGAGGTCTCGCCGATCTCGTCGAGGAACAACGTGCCGCCGTCGGCGATCTTGAAGAGCCCCTCGCGGCGACAGTGCGCGCCGCTGAACGCGCCCTTCTCGTGACCGAAGAGCGCGCTCTCGAGCAGCGTCTCCGAGATCGCCGCGCAGTTGACCGCGACGAAGGACGCCCCGCGCCGCGGCGAGCCCTGGTGGATCGCCTGCGCGATGCGCTCCTTGCCGGTCCCGGTCTCGCCGAGGATCAGCACCGTCGTGCGCGTGGGCGCGACCAGCGCGACGTCACGGAGGACCGCCCGCATGGGCAGGCTGTCGCCGACCAGGCCGTGCCCCGCAGCGACCGGCCCCATGCGGCGCGTGCGATCGGACGACGAGGCCGCCTGCTGGCTGTGCACGATCGCCTGCAGGTTCTCGAACAGCTCGGGCGACGCCGACGCCGTCCCCGAGGGCTCGAGCAGCAGCGGCACGCACGCGTGCGCGCCCAGCTGCATCAGCTTGACGGCCTCGGCCACCGTGGGCTGCTGGCTGACGACCAGGATCGGCAGCGCCGGGCAGGCGCGCCGGATCGACTCGAAGAGAGACAGCGCGGCCGGCACGCCACGGCGAAGGCGCAGCACCACGCCGGCGGGCTCCAGCGTCTGGGCGGCCTCGATCGCCTCTTCTTCGGCGACCTCGACGATCTCGTGGCCGCGGCCGCGCAGCAGGCGGCCGTAGGCGCGCTGAAACAGCGCGTCGCCCACCAGGAGAAATTTGACGGGATCGGCGGTTGGCTCGGTCGACGGTTCCACGGCGAGACCTCGGGGTTGGCGTCCGGATTTCGATATAGCCACGAACCCGACGGTCGTAAGGGGCGCGGGGAGGCCGAACTTCAATCTTTTCCGGGGTAGTGCCGCCCCCGTCAGGACGGATCCCGACAACACCGGCGCGCCACGGCGAGGCGTCGAACGCCCTCGCGCCTCCCCGATCGGCGAGGGACGGCGCCGATCGCGACGAGAAGGAGAGAGCGCGCGCGGCGCTCAGGACCGTAGGCGGCGAACGCGAGGGCGTCGAACCTAGGAGCGAGATCGCGCGAAAGCCCCGCGAAATGCAGCTCTTGCAGGGCGCTGCACACAGTGCAGCAGCGAAGGGCCGCGAGCGAGCGAACCACCGCAAATTGTCGCGTGGCACGCGCGCTGCAGCCGGCGGGGGGCCGATGGCAAAGAAGATCTTGGTCACGGGAGGCGCCGGCTTCATCGGCTCTCACTTGTGCGATCGCCTGCTCGCGCGCGGGTACGACGTTCGCGTCCTCGACAACCTGTGCCCGCAGGTACACGGCGTGCCGTCGTCGGCCACGCCGACGCGACCGCCCGATCTCGCGCCCGAGGTCGAGCTGGTCGTCGGCGACGTACGCGACGCGCGCACGTGCCGGCGCGCGCTCCTCGGCGTCGACGCCGTCATTCACCTCGCGGCGCGCGTGGGCGTGGGCCAGAGCATGTACGAGATCGCCGAGTACGCGAGCGTCAACACCTGGGGCACCGCGACGCTGCTGGAGACGCTGGTCAAGCACCCCATCGAGCGCCTCGTCGTCGCGTCGAGCATGAGCGTCTACGGCGAGGGCGCGTACGTCGACGAATCGGGCGCGACGCGGACGGGCGTCGCGCGGACGTCCGATCAGCTGCGCGCCCACGTCTGGGAGCCGCTCGACGAGCGAGGGCGTCCGCTGCGCCCGCGCCCGACGCCCGAGGCGCACCCCGCCAACGCGGCCTCGGTCTACGCGCTGGGGAAGCTCGATCAAGAGCGCCTGTGCCTCACGTTGGGGCAGGCGTACGGCATCGAAGCGGTCGCGCTCCGCCTCTTCAATGTCTACGGACCGCGCCAGGCCCTCTCGAACCCGTACACGGGCGTGATGGCGATCTTCTCGACGCGCCTGCTGAACGACAGCGCGCCCCTGGTGAACGAGGACGGCCTCCAGCGCCGCGACTTCGTCAACGTCCGGGACATCGTCGAGGCGTTCGTGCTCGCGCTGGAGCGCCCGGGCGTGGGCGGCGAGGTGTTCAACATCGGCAGCGGCGCCGCCGTCACGATCCGCGAGGTGGCCGCGCTGATCGCGCGCGCCCTCGATCGCGAGGGCGTCGCCGCGTCGATCACGGGCCAGTACCGCGTGGGCGACATCCGGCACTGCTTCGCGGACGTCAGCCACGCGCGGGAGAAGCTGGGCTATCAGCCGTCGGTGTCGATCGAAGACGGCCTGCGCGAGCTCGCCGCTTGGCTGGCGGGCCAGGTGGCGGAGGACAACGTCGAGCGCGCGCGACGCGAGCTCGCCAGCCGGGGGTTGGCGCTGTGATCCTCGACGCGGATCACCCGCTGCTCCTCACGGGCGGCGCGGGCTTCATCGGCACGAACGTGGCCGCGCGCATGCTGGGAGCGGGCCAGCCGGTCCTGCTGCTCGACGATCTGTCGCGCAAGGGCGTCGAGGAGAACGTCGCGTGGCTGGAGGCGCACCACGGCTCCGAGTTCGAGCTCGTACGCGGCGACATCCGCGACGAGCGGCTCGTGCGCGCGTGCGTGCGGCGCTGCGGCGCCGTGATTCACCTCGCGGCCCAGGTGGCGGTCACGACCAGCCTCACGGATCCCATCACCGACTTCGACGTCAACGCCTTCGGCACGCTGAACTTGCTCGAGGCGCTGCGCACGACACCGCGGCCCCTGCTCTACACCTCGACGAACAAGGTCTACGGCCCCCTGTCGGACGTCGCGCTCGTGCGCGCCTACGGGCGGTACGAACCGGTCGACCGCGCGCTGCGCGACCACGGCATCGCCGAAGATCACCCCCTCGACTTCCACAGCCCCTACGGCTGTTCGAAGGGCGCGGCTGACCAGTACGTCCTCGACTACGCGCGCATCTACGGCCTGCCGGCGGTCGTGTTCCGCATGAGCTGCATCTACGGCCCGCACCAGTGCGGCAGCGAGGATCAGGGCTGGGTCGCCCACTTCGCGCGCTCGTTCCGCGACGGGCGCCCGCTCACCATCTTCGGCGACGGCCTGCAGGTGCGTGACGCCCTCTTCGCCGACGATCTCGTCGAGGCGATGATGCAGGCGTTCGCGGCGATGCCGGCCACGCGCGGGCGCGCCTTCAACATCGGCGGCGGCGTCGAGAACACGGTCACGCTGCTCGAGCTCATCGACATCCTGACCGCGCTGCACGGGCACGCGCCGCCCATCACCTACGAGCCCGCGCGCCCGGCCGATCAGCGCTACTACGTCTCGGACGTGCGAGCGTTCGCCAGCCTCACAGGCTGGGCGCCGCGCGTCTCGATCCACGAAGGCGTGACGCGCCTCTATCGCGACCTCGTGGGGCGCGCGGACGCGGCCCCTGCGCACGGCTTCGGCGCGGCCGAACCGGCCATGGCGCTGCCGCCGACGGGGTCGTGACCCGTGCGGATCGCGCTCTGCAATCCCCACTGGAGCTACGAGGGCAGCATCTACTTCGGGTGCCGCGAGCCGCACCTGCCGCTGGAGCTCGGCTACGCGCGCGCGCTGCTCGAGCGCGAGGGCCACGAGGTCACGCTGATCGACGCGCACGCCGAAGCGCTCGACGGGCCCGCGCTGGCGCGCGCCGCCGGCGCGGTCGATCCGGAGCTCGTCGTGCTGACGACGGCGCCCACGTACTTGTTTTGGCGCTGCCCCCCGCCCGAGCTGCGCGTGCCACGCGAGGCGATGGCCGCGCTGGCGGCGCTGCCGTGCCCCAAGGTGGCGGTGGGGCCGCACGCCTCGACCTCACCCGCCGCGACGCTGCGCAAGCTGGGCGTCGACGCCGTGGTCGTCGGCGAGTGCGAAGAGGTGGTCGCGGCGCTGGCCCGCACGCCGCGCGAGGGGTGGGTGGCGCTTCCGTCGGTGATGTGCCGAGACGATCAGCCGGCGCGGCCGGCGCGCGCCGCGGCCTGCGACATGGCGGCGCTGCCGCCGCTCGTGTGGCGCGACGCGGAGATCGCGCGGCACGCGCACCACCACCATCGCTTCGACGTCGCGCCCGAAGGTCCGGGCGCCGAGCTGGAGACGTCGCGCGGCTGCCCGTTCTCCTGCACGTTCTGCGCGAAGACGACGCACCGCGATCGCTACCGGCGCCGGCCGCTCCCGATGGTGGCGGCCGAGCTGGACGGCCTGGTCGCGCAGGGCGTCCGCTACGTGTACTTCATCGACGAGATCCTGCTGCCCGACGACGCGCTCCTCGATCTGCTCGAAACGCGCGACATCGAGTTCGGCGTGCAGACGCGCATCGATCTATGGTCCGAGGCGCAGCTCGAGCACCTCGGCCGCGCCGGGTGCGTCTCGATCGAGGCCGGCGTCGAGAGCGTCTCGGACGCGGGGCGCGACGCGCTGGACAAGCGCTGCCGCCTGGACACGGCCGCGCTCACGCAGAAGCTGGTTCACGCGAAGCGCTTCGTGCCCTTCGTGCAGGCGACGCTGATGGAGTCGAACCTCGACGCGGCGGAGGAGATCGCTCGCTGGAGCAGCGAGTGGAAGCGCGCCGGGCTGTGGGTCAACGATCCCGTGCCGCTGTTCCCGTACCCAGGCTCGCCCGACTACACGCGCCTGTGGGGCGCGCCCGACGATCTCGCGTGGGAGCGCGCGCAGGATCACTACCTGGGCGGGTTCTCGACGTTCAGCGATCTTCAAGAGCGCCGTCCGTTGCGCCTGCGCGTGCTCGAAGGAGAGGGCTGACGTGCGGAGGCCCACGCGCGTCCTCATGACGACCGACGCCGTGGGCGGCGTGTGGACGTACGCCCTCGACCTCGGGCGCGGGCTGGCGGCGCGCGGGATCGAGACGGTCCTCGCCGTCATGGGCCCCGCGCCCTCGCCGTCTCAGCGCGCCGCCGCCGCGGCTCTGGGCCTGACGCTCGAGCACGCGCCGCTGCGCCTCGAGTGGATGAACGATCCCTGGCGCGACGTCGAGACGGCCGGCGACTGGCTGCTCGCCCTCGAGCAGCGGCACGGCTGCGACTTCGTTCACCTCAACGGCTACGTGCACGCGCGCTGCCCGTTCCGCAGCCCCAAGCTCGTCGTCGCCCACTCGTGCGTCCTGTCGTGGTGGGAGGCCGTGCTGCGCGAGCCCGCGCCCGCGCACTGGGCGCGCTACCGCGCCGCCGTCGCCGAGGGCCTCGCCGCGGCGGCGCTCGTCGTCTCGCCCTCGCACTGGATGTCCGGCGCGATCGCCCGCCACTACGGCGCCGCGGGCCGCTCGATCGTGATCCCGAACTCTCGTCCCCCGGGCGTGTTCGCGGCGGGCGGCAAGCAGCCCTACGTGCTGGGAGCGGGCCGCGTCTGGGACGAGGCGAAGAACCTGAAGGCGCTCGCGCTCGCGGGGCGCTCGCTGCCGTGGCCCGTCAAGATCGCCGGCCCGATCGCGCCGCCCCGGGCCGACGGCGAGGCCGCCGCCTCCAACCTCGACGCCGAGGCGTTCGAGGGCACGCAGCTGCTGGGCGCCGTGCCGGCGGGCGAGATGGCCGAGCTGTACGCGCACGCGCCGATCTTCGCGGCGCCCGCGCTCTACGAGCCGTTCGGCCTCACGGTGCTCGAGGCGGCGCTGTCCGGCTGCGCGCTGGTGCTGGGCGACATCCCCAGCCTGCGCGAGCTGTGGGAGGACGCCGCGGTGTTCGTGCCGCCGCGCGACGCCGCCGCGCTGGGCGCGTGCCTGCACGATCTCGTGCGTCATCCCGAGCTGCGCCACGAAATGGGCCTCGAAGCGCGCGCCCGCGCGGCCCGATTCAGCCACGACGAGACCATTGATGCCTACATTCACGCGTACGCGCGCGCGTACGTCATGGCGGGGATCGACGCGCCCTCCCCCACCCGTTTGGGCGCCCCACCCGAGGAGCGAGGATGCACTTCGTAGTGTTCTGTCACTCGTTGGTGTCCGACTGGAACCACGGCAACGCCCACTTCCTGCGCGGCATCGTGACCGAGCTCGGCGCCCTGGGCCACACCGTCGACGTGCACGAGCCCGAAGACGGGTGGAGCCGCCGCAACCTGCGGCAAGACCAGGGAGAGGCGGCGCTGGTCGCGTTCCGCCAGCGCTTCCCGCACCTGCACTCGAAGCGGTACCGCCCGGACGGCCCGAACTTGGACCGCGCGCTCGCGGACGCAGACGTCGTGCTGGTGCACGAGTGGACGGAGCCGGCGCTGGTCGCGGCCATCGGCGCGCATCACGCGAGGCACGGCCACTACCGGCTGCTGTACCACGACACCCACCACCGCGCCGTGTCCGATCGCGCGGCGTGGGAGTCGCTCGATCTTCGCGGCTACGACGCCGCGCTGGTCTTCGGCGGCGCGCTGGCCGAGGTCTACAGGCAGCGCTCCGAGATCCCGCGCGTCTACGTGTGGCACGAGGCGGCCGACGTGCGCGTGTTCCACCCCGGGGCGCGCGCGGGCGGGGAGCACGTCGCGCCGTCCCCTTGGACCTCGACACCGCCCGTCTCGGATCTCGTATGGATCGGAAACTGGGGCGACGACGAGCGCACGGCCGAGCTGGAGGAGTTCCTGCTCGAGCCGATCCGCGAGCTCGGGCTCTCGGCGGCGATCTACGGCGTGCGTTACCCCGAGGCGGCGCGCGCCGCCCTCGAGCGCGCCGGCGCCGTCTATCACGGCTACCTACCCAATCACGCGGTGCCCGCGGCGTTCGCGCGCGCGCGGCTCACGATCCACGTGCCGCGTCGCTATTACGCGCAGTCGCTGCCCGGGATCCCGACGATCCGCCCGTTCGAGGCGCTGGCCTGCGGCATCCCGCTGATCTCGGCGCCGTGGGACGACCGCGAGCACCTCTTCGAGCCCGGCAAGGACTTCCTGGTCGCGCGCTCGGGGCGTGAGATGGCCGAGCACATCCGGGCGCTCTTGTCGGACCCGGCGCGGGCCCGCGCGCAGGCCGAGCGCGGCCGCGCGACGGTGCTGGCGCGCCACACGTGCGCGCACCGCGTGGGCGAGCTCATGTCGATCCTGCGCGAGCTCGATCTGCGGGAGGCGGCCTGATGTCGACGCGCACCGACGGCCCGGCCCCCGGCATGCGCGCCCGGCGGGGGCATTTGCGCGGGCCCAAGAACGTGCGCTCGACGCGCGTCGCGTTCTTCGGATCCAGCCTCGTGTCGGCCTACTGGAACGGCGCCGCGACCTACTACCGCGGGCTGCTGAAGGCGCTCGCGGCGCGGGGGTTCAGCATCACCTTCTACGAGCCGGACGCGTACGACCGCCAGGCGCACCGGGACATGGCCGATCCGACCTGGGCGCGCGTCATGGTCTACCCGCCGACCGAGGAGGCGGCGCGCGCGGCCCTGCAGCAGGCCGAAAGCGCCGACCTGATCGTCAAAGCGAGCGGCGTCGGCGTGTTCGACGAGCTCCTCGAGCGCGAAGTCCTGTCGCTGAAGAGCCGCGATCGCCTGGTCGCGTTCTGGGACGTCGACGCCCCCGCGACGCTGGACCGCGTGATGGGGAACGCCGCCGATCCGTTCCGCAAGCTCATCCCGCAGTACGACGCGATCTTCACCTACGGCGGCGGCGCGCCCGTCGTCACGGCCTATCAGGGGCTCGGCGCGCAGTTCTGTCTGCCCGTCTACAACGCCCTCGATCCCGACACGCACCACCCCGCGCCGCGCGACCTGCGTCACGCGTGCGCGCTGGCCTTCCTGGGCAATCGACTGCCGGACCGCGAGGCGCGCGTCGAGGAGTTCTTCTTCTCGGTTGCGCGCCGCCGCCCCCACTGGAAGTTCGTCCTGGGCGGCAGCGGCTGGGAGCCCGCGCAGGTGCCGCCCAACGTCGTGACGCTGGGCCACGTCTACACCGCCGACCACAACACGCTGAACTCGTCGGCGCTGGCCGTGCTGAACGTGCACCGCGACAGCATGGCCCGCTACGGGTACTCGCCCGCGACGCGCCTCTTCGAGGCGGCGGGGGCCGCGACCTGCATCATCACCGACGAGAGCCCGGGCCTGGAGACGTTCCTCGTCCCGGGTGACGAGCTCCTGGTCGCGCGCGACGGGCAGGACGTGACGGCGTACCTGGACGAGCTTTCGCCGGCGCGCGCCGGTGAGATCGGCCGCGCGGCGCGCGCGCGGGTCTTGGCCGAGCACACGTACGCGCACCGCGCGCTCGCCGTCGCGACCGCGCTCGGCGAGCTGCAGAGCCGGCGCGCCGAGGCGCGCGTCGCCACCGTCGCGGAGGACGTCGCCACGCCATGAACGGACTGAACGAAGCGGAGCCGCTCGACATCGTCGTTCTGGGACTCTCGCTGACGTCGTCCTGGGGAAACGGCCACGCGACGACGTACCGCGCCCTCCTGCGCGCCCTGGCAGAGCGAGGCCACCGCGTGCTGTTCCTCGAGCGCGACGTGCCGTGGTACGCCTCCGCGCGCGACCTCGAGCGGCCCGACTTCTGCGCGGTCGAGCTCTACCGCTCGCTCGACGAGCTGGACGGCAGGTTCGCGGCGCAGGTTCGGCAGGCGGACCTGGTGATTCAGGGCTCGTTCGTCCCCGACGGGATCGCCGTCGGCGAGTGGATGCTCGCGACGGCGCGCGGCTGCACGGCGTTCTACGACATCGACACGCCCGTGACGCTGGAGGCGCTGCGCGCCGACCGCTGCGAGTACCTGGCGCGCGCGCAGGTGCCCCGCTTCGATGTGTACTGGTCGTTCACGGGCGGCGCGACGCTGCGCGAGCTCGAAGCGACCTTCGGCGCCCGGCGCGCGCGGCCGCTCTACTGCTGCGTCGATCCGGCGCTTTATTGGCCCACGCCGGACGATGAGGTGCGCCGGTGGGACCTCGGCTACATGGGCACGTACTCTGCCGATCGCGACGCCGGTCTCGAGGCCCTGCTCTTGGCGACGGCCCGACGCCTGCCCCAGCGGCGCTTCGTCGTGGCGGGGCCGCTTTACCCCCATCGCACGTGGCCGGACAACGTCGAGCGCGTCGAGCACGTCGCGCCGCCCGCTCACCGGCGCTTCTACTCGGCGCAGGGTTTCACGCTGAACCTCACGCGGGCGGCCATGAGGGTGGCCGGCCACTCGCCCAGCGTGCGCCTGTTCGAGGCCGCCGCCTGCGGGACGCCGATCATCTCGGACGCTTGGGAGGGCCTGGGCGAGCTCTTCGTGCCCGGCGAGGAGATCCTGGTCGCGCGCTCGACCGAGGATGTCGTCTGGATGCTGAGCGAGATCGCGCCCGGCGCGGCGCGCGCGATCGGCCAGCGCGCGCGCGAGCGCGTGCTCGCGGCGCACACGGCGGCGCACCGAGCCGAGGCGCTGGAGCAGGATCTGGCCGAGGCGCGCGGCGCTCAACCCGCGCGCTCGAGCTCGACGCAGAAGGTGCGGCGCACGCGGACGCCCCAGCGGTACTTGTAGGCCTCCTCGCCGCGCAGGAAGTCCATGGCCAAGGCGCCGTCGGCGCGCGCGGCGCGGCGCGTGTGCTCGATGAGGATCGAGCCGGGCGAAAAGCGCGCGTGCGCGGGCGAGAAGCCGCCGAGGTACATCCAGAGGCGCGCGCGGAACACGAAGGCGTAGACGACGCCGATGGTCTCGCCGCCATGCGAGAGCGCGTGCAAGCGCAAGGCGCCGCGCCGGCCCAGCGCCTCGGCGGCCTCGCGGTGGTGCGCGCGCACCGACGGCGCGGCCAGAACACCGTCCTCGCCGCGTGCGCGCCACTCGCGCGTGTGCAGCTCGAACAGCGACTCGAGCAACGGCACGCGCAGCTCCGAGTGCCGGGCGATCTCGTCGGCGCCGAACGAAGTGAAGGTCACCGGGCCGAGGCGCGCGAGGCGCCGCGTGGCCGCGCGCGCCTTCGCCGACACGCGCGGGTGCCGCTCGATCTCGTGCGCGTCCGGGAGCTCGCCCCACAGGCAGATCGCGTCCTCGCTGCGCCGATGGCGCCAGGGCTGGTGAGGCGACGAGAGGCGCCCGAGCAGCGGATCACCCTCGGGCACGTTCTCGAGGCGCGCGCGGCCGATCTCCGCCACCAGCTCGCGCAGGCCGCGCTCGACGTGCGGCCACGCCTCGTCGGCGCGCGCGTCGTCGACGAGCGCCGTGAGGTAGTCGGAGATGCCGGCGCCCACCCACGCGAGGCGCCGCTGCGCGCCCTCCCCGACGACGGCGAGAGGCAAGAGCGCCAGGAGCTGGTCACCCTCGCGCACGGCGATCGCGGCCAGCTGGCCGTGGCCCAGGTGACGCCACCAGGCGAGCAGCCACGCGGGCGTCTGGAACGGCGTCGCCGCCGACGCGCGCCCCGCGAGGTGCCACCACGCGCTCTCGCGCGCGGCCAGCGCCTCGACACTGCGGATGATCTCGATGGCCAGCGCGGACATCACGCGCTCCGCGAGACGCGTTCGTAGAGCGCGAGGTAGTCGGCCACCATGCGTCCGGCGTCGAAGCGCCGGCGCGCCTCGGCGCGACAGCGGTCGCGCGAGAAGCGCGGCGCCTCGCGCAGCGCGCGCGCGAGCTCGCCCACGTCGCGCGCCAGCTCGCCGGTCACGCCGGGCTCGACGATGTCGGCCAGCGCGCCCACCGGCCGCGCGACCACGGGCGTGCCGGCGGCGAGCGCCTCCATGGCGACCAGCGAGCTCGTCTCTTCGACGAGGCTCGGAATCGCCACGCACGCGGCGCGCGCGAGCAGCACCCTCTTTCGTTCGCCCTC
>DASZUD010000220.1:0-27879 GCA_035548155.1 Polyangia bacterium
CGAGAGCGCGGCCAAACCGAACACCAGAATCAGTCTCTTCATCTTTGGGATCTCCTTGGGGGGCGCGAGTTGGATTCGAGCGCGCAGCATCGTAGACGAGTCCCCCGAGGGTGCGAAGAAGCAAACGCCGCGCGGCGCCAAATCGCGACGCGATGAGGCGGCGCGCCCGCCGTCCGGGAAGCGCGCGCGGCGCTTACGCGAGCTGCTGGTCCTTCGTCTCGATCGCGCGGCGCGCGAGGAACACGCCCAGCACGGGGACGAAGCCGATGTAGAAGAGGACCTGCATCGCGCTGCCCAGCGAGTCGGCTCCGCGCGCCGCGACGGCGCCCACGAGGAACGGCCCGCCGGCGGCGATGAAGCGGCCAACGTTGTAGCAAAAGCCCGCGCCCGTGCCGCGCAGGCGCGTCGGGAAGAGCTCGGGCAGGTAGTAGGTGAAGCTGCCGAAGACGCCGAAGATCGTGAGCCCGATGAAGAAGTACATGTAAAGGCGCGTTTCGGGCGGCAGGTTCAGGCCGAACGTGGCGAGGATCGCGATCGCCGACGCGGCGTAATAGATCCCGAACATCAGGCGGCGGCCCATGATCTTCGCCGCCGGGACCGTCAGCAGCGTGCCCAGCAGGCCGCCCAGGTTGAAGACGTTCGTCGCGGTCGCCTTCCAGCTCTCGACGAGCGCGAGCGTCGCCGCGCGATCGAGGCCCTGCGCCTTGGCCGACACCTGGGCCAGGCCCGCCGACACGATCGGCACGAACGCGTTGACCCCCCACCACGAAATGAGCGCGATCACCGCCATCGAGAAGCCGCTGAGGGTGCGCGCGCGCACCTCGGGCGTGAAGAGCTCGGCGATGCGCGGGTGGTCGGCGCCAGAGGTCGACATCGCCTCTTTCCAGCGCTCGGGCTCCTTCACGAAGAGCCGCACGATGAACGCGACGACGGCCGGAACGAGGCCGCACAGGAAGACGTAGCGCCAGGACGTCTCGGGCGAGCCCTTGAAGAACACGCCCGCGATCTGGAAATTGGCGAACGTCGCGAGGAAGAGCCCGAAGGGCGCCGACGTGTACAGCAGCGCCCCCGCCTCGACGCGGCGCTTTTCGGGCACGACCTCGGCCACCATGGCGGCCCCGGCGGCCCACTCGCCGCCGATGCCCAGGCTGGCGACGACGCGACAGAGCGTGAGCACCCACATGTTGGGCGCCGCCGCGCACGCCGCCGTGCCCAGCGCGTAGAGCAGCATCGTCAGCATCAGCGTGCGAGTACGGCCGATGCGATCGGCCACCTTGCCGAAGAAGATGCCGCCGACGCCCCAGCCCACGAGGAGGATCGACGTGAGGATGCCGCTCCACAGCAGCATCGCGCGCCGCGCCTCGGGCGAGCCGATCTTCAAGCCCAGCAGCGTCGGCACGACGTTGGGCGCGACGTAGTTGAAGAGCAACCCGTCGAACACGTCGAAGCCCCATCCCAGCCAAGCGGCGAACAACACCGTCCACTGGTAGGCGTTCATGTCGAGCACCGTGCGGCGGGCGCCGCTGGCGTTGGTGGTCACGGCCGTCATTGATCGAGCTTGGGGAACGGCGTCGGCGACGCGGCGTTGCAGAAGTTGACCTTCTTTATCATGGGCGGTGGGCTCGTGCGCTCGCGCTGCGCGGACGAGCGCCGCGCGTTGAACGCGCGCTGCACTTTGTCGTTCGCCTTGGACAGCGCGCCCATCATGGCC
Source organism: Polyangia bacterium (assembly GCA_035548155.1). Lineage (GTDB taxonomy): Bacteria > Myxococcota_A > Polyangia > Fen-1088 > Fen-1088 > DASZFV01. The sequence goes on from DASZUD010000220.1 coordinate 1,712, forward strand.
TTCCAAGTCCCCTGCCCCTGCGGATCCGTCGAATCGGGCTCGGGCACGAGCGCGACGAGACCCGCCAGATCCTCGAGCATCGTCGGCTCGACCTTCGGGTTCGCCAGCGCCTCGGTGAACGAGGGCACCAGCACGCGATCGCGCAGCTCGGCGAGATCGTTGCCGTCGACCTGGCACCACAACAGCCGCGAGTGCAGGTGGGTGATCGTGCCCCCCGCCTCCGCGTGCGTCTGGCGCAGGAGCTTCTTGAGCGGTTCGTCGTAGTCGCCGTTCGACTCGCCGAACGAGCTCAGCATCACGTCGACGAGCCGCCCCCGGCACTCGGGATCGCACGTGTTGCCGAAGACGTAGCCCGTCAGCCACTTGCGCCGCTGCGAGTGAAAGGTCTCCAGCGCCGCGGCCTCCGTGGGCGAGACCAGCTCGCCCGTGCGCGCCGTCGCCAGCACGAGCGCCGCCACGAGGCGCGCGCCCGTCGACGTGTTCTCGAACCGCTGGACGTCGTTCCACTGGCGCCGCTCGTAGAGGTCCTGCAGGTACGGCTCGAACAACCACGACAGGCGCCCCGCGCGCTCCTGCACCTCTCGCTCGTCGCGCAGCAGCGAGAGCGGCCCGAGGCTGCCCACCGTGGCCGCGCCGCCGTCGGGCGCCACCGTCATGGCCGCCGTCAGCTCGTCCTGAATCACGTCGGCGAGCGCGTCGGACCGCTCGGCCAGCGCGTCGTCCTTGCAGATCTCGGCCGCCTTCTCGACGCCGAAGCGCTGCAGGCAGGTCAGCTTGAACCCCTGCTCCAGCTGCTCGTAGTTCTTGTTCACCGTGCTCTCCAGCACCGCGCGCATGTAGCTGGGGTTGTCCTTCCCGAGCTCGAGCGCGTACGAGACGGCCAGCTCCGGGTCGATGATCGAGCCGCGCGTGAGCGACAGCAGCACGCCGAAGCGCTGGTCCGCCGTGTTCGGCCCCTGCGTCGCCAGAATGTTGATGTTCTTCGACAGGATGTCGGCGCGCGTGATGCGCCAGTCGTTGTCGGCCTTCGTCTTGGCGATGGCCTGCTCGGACAGCGCCTGCTGCTCCGCGGTCTTCGACTGCCGGTACTGCCACACCGACGTGGCGATGAGCCCGGCCACACCGATGACGAAGCTGGACATGAAGCTCGAATAGTTCTGGATGAACTGCCCGAGCTTCGAGGTCGTGTGTTGGGGTGTCTCTGCGCTCACGGCCGAAAGATATAGTATCGGCCGAATCCATGCAGTGGCTCGAACAGCCGCACGTCAAATGGGCGGTCCCGATCCCCCTGCTCATCGCCGTGGCGCCCATCATCTGGGCGTTCTTCCGCCGCACGTGGCGCGAGCTCGACGAAGAAGCCTTCGTCTACCGACGCGCGTTGCACGAGCGCGGCCAGCTCGACTACCGGCCGCTCGTCGCGCTGACGCTGGGCGCGCTGGTGCTGACGTTCCAGGAGTATTACGGCCGCTATGACACGTACACGAACCTGATCCGCCCCTGGCTCGAGCGGCGCGAGGCGGCGCACCCGGGCGGGTGGATCGATCTCGGCCTCTACGACGAGCTCTACCTGCGCGCGTGGTGGGCGCTGACGCGCGTCGGCGGGTATCTGCTCCCGCTGGCGGTGTGGCCCCTCTTCTTCCGGCGCGACAGCCTGCTCGACTTCGGCCTTCGCCCGCACGGCTTCCGCGAGCACGCGTGGATCTACGCGATGTGCGTGTTCTTCATGGTGCCCATCCTGCTGGCCGTGAGCCACCAGCAAGACTTCGTGAGCTACTACCCGCTCTACAAGCTCGCAGGGCGCTCGTGGCAGGACTTCGTCGTCTGGGAGCTGCTCTACGTCGCGCAGTTCATCACGCTGGAGATCTTCTTCCGCGGGTGGTGGATCCGCGCGACGCGCGTCTTCGGCGTGGGCGCCATCTGGTCGATGGTGGTCCCCTACACGATGATCCACTTCGGAAAGCCGTACCTCGAGGCTTGCTCGGCCATGGTGGCGGGGACCGTCCTCGGGTCGCTGTCGATGCGCACGCGCAGCATCTATGCCGGGTTCCTCGTGCACGGCACGGTGGCGATCCTCATGGACGTGCTGTCGCTCTACCGGCAGAACGGACTGCCCGTGCTGCTGCGTCCGGGCTCGTCGCGGCACATCACGTTCCTGCACTGGAACGCGCTCATCTGGATCGCCTGGGCGCTCGCGCTCGCCGTCGTCGCGCTGAAGGCCTACCGCGTGTGGCGGCGGCGCGCGGCTCGACTCCACGACACCTGAGCGCGCGGTTTCCCGTTTCGCGGCGGCTCGCCGTTTAACCGGTATGCCGCGTTCCGCCCCTTGGTTGACGTTCAGCCTGACCACCGTGCTTGCGCTCGCGTGCGGCTCCGGCGCTGGCTCGCCCGAGCACACGACAAGCGGCGGCACCACGGGGCGCGCGGGCAGCGGCGGCACGACGGGTGCCGCGGGCACGGCCGGCAGAGCTGGGACCACGGGAACCGCGGGCGGCGGTGGCACGACGGGCGCCGCCGGCAGCGCCGGCTCGGGAGCTGGCCTCTCGCCCAAGGCGCTGCACGTGCAGGGCAACCACCTCGTCGACGGGACGGGACAGACAGTCCGCCTCCTCGGCTTCAATCGCGCGGGGACGGAGTACATGTGCTCGACGGCCACCGTGAAGAGCGTGTTCGACGGACCGACGGACGACGACAACATCGCCGCCATGCAGACGTGGCACCTCAACACGCTGCGCCTGCCGCTGAACGAGAGCTGCTGGCTGGCCATCGCCGGCGCGACGGAGGTGGGCGGCGACTACTACCAGACGCTCATCAAAGAGTACGTCGACCGCCTGCACGAGCACGGCATCTACGTCGTGCTCGATCTGCACTGGACGGCGCACGGCGACGCGCTCGCGAAGGACCAGCAGCCGATGGCCGACGCCGATCACGCGATCGAGCTGTGGAAGTCCGTCGCCGGGTTCTTCAAGGACGACCCGATGATCATCTTCGATCTGTTCAACGAGCCCTACCTCGACCTCGCGGGCGCGGGCGACGCGTGGGGCTGCTGGCGCGACGGCTGCACGGTTCAAGGCTGGCGGAGCGCCGGCATGCAAGCGATGCTGGACGCCGTCCGCAGCACGGGCGCCAAGCAGGTGGTCATCGCAGGAGGCCTCAGCTACGCCAACGAGCTGGATGGCTGGATGGCGCACAAGCCGAACGATCCCGCCGGCAACCTGATGGCGGGCTTCCACCTCTACGACGACGGCGGCTGCGCCAGCGAGGGCTGCTGGAACGGCAGCGTCGCGGCCGTCGCGCAGAAGGTCCCGGTCGTCACGGGCGAGCTGGGCCAGCGCGACTGCAACCACGGCTTCATCGACGACTACATGGGCTGGGCCGACGCGCACGGCATCGGCTACCTCGGCTGGGCGTGGAATCCGACCGACTGCGCGAAGTTCCCCGCGCTCGTGAGTGACTGGGACGGCAGCCCCACGAACTTCGGGCTCGGGCTGCAGACCCACCTCGCCGCGGTCAACCCCTGAGTGAATGTCCGCGACGCCGCGGCGTCGAATAGGCCAGAGCCGGCGCACCTCATTCGAGGAACACCGGCTCTGTCGGGGGGTGGAGTGAGGTGAGTTGTTACTTCGCCTCGGGCGCGGGCGCCTTCTCGGCCTTCGGAGCGGCTTCCTTCTCGGCCTTCGGCGCCTTCTCCTTCTTGGCCTTTTTCTCCTTCTTCGCCGGCTTGTCCGTCGAAGGGGCAGCCTCCTCGGCGGCGACGGTGCGCGTCGTGTGGTGCGTCGCGACGACCTTCGAGGCGGCGAACGCCGACGTGCCGGTGAGAGCCATGAGCGAGAGCGCGAACATCGTGTTGCGAATCATGATCATCCTCCGTGAGGGGTTTTCTTTTGGTGTCGGTCCGTTTCGCCGACGCCCAGAGGGATTGCAGCCGCGATGCCAAGGCGCGCGCCGCGCGAAGGCCAGGCGGCGCGCGGCTTGTGCGCGGCGGCCGCTCGCGCGTGAGGCGTTTTCGCTGTGCGCGCCCGCGCAAAACGGCCGCGCGCTTTTATTCCATCGAAGTTGTTGCTCAGCCCGCGCCCTTCGCGCGCCCTAGCCGAAGCCGAACCAGTACGCGACCTTCAGCATCAGCACGTCGGTCGCGGCGCTGCCGTTGAGGATCGGGTGAATGTCCAGGCTGGTCGCGCCGTTGCCCGAGGGCGTGAGCGGCGGCGTCTGTGCGCGCGTGTAGACGAGGAACAGCGTGGAACCGAGGCGGAACTCCCAGCGCAGCACGACGTTGACGTTCAACGTCGCGGTCAACGTATCCACCGGGGTGAGGGGCGGCGCCGCGGGCGTCAACGTGGCAATGTCAATCTCCTGGCGCGGCCCCGTGACCGAGCCCGAGAAGAAACGCGGGTAGTGAACGCGCGCCAGAAACGCCTGCGTGTACAGCTGCAACGACAGCTCGGGGGTGAACGTGTAGGAGCCGCGCAGCGTCGCGCCCACGCTGCGCGCCTCCTGCGAACCGAAGAGGTACGACGCCGGCCCGCCGCCAGAACGCATCGCCGCGGTGGTCTGCACGTACCGCGGCTCACCCTCGTCGTAGCTCACCGTGGGATCGATCTCGAGCTCGAGCTGCGGCTTCGCCCGCCAAGTGAGGCTGCCGTGCGCCTCGATGTGGCGCGCGTTCTCCATGTACATGTACTGCCCGAAGATGGACCATCCGAGGCGGCGCCGCGGATCGCCCACCAGCGTGACCTCGCCACCCATGCGCGCCTTGCGCTGGAGCGCCGTGCCGTCTCCCACCTCGCGATCGTCGTGGTACGAGGCGCGCAGGTCTCCCTGCGCGACGATCGTCCAGTAGTTCGTGAGCGTCCAGTAGGTCTGAAGGGCGCCTCCGTGCGGCAGGTCGATGCCGTCCAAGGTCGTGCGGTAGTCGCCCATCAGCGTCGTGCGCGTCTCGAGCGTCTTCCACCACGGGAAGATCGTTCGGTACGCCAGCGAGGCTCCCACGAAGTAGTCGTTCTTCCGGTCCAGGTACCCGAGGTCGTTGTACTCGAGCTGCCGGCCGGAGACCTGCTGGTCCAGGCCCCACAGCCAGTGTGTGCCTCCGACCTTGTCGAAGTCGAGCGACGCCCCGCCCGCGACGTGCCCCGGCTGCGCGTAGATGCCGTCGGGCTCGGCGCGCGCCGGCCCGTGCGCCAGCGCGGTTCCGAGCGCCTGGCCGGTCAGGACGTAGTCGCCGCCCGGCGAGCGCCAGCGCCCGTCGGCGCCGAACGCGTACGCGTCGTTCGTGCACCGCGAATCGGCGGCCGGGAGCTGCTGCGACACCGGACAGACTTGGCCAGGAAAATGGAGCGGCTCGAAGCGGTTCACGGCCGTCGCGAGGAGGCCCAAGCTCGAGTCGTTGCCCACGAGGCGCTTGAGCCGCAGCACGTTGAAGGTCGAGACGGGCTCGAGCGTGCGCGTCTGCACGGGATTGCTCGTGCCGGGTTGCGCGACCCGCACGTCGACGTCATTGCGCCCCGTGACCGCAGAAAGCAAGCCCACCGTCGTGCGCGTGCCGATCGTGCCGACGATCTTGGCAGCGCCGTAAATGGGCGACGGCTCCGCGGCGTCTACGAAGGTGTCGCCCGCCTTGAGCGTGGGCACCGACGGCTGGTGACCGATGCGGCGCGTGTAGAGGACCTGTCGCATCGTCGAGAATGCGTCGAGGCCTTCGAGGAAGAACGGCCGCTTCTCGGGAAAGAACGTCTCGTACGTCGAGAGGTTGAGCACGACGGCGTCGGCCTCGACCTGCCCGAAGTCGGGCAGCACCGAGACGTCCAGCGTCAGCTCGTTCGTGAGCGTGACCTTGGCGTCGATGCCGCCCGAGATCTTGCCGTCCCAGCCGTGCGCGGAGATGTTCTCGTTCGCGCCCGGGGCGCGGTGCCGCACGCGGCCCAGCTCGAACGGCAGGAGCTGCCACGAGCGGCGCGGCTGCAGGTTCGCGAGGTTGTCGATCCGCCCGAACAGCGGGACGTAGTTGCCGGCGCTGCGCGGGAAGAACGCCCAGTCGTCGGTCTCTTGCCGCGCCTCGATGAAGCGCCGCACCTCGAGCCCCCAGTCCTGCAGCGGCAGCGCCGAGAAGCGCAGCACGTAGAACGGGATGCGCATCTCGACCGAGTAGCCGCGCGGCGTGTCCGCGGCCTTGCCCTCCCACACGGCGTCCCAATCGGACGAGTAGTCGAGATCGTTGAAGTGGATGGCGTCGCTGAGCACGCCGGCCGCGTTGACGCCGAAGTGGAACGCCGACACGCCGTCGCGGCGGCTGTCGATGTCCAGCCAGATGCCGTCCGAGGGGAGCTGGGTGTCGCGCCGCATGAGGCGCTTCACCACGGGGCTGTGGATCTGCTCGCAGTCGACGCCGATGTAGATCGCGTCGTCGTCGTACAGCACGCGCAGCGTCGTGCGCTCGCTGGGCCGCGCGCCCTCGTCGGGGAAGTGCTGGGTGAACGTCGCGGAAGGCGTCGCGAGCTGCCAGACCTCGTCGTCCAGCTTGCCGTCGATCTTGGGCCTGCTGGACGTCCGCGCGGCGCGGATGTGGGGACGGACGGCGGGGACGAAGACCGGTGCGACGATCGCCGACGGCGCAATGGCGGCCGCTTGCGTGAAAAACCACGCGAGCAACGTTCCGACGGGCGCGACGAGGGCGGGCGACACGGAGCGCCGAAGGGTAAGCCGAAAACTGCGGGCACGCGATGCTATAAGGGCCGCATGGGACTCCTCGAGCGCCTCGCCGAGCTCGTCTCCTTCGACACGCGGAACCCCGAAGGAGACGAGAAGCCTCTGGCGCGCAAGCTCGGAGCCGATCTGGCCGCGCTGGGCGCCGCCGCCGTCGATGAGGTCACCGTCGGTGACCACGCCTATGTCTACGCGCGCTTCGGCGCCGCCCGCCCGACGCTGCTGCTGAACGCGCACATCGACACCGTGCCGGCCAACAGCGGGTACACGTCGCCCCCGCTGACGCTCGTTCGGCGCGGCGATCGTCTGCACGGCCTCGGTTCGGCCGACACGAAAGGTGCCATCGCGGCGATCTTGGAGGCGCTCGCTTTGCTCGGGCCCGCCGCGCGTCAGAAGGTCAGCGTGGGCGTGCTCTTCTCGGGCGACGAGGAGCGCAGCGGCACCTGCATCCGCGCCTTCCTCGACAGCGACGCCGCGCGCGGGCTGCGGCAAGCCATCGTGTGCGAGCCCACGGCCTGCCGCGTGGGCGTGCGCCACCGCGGGATCGGCGCGGCGACGGCGTCGCTCGGCGGCCCGGGCGGTCACTCGTCGCGCGTCGACCACATCGTGAACCCGATCTCCGTGCTGGCGCGCGCCGCCGTCGCGCTGGACGAGTGGCGCGACGCCGAGAAGACGCGCGGGCCCGCCGGGTTCCCGGGCCTCTGCCTCAACGTCGCCAGCCTCGATGGCGGGCTCGCGTTCAACGTCGTGCCCACGCGCGCGACGCTGGCGCTCTCGCTGCGGCCGGGGCCCGGCGTGGATCTGGGCGCCGTGCTGGCCGAGGCCGAGCGCCGCGTGCGCGCCGCGACGGCGCCGCACGAGATCGCCTGGACCGTCGAGACGCAGAGCCCGACTTTCGCGACGCGCGCCGTCGGCGACTTCCGGCCGTACCTCGGCGACGCCGTCGACGCGCCCGTCGATCTGGGGTTTTGGACCGAGGCAGCGCGCGTCGCGGAGCGCGGCATCGACGCCGTGGTCTTCGGGCCAGGCATGATCGAGCACGCCCACGCCGCCGACGAGCACGTCGAGATCGCCGATCTCCAGAAGGCGTGCGCGGCGTTCACGCGGACCCTGGAGGCCGCGAGCCGATGATGGAACCCGAGATCATCCAGCGCTTCCTCGAGAGCGTCGGCCAGAAGGCCGACGTCGATCTCTACCTGAAGCTCTTCCGCTCGCAGCGCAAGGAGAGCTTCGCGATCCTCGCCGCAGGCGCGCAGATCGTGAAGAGCGCCCTCGATCCCGTGCACTTCGACCTGCGCATCCTCACGGGCCTGGGGCTCGTGCCGTCGGTGGTGCTGGGCCTGTTCGAGCCGAAGGACGCCGACCGCCAGGCGCAGCGCGTGCAGGACTGGCTGGTCGAGGACGCCGTGCCGGCGCGCATCGTGCCCGCCGGGCCCGAGCTGGGCATCGAGACGATCGACGCCGTGCGCGCCGCCATCGGCGCGGGTGAGATCCCGCTCGTGTCGCTCGAGCGCGCGAGAGAGTCCTCGGTCGACCGGCGCTTCCGGCTGCTCGCTCACATGGCGCAGGCGCTGGAGACGCGCAAGGTCGTGTTCCTCAGCCGGCGCTCGGGCCTCGAGCCCGCGAGCGGCGGGCACCTCAACGTCGTGAACCTCGCGACCGACTACGAGCGGCTCCTCTCGACGGGCGGCTTCTCGCGCGGCCAGGCGACGCTGCTCCGTCAGGTCAAGCAGCTCTTGGAGCTGGTGCCCCAGCGCATGACGGCCACCGTCGTGAACCCGCTGCAGCTCCTGCGCGAGCTCTTCACGGTCAGCGGCGCGGGCACGCTGATCCGGCGCGGCTCGCGCATCGAATCGCACATGAGCTGGGACGCGCTGGATCAGGTGCGGGCGCGCAGCCTCTTCGAGTCGGCGTTCGGGCGCCCGCTGCGCGCCGGCTTCTTCGCCGATTCGGTCGAGCGCATCTACGTCGAGGAGGGCTTCCGCGGCATCGCCGTCGTGCGCCAGACGAAGGTGGGCCCGTACCTGACGAAGTTCGCCGTGGATCGGCAGGCGCAGGGTGAAGGCATCGGCGGCGATCTCTGGTCGGTGCTGGCGCGCGACTTCCCGGCGTTCTTCTGGCGCTCGCGGCCGGCGAACCCGATCACGCCCTGGTACGTCAAGCAGTGCGACGGCCTCGAGCGCTTCCCCGAGTGGCACGTCTTCTGGCGCGGCCTGCCCGTGTCGTCGATCGAGCCGGCCATCGAGCACGCGCGCACGGCGCCCGTGGATCTGGAGTGAGCGGCGCGCCGTGCCGGAGCTGCCCGAAGTCGAGGTCGCGCGCCGCAACCTGCAGCGCTGGGCGCGCGGACACGTGGTACGCGGCGCCGAGGCCGACGAGACACGCATCGTGAGCGGCCCGCTCGCGTCGCTCGTCGGCGCGCGCGTCGACGAGGTCGATCGCCGCGGCAAGCACCTGCTGGTGACGTTGTCGCGCGGGCGACGAGAGCGCGTGGGCCTGTGGTCGCACCTCGGCATGACCGGCAAGTGGCTGCGACGCCGCGCCGCCGGCGAGGCGCCGCGCTTCTCGCACGCGCGCCTCGCGCTGGACGACGGCCGAGTGCTGCACTACTGCGACATGCGGCGCTTCGGCCGCATCCAGCTCGTCCCTGGCGCGCGGTTCGACGAGATTCCTCGCCTGGCGGCGCTCGGCCCCGACCCGCTGAACGACGGCGTCGACGCCGCGAAGCTCCAGGCGCGGCTCGCGCGCGTGCGGCTGCCCATCAAGGTGGCCCTGCTCGACCAGACGGTGCTCGCGGGCGTGGGCAACATCCAGGCGACCGAGGCCTGCTTCCGCGCGCGCCTCGATCCGCGGCGGCCGGCGCGCTCGCTGACGCGCGCCGAGGTGGGCCGCCTCGGGCGCGCGATCCTCGCGTCGATCCGCTACACGATCGAAGAGTTCACCGCCTCGGGCGCCGGCTCCGGCGACGGCGACATCGTCTACGTCGAGGAGGACCGCTCGGCGAACCCGTTCAAGGTCTACGGCCGCGCGGGAGAGCCTTGCCCGCGCAAGAACGGCACGATCCGGCGCATCGTGCAGGCGGGCCGCTCGACGTTCTTCTGCGAGGCGTGCGTCGAACCGTCACCGCTGAGCTGATCCATGCTGCTCGACCTTTCGCCTCTGCGCCGCCACCGCGATTTCCGACTCCTCTTCTGCGGGCAGTTCGTCTCGCTCTTCGGCAGCATGCTCACGTACGTCTCGGTCCAGTACCAGGTGTACGAGCTCACGCATTCGAGCTTCGTCGTGGGCATGCTCGGCGTGGCGCAGCTCGTGCCGCTGCTCTTGTTCGGCCTGTGGGGCGGCGCGTACGCCGACGCCATGGATCGACGGCGCCTCCTCATCGGCGCCGAGGCGCTGCTGACGCTGGTCTCGGGCGGCCTGGCCGTGAACGCGCTGCTGCCGCACCCCAGCGTCACGGCCGTGTTCGTGCTGACGGCGCTGATGTCGGCCGTGAACGGCTTTCACCGCCCTACCCTCGAGGCGATGTCACCGCGCCTCGTCGACTTCGACGAGCTGCCCGCGACGGCGGCCCTCACGTCGTTGCGCGGCAGCATGGGCACCATCGCCGGCCCGGCGCTCGCGGGCTTCTGCCTCTCGCGCCTGGGCATCGGCATGACGTATCTCATCGACGTCGTGACGTTTCTCCTGTCGCTGCTCGCGCTCGCGGGCATGGCGGCAATGCCTCCGGCGGCCGAAGCGGGCAAGGCGGGCCTGCGCAGCATCGTCGAAGGGCTCGACTACGCGCGGAGGCGCCCCGAGCTCATCGGCACGTACGTCGTCGACATCGTCGCCATGACCTTCGCGATGCCGACGGCGCTGTTCCCCGCGATGGCCCAGGCGTGGGGTGGGGCCACGGCCGCGGGCTGGCTGTACGCCGCCATGCCGATCGGCAGCTTCGTGACGACGTTGCTGTCGGGGTGGACGAAGCGCGTGCGCCGCCGCGGCGCGGCCGTGATCGTCGCCGCCGGCCTGTGGGGCGTCGCCATCGTGACGCTGGGCCACGCGTCCAGCCTGGCGGGAGCGGTGGTGTGCCTCGCCGCCGCGGGCGCCGCCGACATGGTGAGCGCGATCTTCCGCATGACGATCTGGAACGAGACGATCCCGACGCACCTGCGCGGGCGCCTCGCGGGTGTCGAGATGATCAGCTACATGACGGGCCCGCTGCTGGGCAACGCGCGCGCCGGCTGGATGGCGTCGCTGCGCAGCGTGCACTTCTCGATCGTCACCGGCGGATGGGTGTGCATCGCGGGCGTGCTGGCGTGCATCCCGCTCCTGCCCGCGTTCTGGCGCTACCGGCCGTCGCCCAACGCGGCCGACGCAGCGCCGGCGCCCGTGGCGGATTCCTGAGCTGGCACGATGGGTGCACCGTCAAGCCGAGGTCACGGCGTCCTCGTGACACGCGCCGCCAACATGACTTCGGGTGATCGATTTCGCGGCCGAGGCGCATCTATCTCAGGGTGAAGCTCGCGCGCATGTTGGTCGTGTGCGTGGTCGGTGTGGCGGCGTGCGGCCATGACCAGGGCAAGATCACCGGGCACTCCGGTGCAGACGGATCCTCAGCCGGGGCGACGGGCGCGGGCGGCGCCGCGGCCGGACAGCTCGACGGCGCCGCATCCGGCCAAGCGGGCGCCGACGTCGCGCCCGCAGACGGCGACGGCGGTGACACCGCGGACGCGCCGCCACGCGACGCGACGACCGGCGCCGACGCGCTCGCCGACGCCACGCCCGACTCCGGCAGCGCCGACCCAGGGACGGACGGCGACGGCATGCGCACGCTCCCCGGCCCCTACAAGGCGGCGCCCGAGTTCACGCGCGGCGCCGGCGTGCCCGCGGGCAAGGTCTTGCGCTTCCAGATGGGCGTCGCGAGCGCGATCTACCCGAACGCGCCCACGACGCGCGCCATCGCCGTGTACGTGCCCGCGCAGTACGAGGCAGGCACGCCAGCTCCCGTGATGGTCGTGCAGGACGGCACCGATTTCTACGGCTTCGACGGCTCGTTCCCGCCCGTCTTCGACAACCTGATCGCGAAGGGCGCGATCCCGCCCGTGGTCGTCGTCTTCGCCGGCAACGGCGGCGGTGACTCCGTCGGCAGCGAGCGCGGCCTCGAGTACGACACGGTCTCGGGTCTGTACGCGGATTGGGTGGCCAGCGAGCTGCTCCCGCGCGTCGAGCAAGAGACGAGGAAGCAGCTGCCCGCGCAGGCCGTGACCTTCACGCAGGATCCCGAAGGACACGCCTCTTTGGGCGGCAGCTCGGGCGGCGCGGCCTCGTTCTCGATGGCGTGGTGGCACCCGGATCTGTTCCGGCGCGTCATCGCGTTCTCGGGCACGTTCGTGAACCAGGTGCCGGCGAGCTCGCCGTTTCCGCACGGCTGCTGGGTCTATCACGACGAGGATCCCTACGCCGCCGCCGCGCCGAACGGCCTCATCGTCGCGCACTGCGAGAGCGCGACGAATCCGGCGGTCGGCACGAGCAATCCCGGCCCCTGCGACACGCCGCTCACGCAGGCGAAGTGTGAGGCCGTCGCCGGCTGCGCGTGGAACACGGCGGTCAACAAACCGCTGCGCGTGTGGCTCGAGTCCGGGTCGAACGACAACGGCGCCGGCGGCGCGCCGAGCAGCTACCGCAACTTCGATCTCGCCAACCAGCGCATGGCGGCCGCGTTCGCCAAGCGCGGCTACCATTACCACTACGACCACGCCATGGGCGCGGGCCACGTCGACCAGGGCCCCCTCAAGCAAACGCTGCCCGAGGCGCTGACCTGGCTATGGCGCGGGTACCGCTGACGCCGACTCGTGCTTGCGAATCGCGCCCGGCGTGAAAGACTCACTTCGATGCACGGAAGGCGGCCGACGCATAGCAGCGCTTGGTGCGCCTCGGCCGTGCTGGCCGCGGCGCTCGCCGCCGGCTGCGGCCCGTCGAGCCTGAGCGCCGACGCTGGCTCGAGCGCCGACACGGCAGTGAGCGACACCGCGGCGCGCCCCGACGTGGCGGACGACGATCCGACCTGTCCTCCGCTGCCCGGGGGCGTCTCGGGCGCGCCGACGACGATCGCCGACGCCGTGACGATGGCCAACGCGCTGGTGCTCGCCGGCAGCACGCCGCTCACGATCCCGTGCTTCCTCTCGCGCCTCACGCGGCCGATCGCCGTGATCGGCTCCAGCAGCGCGTTCAGCCTCCAGCCCGCCGAAGGACGGCGCAACCCGCGCATGTTCGTCTTCATCGGGCCGCCGAGCTTGGTCCTCTCGATCTCGACCACCGGCGGCGGCAGCTATCGCGTCGAGCTCGCCGAGTACCCGACGTCGCTGCTGCGCTCGATCAAGGCGGAGCTCGCGTTCCCGATGATGGCGCCCGTCACGCAGGCTGAGCCTTTCGAGCGCATCCGCTCGGCGAGCGGCACCGTGTGCGGCAGCTGCCACCGCAACGAGCTGCCGGCGCCGGAGGTCACGGTGAGCCAGGCGTTCGAGTCCGGCGTGTTCCAGCCGCGCTTCGACGAGCTCCTCCCCGTGGCCGAGATGCAGGATCTGGATCGCACCTGCGATCCCCAAGCGGAACCCTACCGCTGCGCGATGTTCCGCGCGCTGCTCGACCACGGCGACGTCACCAACGCCAAGTTCCCCGCCGACGCGCCGACCATTTATCAGAAGTGAAGCGATTCGACCCGACGAGCTCTGTCTCGGGGCCGTCAGCGTCGTCGCGAGCCGACACGAGCTAGGCGACGGGTTCGTCGCACTCGGCGCGGACGACGTCCTCCAGCGTCTCGCGCCGCGAGACGAGCGTGGCCTTGCCGTCGTCCCACCACACCTGCGCGGCGCGGCCGATCGAGACGTAGTTCGAGCTCATCGCGGCGCCGTACGCGCCCGCGTCGTGGAGCACGAGCAGATCGCCGACGTCGGGGCGCGGGATCTGCCGCGGGTCGAGGAGCTCGCGGTCGTCGCGCGTGAACACGTCGCCGCTCTCGCACAGCGGGCCGGCGACCACGAACGGTTCCGGCGCGCGGGCGGCGCCCTTCCCGACGATCGAGATGTGGTGATACGAGCCGTACATCGCCGGGCGGATGAGATCGTTGAAGCCGGCGTCGACCATGATGAACTCGTGCCCGGGGCCCTTGGCGTTCGCGTTCGTCTTCTTGAGATCCTTCACGCGGCAGACCAGCAGCCCCGCGGCGGCCACCGGGTAGCGGCCGGGCTCGATCTCGATGCGGATGGGGCGCCCCGCGACCTTCGCCAGGCGAGCCGCCGCGTCGACCAGCACGGGGCGGTACCAATTCAGATCGTACTCCTCGGCGCCAGGCCGGTACGGGTGCGGAATGCCGCCGCCCAGGTTCACGGCCTCGACGTCGGGGAAGCTCGGCAGAAGCTGGGCGTAGACGTCGACCAGCTTGCGCATGTTCTCGTCGAACTCACGCACCTGCGGGCCCGTGCCGATGTGCGCGTGCAGCGACGTGATGGGGAACTTCGCGGCGGCCGCGCGCTCGCGCAGGCTGGCCAGCGCCTCGTGCCACACGCCGTGCTTCGACGACGGGCCGCCGGTGTCGCACGACTGCACGTGGCCGTGGCCGAAGCCTGGGTTCACGCGCAGCGCGATGGGGCCGCGGTAGCCCGAGCCGCGCAGCTCATCGATCATTCCCGGCGACCCGACGTTGGGCAGCACGCCGTGCTCGAGCACCGTCGTGAGCGCGTTGTCGCGGAGCACGTCGACGGTCAGCATGACCACGGGCGGCGTCGCGCCCATGGGGAAGCCGGCGCGGCGCGCGCGCAGCACCTCGTTGCCGCTCACGGCGTCGATCCACAGGCCGGCGTTGCGCACCGTCTCGAGGACCTTCCAGCCCGAGTTCGCCTTCATCGCAAAGCGCGCCTGCAGCGCGGCGCCGTCGGTCAGCGCCTGCAGGCGCGCGAGGCGCCGGCGAACCTCGCCACCGTCCATGAGATAAAAGGGCGTTCCGACCTGGTTGGCGAGCTTTTCGAGCGGGTACGTCGCGAGATCGAGCGAGGGCATCGGACGCACTTTATACGCGACAAACGGCCATCGAGGAGCCCGTATCGCCTGGCGGCGCACGGGCTCACGTCCGGGCCCACGCGCTCTGCCTCCGCCACCTCGCGCCCCGCGGTCGCGCCTCCTAGGGAGCGCGCCGCTTGCGCCGCCCCGGCGGGTCTTCCACGCCCTCGAGCATCGGGTCGATGAGCAGCGCGCGCCCGACGCGCTGCACGCGGAAGTGCGCCACGAACGTGTCGGGCGAGTGGCGATCCATGGGGCGGCCGCACGTGTCGCACAGCGGCGAGCGCTCGAGGCAGGGCGCGCACAGGAACTCGCCGCGCTTGACCTCCAGCTCCCAGCGCAGCCGATCGGCGCCTTTGAGGCGCGGCGTCACGTCGGCGCAGAAGCCGGGGTACTCCGTCGCGCAGCAGCTGCAACGGCGCAGCACCAGGTGCCCCTCCAGGCGCTCGAGCTGGCTTCGAAAGCCGGTGGGCACGACGCCCGTTCCGACACACACAGGGCACGGCTCCTCGAGGCTGCGCGTGATGGCCTTGCGGATGAAGTCGGAGGCGTTCGGCATCTCCAGCAGCGCTTGCACCATCGCGGGCTCGGCGCGAAAGGCGAACACACGGCCGATCGGGCGCCGGCGGCGCTTGCCATCGAGGGCGTCCAGATCCGTTCGCCGGGTCCGCGGCATCGGAGTAATTTTAGACGCTGGGACGCGGGCTTGGGGACCCGATTCGCAAGGAGGCACCGATGACGACGAGATCCGCTCGAGTCTGGTTGGTGATCGCGGCGATTCTGTCGGGCGGCGCGGCCCTCACGGGCGCGCCGGCGGCGGCCAGAGGCAACAAGGAGGCGGCCGACTCTGGCGGCGCCAAACACGAGGTGAACGCGTGCGGGTGCTACAGCGACGCGACCGGCGCGTGCTTCTGCGGCAAGAAGGGCAAGTGCGCGTGCCCGGGCGAGTGCGAGCCCAAGGGCTGCGAGGCCAAGCGCGAGAAGGAGATCCAGAAGCAGGTGCAGGCCGAAACGAAGAAGGCGCACGAGGCCGACCAGAAGCAGCGCACACACGAAAAAGCCGCGAAGCCCGCGGGGCAGAAGACGGCAAAGGCCACGCCCAAGCCCGTCGGCCTCGGGCAGTAGAGCCGTCGACGTGAGGTGCCCTCACCCGCCGGGCCTTGGCCTCGGCGACCACACCCGCACGCGCCGTCAGGCGCCGGGTGAGGGCCGCGCCAGCTTGCTGCGCTTCGCGCCGTACCGCAGGTAGATCACCAACCCCACGGCGAGCCAGATCGCGAAGCGCCACCAGTTCGTCGCGGGCAGGCCGGCGATGAGCGCGACGCACGCCACGGCCGCGAGCACGGGCGTGACCGGGTAGCCCGGGCAACGGAACGGACGGGGGCGATCGGGGTGGCGCACGCGCAGCGCGATCACGCCCAGCGCGACCAGCAGGAAGGCGAACAGCGTCCCGATGTTCGTCAGCTCCAGCGCCTGATCCTGCGTGAGGAACGTCGGCATGATGCCCACGAAGAGGCCGGTGAGGATCGTGCCCAGCGCCGGCGTACCGAAGCGGCCGTGCACGCGCGCGAAAGCCGGGGGCAGCAAGCCGTCGCGCGCCATCGCGAACAGGATGCGCGGCTGCCCCAGCTGGAACACCAGCAGCACGGCCGTCACGGCGATGACCGCGCCCAGCGACATCACCGTCGCCAGTCGATCCAGCCCCGCGACGCGCAGCGCGCGCGAGAGCGGATCGCCCGTCGCGAGCAGCTCCGACGGCACGAGGCCCGTCATGACGGCGCTGACGGCGACGTAGACGACCGTGCAGATGCCGAGCGACCACAGCATGCCGCGCGGCAGGTCGCGCTGCGGATCGCGCGTCTCCTCGCCCAGCGTCGAGACGGCGTCGAAGCCGATGTACGAGAAGAACGCCAGGGACGCGCCCGTCCAGACGCCGCGAAAGCCGTGCGGCGCGAACGGGTGCCAGTGCGCCGGCTGCACATAGGCCGCGCCCACGCCCACGAACACCAGCACGAGCACCAGCTTGAACACCACCATGGCCGCGTTCACCCACGCGCTCTCGCGCACGCCCCGCACCAGCACGACGGTCAGCGCCGCCACGACCAGCAGCGCCGGCAGGTTGAAGCCCACCACCAGCTCGCCGAACGGCGTGTGCAGCACGGGCGCGGTCGCGCGCAGCGCCGGGTCGTGGGCCACGGTCTGCAGATCGGTGGCCATCCACGCCGGGAAGTCGACGCCGAAGGCGCCGCGCAGGAACGAGCGCAGGTAGTCCGACCAGCTTTGAGCGACGTAGATGTTGCCGACCGCGTACTCGATGATGAGGTCCCAGCCGATGATCCACGCGAAGATCTCGCCGAGCGCGACGTAGGCGTACGTGTACGCGCTGCCCGCGACGGGGACCAGCGCCGCGATCTCGGCGTAGCAGAGCGCGCACAGCCCACACGCGAGCGCCGTCAGCAGGTACGAGAGCACGAGCGCCGGTCCCGCGCCCGGGTGCGTGGCGCTGCCGGCCGCCATCTCGCCCACGCTGGAGAAGATGCCCGCGCCCACGATGGCGCCCACGCCCATGAGGGTGAGGTCGAACGCGTTCAGCGTGCGTCGCAGGCGTCCTCCGCCTTGGCTCTGTTCGCCCGCGGCCACATCGACGGGCTTGCGGCGCAGGAGATCGGCGAGCCTCACGCGCCGACGCTGCCGGCTCGCGCCCCCGGCGTCAACGCAGAAACGCCGCAAACCCACGCGTTTTCATTTACAGTCGACGGACCAGATGGAAATTTCGGCCAAGGCGGTGCTGTTCGGGCTGCTGGCAATCGTCGGCGTTCTGTTCATCGGGATCTGGGTGCGAGAGGCGCGGCGCGCGCGCGCACCAGGCCAGCGCGTGTGGCCGAGCCCCCTTCACCTCGTCATCGGGTTCGTGTCCGACTTCCTCGACACGCTGGGCGTCGGCTCGTTCGCGACGACCACGTCGATGTTCAAGCTGGGCGGCCTCGTCGCCGACGAGAACATCCCCGGCACGCTGAACGTCGGCCATGCCGTGCCCACCTTCGCCGAGGCGATCATCTTCATCCTCGTCGTCGACGTCGAGATGACGACGCTGGTGCTGATGATCGCCGCCGCCGTCGCCGGCGCGTGGATCGGCGCGGGCGTCGTGTCGGGATGGCCGCGGCGGCGCGTGCAGATCGGCATGGGGATCGTGCTGTTCTTCGCCGCAGCGATCATCGTGCTGCGCCTCACCCGGACGGTGCCCGGCGGCGGCGAAGCGCTGGGCCTCGCGGGCCCGCGCCTCCTCGCCGGGTTGGCCGGCAACTTCGTGCTCGGCGCCCTCATGACGCTGGGGATCGGCCTCTACGCGCCGTGCATGATCCTCGTGTCCTTCCTGGGCATGAACGCCACGACGGCCTTCCCCATCATGATGGGCTCGTGCGCGTTCCTCATGCCGGCGGCCAGCGTCCGCTTCGTGCGCTCGGGCCGGTACGACCTGCGCGCCGCGCTGGGGCTCACGCTGGCCGGGACGCCGGCGGCGATCGTCGCGGGCCTCGTCGTGAAGTCGCTGCCCGTGGCGGCGGTCAATTGGCTGGTCGTCGGCGTCGTGGTCTACACTGCGGTCGCCATGCTCAGGTCGGCCAGAGCTTCGAGGTCCGTGAGTGTCAGCTAAGAGCCCGCTGTTCGCGACGAAGTCAGTCGACCAGCTGCGCGGCGAGGCCGACGTCGAGCACGGCCTGAAGCGCACGCTGGGCCCCGCGGGGCTCATCGGCCTCGGCATCGGCGCCATCATCGGCGCGGGCCTGTTCGTGCGCACGGCGGCCGCCGCCGCGCAGAACGCCGGCCCGTCCGTCACGATCGGCTTCATCGTCGCCGCCATCGGCAGCGCCTTCGCCGGCCTCTGCTACGCCGAGATGGCGTCGATGATCCCCATCGCCGGCAGCGCCTACACGTACACGTACGCGACGATGGGCGAGCTGCTCGCCTGGATCATCGGCTGGGACTTGATCCTCGAGTACGCGATCGGCGCGGCCACCGTGGCCATCGCCTGGAGCGAGTACCTCAACAAGCTGCTCGAGTACTTCGGGCTCTCCGTGCCGTATGCGTGGTCGCACTCGCCGTTCGAACGCCTCACCGACGCGAGCGGCGCCGTGATCGCCCACGGCGCGATGAACGTGCCCGCGCTCTGCATCGTCGTCGTGCTGACGCTGCTGCTCATTCGCGGCATCTCGGAGTCGGCCTTCGTCAACGGCCTCATCGTCATCGCGAAGGTCGCGATCGTCATCCTGTTCATCGTGCTCGGCTGGGGCTTCATCAACCCGGTCAACCACGTCCCGTACATCCCGCCCAACGGCACCTTCGTCGACATGCAGGGCATCAGCCACCACTACGGCGGCATCCTGGGCATCCTGGGCGCGGGCGGCGTCGTCTTCTTCGCCTTCATCGGCTTCGACGCCGTCTCGACGGCCGCGCAGGAGGCCAAGAACCCGAAGCGCGACATGCCCATCGGCATCCTCGGCTCGCTGGCCATCTGCACGGTGCTCTACATCCTGTTCGCTCACGTGCTCACGGGCATCGCCTCGGTGCAGGACTTCCGCACGCAAGGCAAAGAGGCCTCGGTCGTGTACGCCATCACGACGTACATGCACGGGTACGGCTGGCTGGCGAAGTTCGTCACCGTCGCGATCCTCGCGGGGTTCTCGTCGGTGATTCTGGTCATGCTGCTCGGGCAATCACGCGTGTTCTTCACGCTGTCGCACGACGGCCTCATGCCGAAGATCTTCTCCGACGTACACCCGCGCTACGGCACGCCGTGGAAGACGAACCTCATCTTCCTCGCGTTCGTGGGCGCCTTCGCCGCCTTCGTGCCCGGCGACATCGTGGGCGACATGACCAGCATCGGCACGCTATTCGCGTTCATCCTCGTGTGCGCGGGCGTGTGGATCCTGCGCGTGAAGCGCCCCGATCTGCCGCGCGCCTTCCGCGCCCCGCTGGTCCCGCTGTTCCCGATCCTGGGGATCGCGACGTGCGCGTCGATGATCTTCGGCCTGGGCCTGGCGAACTGGCTTCGCCTCGGCGTATGGCTGGTGATCGGCCTGTTTATCTATGCCTTCTACGGACGGCGGCACTCGAAGCTGCGTGCTTCGTCCTCGGCGCCTCGGTCTCGCTGACGATCGTCACCGGGATGCTGAAGTTGGCGCGCAGCACGCGCCCCGGCAGCGACGCCGACATCTTCCAGCCGTGGATCGTGCGCACGGCGCAGTCTCCGGCGCTCTCGTCGAGCGCGGCGCCGGCCGCGAACCCGACCGAGCCCGGGAACCCCGACGGCTCGATGTACATGATGGCGTTCACCGGCTGGCTGGCCAGCGGCCCGCACGCCGCGAGCTGCGGCATGAACGCCGAGAGATCGCGGTCGATCTTGAGGCCGTCGATGTCCTGCACCGCCATGCCGGCCGTCGACCGGAACTCGACGGGATAGTCGAACGTCGTGCCCTTGTGGCCGCCGGGCGCGCGAAACACGATGCTGCGGCCCACCTCGACGAGGCAGCGCTCGACCGAGTAGTTCCCCAGCGACGACTCGAGGACCCAGACGTCCTGCGCGTGGCCCGTTCCGTCGACGATGAAGTGCAGCAGCACGCGGCCGCCCGCGTACTCCTGCGCCTTGCCCGCGCGCTGGTAACAGGTCCGCACGTCGTCGAAGCGCGCCTGCAGCGCGTCCTCGACCTCCTCCGTCTCCAGCACGCCCATCTCCTGGTCGACGGCCATGTCCGGCTTGGGGTCGAAGTCGCGCTTCGGCCGCCGCGAGGAGCCGCCGGACTGGGCCGCGCGGGCGAGCCGCTCTTGCTCGTCGGCCGCGCGCCGCGCTTCGTCGTCCGTCGCGCAGCCGGCGAAGACGACGCCGGCAACGACGCTGATCGTCGCGCACAGCAGCGCCACGTGGGACGTCAGACGACGACTGGAACGTTTGGACCTATCCGGCATGCCTGGGTTGTCGAAATGGCCCCATCGACCGACACGCACCCGCGCCTAACAGACACCCCGGACCCACATCAGGTTCCGAGACATCCGAAAAATTCTCGCCGCGGTCGTCGCAGCGCGGCCAACGCCGCGAGATCAGGGCGCTACGAGCGGATTTGCCACGGGCGCGCCGCTGCCGCGTCCGAAGAGGCGCTTGACGCTGAACGTCCGAAGGACCTCGACGATGCGACCGGGACGCCGCTGGAAGAACACTTTGCGCACGTACTTCGGCACTTTCCAGCGGACCTGCGCGCCCATCGGGAAGAATATGGTGGCGTTCGGACCGAACGACTGAAACTGCCCGTCAATCTCGAGGAGAATCTCACCCTCGATGATGCGGATGATCTCATCTTCGTAGTACGTCCAAACGAAGGTGCCCGCCGTGCAGTCCCACTCTCCCGTCCAAACGCTGCTGTCGGACGAGCGGACGCCCCCACGCGCGCGCGCCTTGGGCGTGCCTGCCTCGATCCAGTCGGGGCGGATCGGGCAATCGACCATCTCGAGCTTGTCGATCTCGGTCGAGAGGACGGAGCGACCCGAGCCGTGGGCCCGCAGCACCAGCTCCTGGCGAAGTCGCTTGAGCGTGTCGCGAATCATCGCGCCGCCCTCGCCTCAAGGATTGCCCGACAACATGCGCGTAGCAAATTGCCCCAATCATAGTCATCGGCGGGTCGAGGAAAAGCTTTATCTAAGTAACTTCTTGCCTTTTCCTGAGGTTAATTAACGGATTTCGGCCATCCGTCGGACGGCCGTCGACCAACCGCGCACGCGGAAAGGGCGCGCAAACCCCCGACTCGAAGACGGGGCGCAGCCTCACGTCGCAGGCCAACCTCGATTCGTCGGGGGGGGGGCGCTCGAGTGGCAGCGAGCCGCTCCCCCGTCCAATAAGCGAGCGCAGAGTGGCTCCGCCTCGCTGCGCGAGGGGGGGGCCGGGGGCGCGCGAGCGGCGGCGAGCCGCTCCCCCGTCTAATAAGCCGGTTCGAACTTGTACGAGTACTGCATCGTGCCCGAGTTCGGCACGTCGGGATACTCGAACTCCTTCAGCTTCTCGACGACGCACGAGGTGACCTCGTCGTTCTTGAGCGAGTCGTTGATCACCTTCACGCCCGTGACGCGCGCGTTCTCTTTGGTGCCGGGAGCGAGCGAGATCAGGAGGACGAGGCTGCCCTTGAACGAGCGATCGTGGCTGCCGTCGTTCAGGACGTCGTTGTAGCACTTGCGCACGGACGGCTCGCGCTGCTGCAGCATCAGCTGGATGTCCGACTGCTTGTCCGGCGGGATGCCGCCGACCTCGGGCGGCGCGTCGCTGTTCTTCACGACGCGCACGCGCGGCTCGCCCGTAGCGGTCTCCTCGGCGCAGCCAGAAATCGAGGCGACCGAAACGGCCATCGCCGACAGCAGCCCGAGCGTCATGAGGTGCAGCCCCAGCGTCTTGCGGGTCATGAACCCTCCTCCAGCGTGGATGGGAATCGTGGTGCACGCCCGACGTCCGACTTCGGACGTCGCGTCCGACGGGAAAATAGCCCCGCCGTCAGTCCTTGAGCAAGGATGAAGCGATGACCAGCCGCTGGATCTCGCTGGTGCCTTCGTAGATCTCGGTGATCTTCGCGTCGCGGAAGTGCCGTTCGGCGGGGAAGTCGGCCAGGTAGCCGTACCCGCCGAAGACCTGCACGGCCTCCTTGGCGACGCGGTTGGCGACCTCCGAGGCGAAGAGCTTCGCCATGGCCGCCTCGCGCGTGTACTTGCCGCCCGCGTCCTTCTTGGCGGCCGCGCGCCACAGCAGGAGCCGCGCGGCCTCGAGCTCCGTCGACATGTCCGCGAGCTTGAACTGGATCGCCTGGTGCTCGGCGATCGGCTGGCCGAAGGTCTTGCGCTCCTGCGCATAGCGCACGGCGTCCTCGAACGCGGCGCGCGCGATGCCGACGGCCTGCGCGGCGATGCCGATGCGCCCGCCGTCCAGCGCCTTCATCGCGATCTTGAAGCCCTCGCCCTCGGCGCCGAGGAGCGCGTCCGCGCCCAAGCTGACGTCCTCGAGGAACACCTGCGCCGAGACGGCGGCTCGAATGCCCAGCTTGTCGTCGGGCTTGCCGATCTTCACGCCCGGCGTGCTGGTCGGGACGATGAAGACCGAGATGCCCTTGGCGCCCTTGCTGGAGTCGGTGGCCGCCGCGACCAGCATCACGTCGGCCGCGGGCGCGTTCGTGATGAAGTTCTTGGTGCCGTTCAGCACCCAGCCGCCCGCCTTCTTGACGGCCGTCGTGCGCTGCGCCGCCGCGTCTGAACCGGCCTCGGGCTCGGACAGCGCGAAGCAGCCGATCTTCTTGCCCGTCGCGAGATCGGGCAGCCAGCGCGCGCGCTGCTCGTCGGTGCCCGACGCCACGATCGGCGCGCAGACCAGCGAGTTCTGCACCGACATGATGACGCCCGTCGAGGCGCACGCGCGCGAGATCTCCTCGAGCGCCAGCGCGTAGCTGACGGCGTCCATGCCCGCGCCGCCCCATCGCTCGGGGACCATGACGCCGAGCAGGCCCAGCTCGCCCAGGCGATTCACGAGCGCCCGCGGGAACTGGTGCGCGCGATCGATCTCGGCGGCGCGCGGCAGGATCTCCTTCGTGGCGAGATCCCGCGCGGTGTCGCGCAGGAGGGACTGCTCGGCGGTCAGGGTCAGGTCCATGCGGCCTCTAGTTTACTACTTGCCCGACCAGGTCGCGGCGCGCTTCTCGACGAACGCACGCATCCCCTCGCGCTGGTCTTCGGTGCCGAAGAGGTTCGAGAACAGCTCGCGCTCGAGCTCGATGCCGGGCGCGAGGGGCAGCTCGACGCCCTCGCGCGCGGCTCGCTTGGCGGCCGCGACCGCCAGCGGTGCGCGCGCGGCGATCGCCTCGGCCACGGCGCGCACGCGCGGCATCAGCGCCGCCGGTTCGAGCACGGCGTTGACGAGGCCGATGCGCAGCGCCTCGTCGGCGTCGACGAGCGCGCCCGTGAACAACAGCTCCGACGCCCGCGCGAGGCCGATCCGCCGCGGCAACCGCTGCGTGCCGCCGAGGCCCGGGATCACGCCCAGGCCCACCTCGGGCAGACCCAGCTTGGCGTTCTTCGACGCGTAAATGAAGTCGCAGCAGAGCGCGAGCTCGCAGCCGCCGCCCAGCGCGAAGCCGTTCACCGCCGCGATCACGGGCGCGGGCATGCGCGCCATCACCTCGCCGAGCCGGTGCGCCAGCGAGGCGAGGGCGCCCGCCTCACCCGGCTTCATGTTCGTCATCGCCTTGATGTCGGCGCCAGCGACGAACGCCTTCTCGCCCGCGCCCGTGAGGATCACGCAGCGCACGTCGGGCTCGGCCGCGAGCGCCGTGAACGCGCCGAGCAACGCGCCCAGCGTCGGCCCGTCGAGCGCGTTCAGCGCCGCGGGTCGATTCACGGTGACCGTCGCCACCGGACCGCCGGCGCTCTCGACGAGCGCCAGGTCCGCCCCGCGGTCGCTCATCGCGCCTCGTCGACGACGCCCGAGCCCGGCAGCCCCGGCGCGGCCTTCGGGTACTGGTAGAAGCCGCGCCCCGACTTGCGGCCGAGCCACCCCGCGGCCACGTACTGGCGCAGCAACGGACACGGCCGATACTTCGGATCACCGAGCTCGCGGTGCATCACCTCGAGGATCGCGAGCGACGTGTCGAGGCCGATGAGGTCCATCAGCGTGAACGGCCCCATCGGGTGGTTGAGGCCCAGGTTGATCGCCTTGTCGATGTCCTCGACCGAAGCGATGCCCTCGTAGAGGGCGAAGCACGCCTCGTTCACCATCGGCATGAGGATGCGGTTGACGATGAAGCCCGGGATGTCGCGCGACGAGACCGTCTCCTTGCCCAGGCGCTCGGCCAAGCCGCGCGTGGTCTCGAAGGTCGAGTCCGACGTCGGCAGACCACGGATGATCTCGACCAGCTTCATGAGCGGCGGCGGGTTCATGAAGTGCATGCCGATCACGCGGTCGGGCCGCTTCACCACCGAGCCGATCGCCGTGATGCTGATCGACGACGTGTTGGTGGCGAGGATCACGCCGCCGCGACACGCCCGATCGAGCGCCTCGAAGATCTCGCGCTTCACCTCGAAGCTCTCGGTGGCCGCCTCGACGACGAAGTCCACGGCCTCGAGATCGCCGGCGTAGAGGTCGGCGGAGCGGATGCGTGCCAGCGTCTGATCGCGCTCCCCCTCGGTGATCTTCTGCTTGCCCGCGAGCCGCGCCAGCTGCTGCGCGATCATCGTGCGACCGCGCTCGGCGACGTCACGCCCGACGTCGACGAGCGTGACACCCAACCCCCGGGACGCCGCGAGCTGCGCGATGCCGCGCCCCATCTGCCCCGCGCCGATGACGCCGATGTGCTCGATGGTCATGTCGGGGGCCGTCATAGCACCGTTTGCCCAGCGCGTCGCTAAACGAGCTCGACGGCGAGGGCGATGCCTTCGCCGCCGCCGATGCACAGCGAGGCCACTCCCCGCTTCTTCCCCGCGTCGCGCAGCGCCGACAGCAATGTCACCAGGACGCGCGCGCCCGACGCGCCGATGGGATGCCCCAGCGCGACGGCGCCGCCCCAAACGTTCACGCGCGCGGGATCGAGGCCGAGCATCCTGTTGTTCGCAATCGAGACCACGGCGAACGCCTCGTTGATCTCCCAGAGATCGACGTCGTCCTTCCGCCACCCGACGCGCGCGAGCAGCTTCTCGATCGCGCCCGCGGGCGCCGTCGTGAACCACTCGGGCGCCTGCGCGTGGTTCGCCGACGCGACGACGCGCGCGACGGGCCGCCAGCCGCGTTGGCTGGCCGAATCGGCGCTCGCGAGCACCAGCGCCGCAGCACCGTCGTTGATCGACGACGCGTTGCCGGCCGTGATCGTCCCGTCCTTCTGGAACGCCGGCCGCAAGCTCGCGAGCTTCTCGATGTCGCCGCGGCCCGGCTCTTCGTCGGTGTCGACGATCGTCGGCGGTCCCTTGCGCGCCGGCACCTCGACGGGGACGATCTCAGCCCTGAACTTCCCCGCCTTCTGCGCGGCCAGCGCGCGGCGATACGACTCGGCGGCGAAGGCGTCTTGATCCTGCCGCGAGATCCCCTTCTCCTTCGCGCAGAGCTCGCCGCAATCGCCCATGTGGACGTTCTTGTAGGCGTCCCAAAGGCCGTCCTGGATCATCGAATCGATGACCTGCGCGTGCCCGAGGCGCAGGCCTTCGCGCGCCTTCGGCAGCAGATACGGCGCGTTCGTCATCGACTCCATGCCGCCGGCGACGACCACGTCATGCTCGCCGGTCGCGATGGCGTTCGCGCCGAACACCACCGCCTTGAGCCCCGAGCCGCACACCTTGTTGACGGTGACGGCGCCCACTGAAGGCGGCACGCCGGCGCCGATGGCGGCCTGCCGCGCCGGAGCCTGTCCCTGCCCCGCCGGCAGCACGCA
>DASZUD010000221.1:0-8376 GCA_035548155.1 Polyangia bacterium
GAGCTCATGGAGCGGATGCTGGCCGGCGAGGCGCGCATCGACTCGGGCAAGATCAAGCGCGGTTTTCTCGAGTACTCCGACTGGAAGAACAAGATCCACCCGGCGTCGGGAAGGTTGGCCGCGGCGCCGATCCTCATCGACGACTCGTCGTCGATCTCCATCATGGAGATCCGCGCGAAGGCGCGCCGCTTCCGCAGCGATCCGAAGTACTTCCCGCCGCCCCCGCCGCCGGACGAGAGCGGTCACACGCCGCCGCCGCCGCTGGGCCTCATCGTCGTCGACTACCTCCAGCTCGCGAAGGGCTCGTCGGCGCGCAAGGACGAGAACCGCCAGCAGGAGATCGCCGAGATCTCGCGCGGCCTCAAGTCGCTGGCCAAGGATCTCAAGCTCCCGATCATCGCGATCTCGCAGCTCAACCGAGAGGTCGAGAAGCGCGAGGGCAAGCCGAAGATCTCCGACCTGCGCGAGTCGGGCGCCATCGAGCAGGACGCCGACCTCATCATGTTCATCCACCGCGAGGACATGGCGGGCGGCGACACGCCCGACGCCTACTCGCCCACGGCCGTGGCCGAGGTCATCGTCGGCAAGCACCGCAACGGCGGCACCGGCGCCGTGAAGATGACGTTCATCAAGGAGTACACGCGCTTCGAGAACTTCGCCGACGATCCAGAGCCCGGCGGCGCGGCCTGGGGCGAGTGAGGCGCCCCTGAACGTCCTCGGGTGCGGTAGAATGAACGCGCGCCCGTAATGTCCCCCCGCCTTCAGCGCGCCATCATCCTCGTCGCCGACGGTGTCGGGTGCGGCGGAGCGCCCGATGCGGCGGCCTACGGCGACGCGGGCGCGGACACGCTGGGGAACTTGTCGAGGAAGATCGGCGGGCTCGCGTTGCCGAACCTCGGGGCGCTCGGGCTCGGGAACGTGACCGACATCGAGGGCGTGCCGCGCATCGCACGCCCCGCGGGCGCGTGGGGTGCCATGCGCGAGGCGTCGGCGGGCAAGGACACGATCACCGGGCACTGGGAGATGGCGGGCCTCGTGACGACGAAGGCGATGGCGACGTTCCCGAATGGGTTTCCGCCGGAGATCACGGGCGCGCTCGCGGCGGCCGCGGGGCGCGGCCTCTTGGGCAACAAGGCGGCGTCGGGGACCGCGATCATCGAGGAGCTGGGACGCGAGCACGTCGCGACGGGCAAGCTCATCCTCTACACGTCGGCCGACTCGGTGCTGCAGATCGCGGCGCACGAGGAGATCGTGCCGCTGCCCGAGCTCTACGCGATCTGCGAGAAGGCGCGCGCGATCTGTGACCAGCACCAGATCGGGCGCGTCATCGCGAGACCCTTCGTCGGAGAGCCAGGTTCGTTCAAGCGCACGTACAACCGGCGCGACTACGCGATGCTGCCCCCCGCGCCGACGTTGTGCGACGTGGTCGCGGCGGCGGGGCTGCCCACCGTGGGCGTGGGCAAGATCTCCGACATCTTCGCGGGCAAGGGGATCGGCGAGTCGCTGCACAGCGAGGGCAACGCCGACGGGCTGCGCCTCACGCTGGAGGCGATGGCGCGCGTGCGCCGCGGGCTGCTCTTCGTGAACCTCGTCGACTTCGACATGGTGTACGGCCATCGCAACGACGCGCCGGGCTTCGCGCGCGCGCTCGGCGAGCTGGACGCGTGGCTGCCGGCCTTCCGCGCGGCGCTCGCGCCCGGCGACGCCGCCTTCATCACGGCGGACCACGGCAACGATCCGACGACGCCAGGCACCGACCACACGCGTGAGCGCGTGCCGCTGCTGGCGTTCGGCCCTGACCTGCGCGCGGCGGCGCTGGGCGAGCGCGCGTCGTTCTGCGATCTCGGGCAGACGATCGCGGACGGGCTGGGCGTGCCGGCCCTCGCGCGCGGTGCGAGCTTCCTCGATCTCGTGACGACATGAGCAAGCGGTCCCCGGTTCTTCCTGTTCCGGCGCTCATCGCGCGCAAGCGCGACGGCGGCACGCTGACCGGGCCCGAGATCGAGGCCATCATCGCGGGGGCCACCAGCGGCGCGATCCCCGAGTACCAGCTCGCCGCGCTGCTGATGGCGATCCTCTTCCGCGGCATGGACGAGCTCGAGCTCGTGGCCTGGACGCAGGCGATGATCGACTCGGGCGACCGCATGGAGCTGGGCGCGATCCGCGGGCGCAAGGTCGACAAGCACTCGACGGGCGGCGTGGGCGACAAGATCTCGCTGTGCCTCGCGCCGCTGGTCGCCGCGTGCGGCGTGCCGGTCCCGATGATGTCGGGCCGCGCGCTCGGCCACACGGGCGGCACGCTCGACAAGCTGGAGAGCATCCCCGGGTTCCAGACGGCCGTGCCGCCCGCGCGCTTCGCGCGCATCCTCGCGCGCGCTGGCCTGGTCCTCGCGGGGCAGAGCGGGCGGCTGGCCCCGGCCGATCGCGTGCTGTACGCGCTGCGCGACGCGACCGGCACCGTCGAGTCGATCCCTCTCATCGCGTCTTCGATCCTCTCGAAGAAGGTCGCCGAGGGCGCCGACGCGCTGGTCATGGACGTGAAGGTGGGGCGCGGCGCGTTCCTGCCCGAGCGCAAGCGGGCGCGGGCGCTCGCGCGCACGCTGGTGAACCTCGGCAAGAAGCTGGGCCTCGAGGTGCGCGCGCTGCTGACGGCGATGGACCAGCCGCTCGGCCTCGAGATCGGCAACGCCAACGAGCTCGCCGAGGCGATCGCCGTGCTGCGCGGCGAGGGGCCGGCGGACGTCCGCGCGCTCACGTTGCGCCTGGGCGCCGAGATGCTGCTGCTGGGGCGCGCCGCGAAGACGCGCGCCGAGGCCGAGGCGAAGCTCGAGCGCGCGATCGCCTCGGGCGCGGGGCTCGAGCGGTTCGCCCTGTGCGTGAAGCTGCACGGCGGCGACGTGCGCGTCGTCGAAGATCCCGCGCGCTTGCCGCGCGCGCCGCGGGAGCTCGTCGTGCTCGCGCCGCGCGCGGGCGTCGTCGCGACGATCGACGCGGGCGCGCTGGGACGCGCGGCGACAGTGCTGGGCGCGGGCCGCCTGCGCAAGGAAGATCGCGTCGATCCGGGGGTCGGCCTCACGCTGGGCGCCAAGGAGGGCGCGCGCGTCGCGCGTGGGGATGCTCTCTGCACGATCCGTTACGCCGACGAAGCGCGGCTCCGCGCGGCCTTGCCGCAGATCGAGGGCGCCTTCATCATCGGAGGGCGTGCCGCCGCGAGGAAGCGCCTCGTGCTGGAGACGCTGGGCTAGGTGGGGTAGCTTTTCGTCCATGCGCATGCGCCGGCTCGTGCGAGGTCGTGACGTCGGCTACGAAGATCGGGGGACGGGCGAGGCCGTCGTCCTCTTGCACCCGTTCCCGTTCGGGCGCGATCTGTGGGCCGGGCGCGGTGGCGCCGAGGACGTGACGGCGGCGCTCGCGCGGCGCTTCCGCGTGCTGGCCATCGACGCGCGCGGCTTCGGCGAATCCGAGCTGGGCGGCGCGCCCTACTCCGTCGCCGAGCTCGCCGACGATCTCGCGGCGCTGCTCGACGCGCTCGCGATCCCGCGCGCCGCCGTGCTGGGCATGTCGATGGGCGGCTACACGGCGCTGGCGTTCGCGGCGAAGCACGCGGCGCGCCTGTCGGCGCTCGTGCTCGCCGACACGCGCGCGGCGGCCGATTCGCCCGAGGTGCGCGCGAAGCGCGAGGAGGCGCTGGCCACCATCCGCGCGCGCGGCCCTGCCGCGTACCTCGACGGCAGCCTCGCGCGGCTCGTCTCGCCCGACGCGCCGGCCGCGCTGCACGCGTTCGTGCGCGCGCGCGCCGAGACGCGGGCCGACAGCCTGGCGGCCGGCCTGGCGGCGCTCCGCGATCGGCCGGATCGGACGGCGGAGCTGCCCGCGATCGCCTGCCCCACCCTCGTCGTCTGCGGCGCCCAGGATCTGATCTCGCCGCCCGCCGAGATGCGCGGCGTGACCGCGGCGATCCCGCGCGCGCGTTACGTCGAGCTGCCGGGCGCGGGACACCTCGCCCACCTCGAGGCGCCCGAGGCGTTCACGGCGGCCGTCAGCCAATTTTTCTCGGAGGTGTTGCCATCATGAAGGTCGTCGAGCCGCTGTTCGATCGCGTGACCGCCGCCGCGCGCGCCGTCGCCGACTCCTTGGACGGACAGGGCGCGGAGATCGCCGTCGTGCTCGGCTCGGGCCTGGCGGGCGTCGCCGATCTGGTCGAGGGCCCGCGCGCCGCGCCTTACGCGTCGCTGCCCGGCTTCCCCGAGACGACGGTCACGGGCCACCCCGGGCGCATCGTCGTCGGCACGAGCGGAACGCGAAAGGTGCTGCTGCTCGCGGGGCGCGTCCACGGGTACGAAGGCTACGCGCCGGCCGAGGTCAGCTTCGGCGTGCGCGTCGCCGCGGCGCTGGGCGCCCACACGCTCATCACGACGAACGCGTCGGGCGGGGTCGACGCCTCGTTGAAGCCCGGCGAGATCGTCGCGATCGCCGATCAGCTGAACCTCACGGGCCTCTCGCCGCTGACCGGCCCGAACGACGAGCGCTTCGGCCCGCGCTTCCCCGACATGACCGAGGCCTACGCGCAGCCGTTGCGCGCGATCGCGCAAAAGGCGGCGGACGCGTGCTTCGGCAAGCCGCTCCGCGAGGCGGTCTACGCGGGCGTCCCTGGGCCGCAGTATGAGACGCCGGCGGAGATCCGCATGCTGCGCGCGCTCGGCGCGGGCCTCGTCGGGATGTCGACGGTGCACGAGGTCATCGCCGCGCGGCACGCGGGCCTGAAGGTGCTGGGCCTCTCGCTGGTGGCGAACCACGCCGCGGGCGTCACGGGTGAGCCCCTGCGCCACGACGACGTGACCCGCGCCGCCGCCGCGGGCGCGAGCGCAATGGCGAAGCTCGTGGGCGCGATCATCGCGAGCCTGCCGTGAGCAAGGAAAGCGATGCCGAGCTGCTCGCGGCCGCGCGCGCCGTGCGCGAGAACGCCCACGCGCCCTACTCGCGCTTCACCGTGGGCGCCGCCGTGCGGGACGAGCAGGGCCGCGTGCACGTGGGCTGCAACGTCGAGAACGCGTCGTACGGCCTCACGATCTGCGCCGAGCGCAACGCCGTCGCCGCCGCCGTCGCCGCGGGCGCGCGCGGCGTGCGCGCCGTCGCCGTCGTGACGCCCACGCGCCCGCCCGGCTCGCCCTGCGGCGCCTGCCGCCAGGTGCTCGCCGAGCTGGGCGCCGCTCGCACGCGCGTGCTGCTGGCGAGCCCCAGCGGCGGCGCCCAGGCGACGACGCTGGGCGCGCTGCTGCCGCGCGCGTTCGTCTTACGGGGGCGTGGCTCGCTGCCGCTCGCGCGCCCCCGGTCCCCCCTCGCTCCTCCCGGCAAAGCCGGGCCGCGCGCGCGCCGCGGCTGAAGCGCGGCTACTCGGCCGCTGCGGCGCTCTTCTTCGGAGCCGGGAGCACCTCGCCCAGGATCTTGGCCTTGGTCTCCTTGGCCGTCTGCACCAGCTCGCCGCGCGCCTCCATGTAGTCGCCGGCCGCCGTGAGGAAGTCTTCCAGGTCGAGGGCCTTCTTGCCCTTGCGCGACCACTTGGCGCAGTCGCCGAAGGCGTCGGCGAGCCGCGATGGATCGTCCGCCAGCCGCTTGATGTTCGCCTTGAACGTCTTCGAAGGCGACGGCTTGCCTTCCTTGTCGACGCTCGTCACGAGCGAGCCGCACTGCTCGCGCACGCGCCCCATGAAGGCCACGGGATCGCCCTTCTTGCAGGTCTCGAAGAGGTACTGCAGCACCTCGAGCGTGTCCTTCTTCTTGTCGAGGTCCGGGATCGCGCACACGAGGAACTTCTCGAACGCCACCGACTCCGGCGTGACGTCAGGCGTGAACGCGCTGCCCACCTCCTGGATCGACTGGTCGACGTCCTTGGTGGCGCCGCGGCCCTTGATCTTCTCGGCGTAGACCTCGATGCCCGTCTGCATGCGCGGCAACGCGCCCACGTACTTCTGCAGCGCCGGCTTCAGCTCGATCGGCATGTCGGCGACCAGCGCGCCCATCGTCGAGCGCGCGCGCTCCATCTTCGGCACGCACTCGGTCGTGAGGTGCTCGGAGAAGGTCTTCTGCTGCGTGAAGTACGCCGACTCGATCTTCTGCCGGATCTGCTCCGCCGAGGACATCATGCCCACGTCGACGTCGCTGCCGAACGTGCAGGCCCAGAACGCACCCATCTCGGTCTTGTCGCGCTCGGCGAAGCGCCCCGCGGCGTCCAGGATGCCCTGCGCGGCCGTCGCCTTGTCCTTCTGCTGCTTCCACCAGAAGCCGCCGCCGCCGAGGCCGATCACCAAGACGGCGCCGAAGATCGTGCGCTTCCGCTTGGCCGCCGCGGCTCGCTCGGCGATGAGGCGCTGGTACTCGTCCATTCCGGGAGGGGATCCCATCGACATCGGTGTCTCCTGTCCTTGTGTGGCGCGCGCACCCAACGGGGGCAGGCGCGGCGCGCTTCGAGGTGCTCGGCGACTTCGACCGGCGCCGCAGAAAACCTTAGTTACGCGTCAAAATCAAGCCAGGCTGATTCACGTCGGGGCCGCGCCCGACGACGTCTGCTCACGCCGCGCTACTTCTTGCCGATCTGGCGCTGGAACAGCGACCACGAGCGCAGGTAGTCCAGCGCCATCTGGACCTGGTAGTCGTCCAGGCGCTGCCGCTGCTGGGCCTTGTCGCCCTGCTCGTTCTTGAGGCGCTTGCGCAGATCGCGCTCGCGCGGCAAGTCGGCGTCGTCCGGATCGGGCGCGGGCGCCGTCGACTCGACGACGACGTCGGGCGTGATGCCCTGCCCCTGGATCGAGCGCCCGCTCGGCGTGTAGTAGCGCGCCATCGTCAGCTTGAGCCCGCACGGCTTCGCGCCGCAGCCGTCGAGGTCGATGACCGTCTGCACGGATCCCTTGCCGAAGGTCTGCGTCCCGAGGATGACGGCGCGCCCGTGATCCTGCAGCGCGCCCGCGACGATCTCGGCGGCCGACGCGGTCGCGCCGTCGACGACGACCACCATGGGGAAGCCCATCCACGTGCCGCGCGAGTGCGCCTTGGCCTCGTCGATGACGTGACCACCCTTGCCGACGGTCTTCACGATGAGGCCGTCGGCGATGAAGCGATCGGCGACGCGGATGCCCGAATCGAGCGAGCCGCCCGGGTTGCGCCGCAGATCCAGCACGAGGCCGCGCAGGCCCTGCGCCTTCGCGTTCAGCTGGTCCAGCATGTCGCCCAGCATCGGATCGGTCGTCGCCGAGAAGATGCGCAGCTTCACGTAGGCGATGCCGTCGTCGAGCAGCTTGCCCTCGACGGGCTTGAGCTCGTAGCGGCCGCGCTTGATCCTGAACGTCATCTCGCGCCCGCGGCGCTCGACGACCAGCACGACCTCGCTGCCGGGCGGTCCCTGCATGCGACCCACGGCCTCGTCGAACTCCAGCGGGCCGACGTCGACGCCGTCGACGCGGCGGATGACGTCTCCGGGCTCGATGCCCGCCTTCGCGGCGGGCGAGCCTTCGATGGGCGAGATGATCACGAGGTGCGTCTTGCGCTTCTCGACGTCGATGCCGATGCCCTCGATCTCCTCGTTCCCCTCCATCTCCTTCTTGAGACGGTCGTACTCCTCCGGGTCCATGAACCGCGAGTGTGGATCCAGCACGTCGGTGAGCCCGCGCGCCGCGCCGTACATCAGCTCTTGCTCCTGGATGTCCTCGACGTAGTGGCTCTCGATGTACGAGAGCACCTTCGTGAAGATGCCGAGCTTCTGGTACGGGTTGAAGCGACCGGCCGAGGTCGGGCGCGAGAACACCATCCCCGCGCCGAACGCCGACGCCACGAGCAAGGCGAGCAGCGCGACGCGTGAGGCGCGCGAGGATCTACTGGGGGGGAGCATCGTTCTTCGAAACCTCCGGAACGGGGCCACCGAGCCTGGCGATTCCCAACCGGGTGACCGGCTGGGCGGTCCAGTTTACGGTCCGGAAGGCGGCGCCGCGAGCGGTTCGGGCGCGGCCGGCCGCGCGGGCGCTGGGCGCACCACGAGCAACGGATCCACGGGGTAGCGTCCGCGCCACACTTCGAAGGGCACGGCCGCCTGGCCCCCCGCGCTGCCCAGGCGATCTCCGGGGGCGACGCGCGCCCCCTCCGTGACGCTCACCTCGGCGAGGCCGCCCACGATGATCGTCCAGCCGGCGCCGGCGTCTATGACGACGGTCCCGCCGTCCACAGCTCCGTGGAGGTCGGAGCCCGCGCGCGCGACCACCCCGCCCGCAGGAGCGCGCACCGCCGCCCCCGGCGAGGCCGCGAGCCGCACGCCCGCGCTCGCGACGAGCAGCCCCGTCGCGCGCTCGGGCGCCACGCCGAAACGCGCGAGCACGGCGCCGGGCACGG
>DASZUD010000222.1:0-3944 GCA_035548155.1 Polyangia bacterium
TCCCGGGGCGACGCCGGCGCGCGCACCTGCGCTGGCCGCGCCGTGGCCCGCGACGACGCCGCCCGTCTTCCCGCAGGAGCAAAACGCGGCAGGTACGCGGAAGCGCGGCGAGAAGGCCGACGCGGCCAAACCGGCGACTGCCGGCACGAAGCCCGCCGCGCCGGTTGCAGCGCCGGCCGCCGCTCCGGAGTCGGCGCCGCCCGACGCCGCGGCCAAGGCAGCGCCCGCGCCGTCCGCACCGGCGGCGTCCGCCGATGCGATCCTCGCGCGTGGCCAAGCCGCCTTCGACCGCGGCAACTACGCCGAAGCCATCCGCCGCGCGAAAGAAGCAACGGCGATCGGCGCCGCCGTCCCCGGCCATCTCCTCATCGCCGACTCCTACTACCACCTGCAGCGCTACGCCGACGCCCTCCGCGAATACGAAGCCGCCCTCGCCCTCGAGCCCTCGAACGCGCTGGCGAAGCGCGGGCGAGAGCTCGCGACGAAGGCAGCGTCGGAAGCGCCGCGCTGAACGCGGCGACGCTCGTCAACTACTGAGCGGAAAACTCGTCCGCGCCGCAGTCACTCTTCGCGCCCTTTGGACGAGGGGTGCCGAGTCGGTCGAGGGGGGGCGCCGTCGAAGGATCGATCGCGTCGATGCACGCTGCAGGCGACGTGGACGTCAGCTCGTACGTCGCTGGATTCAGGTTCAGCGAGGTGGCCGTGCTGCAGTCCTTGGCGCACGTGTCGTTGAAGACACATCCAGGTCCAACAGCGGGTTGGGTACCGGATATGATCGAGCCCGCCAGAGCAAATGCGCCAGCGCAAACAACTCCGTTCAGTGTCGTCGGGACGCTTATTACAGTGTTGTTGCGGAAGATCTTCGGCGAGGGATTGGTGCT
Source organism: Polyangia bacterium (assembly GCA_035548155.1). Classification (GTDB taxonomy): domain Bacteria; phylum Myxococcota_A; class Polyangia; order Fen-1088; family Fen-1088; genus DASZFV01. The sequence continues at coordinate 882 of DASZUD010000222.1, forward strand.
CTCGAGATCGACATTCGCCTTTGTCGAGCTCCCATTGCTTGCGAAGACGCTGTTCTCCACGTCGAATGACGCATTGGCGACGAAGAGCCCTGGCCCCTTGTTGTCGTGGATGAAGCAACCCCGAATCCGGATCGTGCCGTCCTCGGCATCCACAGCCGCCGTGCGACCGTTCTTAATCTCGAGTCCGCGGACGAGCAGCTCTCCTTTTTGAAGAAGGACACCGACCTGATCATTGCCCGAGACGTTGTCAGTGCCCGGAACCAGTGCGCCACGATCGGGCGCGATCACCGCAAGCATCTTTCCAGGAGCGTTCATCGAGAACACGGGGAAAGGTCCCGGCCCCATGAGCAGAACAGCCCGCTTCCCTCCGGCTACAGCAGAATTCACGGCTGCCTGTGCAGCACAAAATGGCGTCGCGGCGCTCCCGTCGCCCGGACATTGCGCTGCGCCAACAGTCGCGAACACAGCATCGCCGGCGGCCAGGCACGATCCGTCTTCCATGCAGATGAATGGTGCGGCCTTGCAGTCGCTGTCGAGGACGCAACGGCCACACGCGTGGTTCGTGCAAATCGGTTTCGTCGAATCAGTCGTACAATCCGCGTTCGCGACGCACTCGTAGCAGCGGTGGTCGGCCAGATCGCACGTTGGGGTGGTCGAATCGTGTGCCTTGCACTCTGCGTTAGTCGCGCAGGGGCCGCAAACGCCCGCATCGACGTCGCAAATCGGATTTTCGTCGGGGCACCCTTCCAGTGTGCACATGGGCTTCTCAATGACGAGGTCCATGGCTGCATCCACGACGTCGCCGTTCGCATCGGCATCGCCGAGCGCATCGCCATGAGACGCGTCGCCAGCGTCTGGCGCGGGGTGCTCAGCATGGGCGGCCGCGTCCGCGGCCAGACAGTTGAACCCGGCGTCGGCCGCGTTGCCGCAGTAGTTCGAGTTGTCCTTCGTGCAGGCCGCGAACCCGACCGCGAGGACGGCCAACACCGTGATCCGACCGAGACGCATCAAAACTTCCCCGTGAGCACGAGAACGCCCGCGGCAACCGCGAGCGCACCACCTACGATCGACGCCACTCCCCACCCGGTGGTCGAGTACGCATGCGCGCACTGGCGATGCATCGGATCGGTATCCACGAATCCTCCGGAGCACGTCGGATCGCCGTCGTGGGCGATGAGCTCGCCGCCGACGAAGCCGGCGAACAAGCCCACGCCGACGCCGATCCAGCCGAGCTCGCGGTGCGCCTCGTCGGACACGCCGTTGGGCCCCGCGTGCATGCTGCCCTCCGCGACGCCCGATCCCGGTGGGGCGGCCACGATCACCGTCTTCGCCGGAGGCAGCGGGACCGCGACGCCCACGGCCACCGCGTCGCCCCCGCCCGCGCGCTTCTTGAACGTCTGGACCTTCAGCGCAGACGCCGACACGCCCGCCATCTCGAGGGCCTCACCCTCGGTGCAGATCTCGCAGCGATCCTCGCGGCTCTCGAGCAGGTCGCCCGTCTTGCCGTCGAGCATCTCGAGGCGCAGCTCGTACGTGCGCCCGTCGACCTCCAGCGTGCCGCGCACGACGTACGCGGCGACGGTCGCCTTGGCCACGGCCGTCACGCAGCCATTGCCCTGGCACGGAGCCCCGCCCGGCCCGGTCGCCGCCACCGGCATGCCGTCGACGACGTCGGCGCCCGACGCGAGCAGCCCTTCGTGCACCGAGCGGGTCATCCGTTCGCGCAGATCCGGCGTCGCCTTCGCGCCCCCGAGCTCCATGATCGCGATGCGCGGGCGCTCGGCGCGCGCGGTGGCCGAACCCAGCGTCAACGCCAGGAGCGCCGCGACGGCCAAGCGAATGTTCATGCGACGGATGCTCGTGTCGGCCCCGCCATAAGTCAAGACATTGCCCGATGAGTTCACACGGGCCAGGCGTCAGGGACCGCTGGGTCGGACGCCCAGCAGCGCCACCTCGACGATGATCTCCGCCCGCGCCAGCGCCTCGCGCAAGAAAGAGTGCAGGCGATCCGCCATGACACCGCCCGGAGGCTCCGCCGGAACGCCCGTCGCGCGCAGGCCCGCGTGGCGCGCGAGGTACAGCGACCGCGGCAGGTGGTACCACTGCGTGCAGACGATCACGTCCTTCAGCCCCTGGGCCGCGGCGTCCGCCATCGTGGCCGCCGTGCGGAAGCCCTTCGGGTCCAGGATCATCGCCGAGCGCGGCACGCCGCGCCGCTCGAGCCAGCCCGCCATCGCCGCCGGCTCGTCGTACGGCAGACTCGGATGCGCCGCGCCCGAGAGGAACAGGCGCTCGACCTTCCCCGCGCGATAGAGGTCCAGCGCGACGTGCAGCCGCAGCGCCATCTCGCGCGACACGCTGCCGTCCGAGAAGACCTTGTTGCCGAGCACGATCGCGACCGGGCGCGACGGGGCCGCGGCGACGCCGTCGACGATGTCGTTGCGGGCCGTGAAGATGACCCAGGCGTTGCCTGCGACGAGCGCGAGCAGCCCGAGCCCCACGAGCCAGAGCAGCGCGCGATAGACGCGCCGGCCGGGCGTGGGCTCAGCCATCGCCCCGGTAGATCTTCGCGGCGCCCGTGTGGCCCAGGCGGTGCCAGCGGATGTGCGCGCGAGAGAGGTGAAACAGGATCTCCTCGCGCGCCACGCCGCGCTCCACCGCCCGCTCGACCCAGTCGAGCACCACCTCGCGAGCGTCCGGCGGGTGGAACAGGAACGTGCGGCCGAACACCGGCGCGTCGCCGTCCCACACGACGCGCGCCTCGAAGACGTCGCCCGGCGAGAAGCCCACCGTCTTGCGCCGCTCGACCACCTGGAAGCGCACGCCCGTCACCAGGTCCTCGACGTCGAGCACGCGGTTCTCCACCGAGTACAGCTCGAAGAGCCCGTGGTGGCTCGACGCGAGCTGCGCGAGGCCCAGCCGCTCACGCGGCGACCAGCCGGCCTTCGCGTCCGTCAGCGTCTGGATCACGGGCGGCGGCCCGCCGCCGAACGGCCGCTCCAGCACGTACCACTCGAGGAACGAGGCCATCCGCCCGTCGAAGAGCTCGGCGTCGTCGTCGAA
>DASZUD010000223.1:0-6666 GCA_035548155.1 Polyangia bacterium
GCGAGCGCGGCGCCTTCCTGCGCGGCGGCTACCGCGCCGGCGTTGCCCTGCCCGCCGGCGCGCGATCCGTGTTGCTGTGGGCCGCGCTGGAGGCCGGCGGCGGCGCGCTATGGACGACCCACGCGTCGGTGGCGGTGCAGGTGGCGCCCGACCTGGGCGCCGGTCTCTCGCTCACGCGGTCGCTCGCGCTGACGCTGGAAGGCAACGCGCCGCTCACGTGGACGTTGCGCGGCGAGGAGCTGAGCTTCTTCGCGCCGGTGCGGTTGTTCGCCGGGGTGTCATACCAGCGCTGATAGGCGGGTGGGCTCGACCAAGCCCAAAGAGCTCCGATTTCGGATCGGTCTCGGACACCGGGATCCAGGTCGGATCTCCAGCTCTGCTCCGGCGTGGCATCTTGGCGTCCAATCTTCCGAACGTCGTCAGTACCAGCGGATGCCGACCCCCGCGAGCACGTCAAGGTGGGTCATGTGCGGCATGGCCCGCACGAGACCCGGGGACGTCGTCGAGCTGGCTACGTAGCGGCTCAACACGGAAAACGCGACGTGCGGCAGCGGCGTCATGTACGTCAACTCGGCCGTCGCCTCGACCGTGGGCATGGGGACGGCGCCTGTCGCGGCGGCGCCGGCGACGGTGAACGGGTTCATGGGGCCGAGGCCCGCCCAGGCGGCCAGGCCCGCTGCCGCGCCCGCGCCCAGCTCCAGCGAGCGGCCGAGGCGGCGCGAGAGGCGGCCCGTCAGCACGGCCGACCAGATCGCCGACGTGATTTCGTTGCCCGACGGCGTCGCGTAGGGGATCCGCAGCGTCGCGCCACGAACGCCGGCGTCCGCGCTCCAGCGCCCCGACAGCCCCAGCGGCGTCCGCCAGCGCCACTCGGCGACGACGGACAGCAACGCCGGTTCGTCGACGGGGCGGTCGGAGAACCGCGCCCACGCGAGACCCGCCGCGAACGTGAAGACGTGTCGCGCCGCGAAGGCGCCCTCCCGCGCCAGCTCCGCCGGCGTCGGCGGAGCGGCGGGGGGCAGCTCGGCCCGAGGCGGCGCCGGCTCGACCGGTAGTGTCGCGCCCAGCTCCTCGGGTGACAGCGCCCCACTCGCCAACGCGGCACCGCCGGCCGCGCGCGCGCCCGCCCCCGCCAGCAGCGCGACGAAGGTCATGAGGGCGGTGGCCGCTCGGCGGACGATCACGGCGACACCATAGCTCAATCGCTTGACGTCCCCGCGCCGGACATCTTTACTCCGCTCAGCGACATGGGCCGATGGGCGACGATCGACTGACAGAGCTCTACAGGCTCTATGGCCCGGCGATCTACGCCCGTTGCCGCAAGCTCCTGACCGACCCCGCCACCGCCGAGGACGCTTGCCAGGAGACGTTCGTGCGGGTCCACCGGCACCTCGACAAGGCGCCCTCTGCCGACGAGGCGCTGGCGTGGATCTACCGCATCGCCACGAACTACTGCCTCAACGAGCTGCGCGACGCCAAGCACCGCCCACGGCCCGTCGAGATCCTGCCCGAGGCGCCGCAGTCGCTGCGCGACGAGGACCGCGTCGCCGATCGCGACCTGGCGCGCCGTCTGATCGACCGCGCCCCCGAGAAGGTGCGCGCCGTCGCCTGGCTGTACCACGTCGACGGTTTCGACCAGGACGAGGTGGCGCGCCTGCTAGGCATCTCCCGGCGCACCGTCGTCAACCGCCTGCAGGCGTTCGCGGCGGGCGCGCGCAAGTACCTGGCGCGCGCCGCGAGCTGATCAGGGATCGGCGGCCGCGCTGCCTCGCCGGTGCTTCAGGTCGCGCGATCTCGCGCGCCCCCCGCTCCCGGGGGAAAGGCGCGGCTCCTCCCTCCAGGCCGGGCACGGCTCCGTCGACGACGGCTCCTTCGTCGCCAGCGACGCCGAAGCAGGTCGAAACCAGCCCGTCAGCGGCACTGTTGGAGTGGTTGGGAGGGGTAGACCTGGACCGTGGTGGGGCAGGTGGGGGTGCCGTTGTAGACGGTGTAAGAGCAGCCGGTGATCCAGTTCACGCGCAGGCCGCAGTCGGGGATGCTGCCGGCCCAGCCTGCGTTGTAGAAGTTGCACGTGTGGAACGTGAGATCGCACGTGTATGAGGTCGTCTGCGTGAGGAGCTTCGTGTTCGTGCCGTCGCAGTTGTAGTCGAAGCCGCCGCAGCCGGCGCGTGGGGCGCCGAAGTAGCTGGTCTGGCCCGGGAACGCCTGGTTGTCGGTGTCGCAGCAGTCGCTGCTGTCGGTCGTGTAGCCAGAGGGAGGCGAGGCGCCGCACACGCTGATCGTGCTGTTCGCGTTGCCGTAGCCGTCACCGTCGGTGTCGGCGAAGTATGTCGAGCAGATGCCGCTCGAGCACTGTGACGCCGACGTGCACGCGACGCCATTCGGCTTGAGGCACGCCGTGCCGCCGTTCTGGCAGGACGCGCCGCCGCCGCACGTCTCGACGGTCTGCCAGACGCCGCCCGTGTCGCAGGTCTGCCGTCGCTCGGGGCTGGTCGCGCAGCGGCTGGCGCCCGCAAGGCAGGCGCAGTTCTGGTTGGCGACGCCGGTGCAGTTGTCGTCGTTGCCGGCGACGCACGTGTCGGACGCCGAAGGCGTGATGCTGCAGTTGCCCCAAGCGCCGCCGCTGCACGTCTCGGTGCCGTTCGCGCACTTGCCGAAGAGGTTGTCCGCCGAGCACGGGCGCGTGTGGCCGTTCAGGCAAGTGCACCCTTCGTTCGCCTTGCCGTTGCAGTTGTCGTCGTTGCCCGACGCGCAGGTGTCGGACGCCGACGGCGCGATGCTGCAGCTGCCCCAGCTGCCGCCGCCGCACGTCTCGGTGCCGTTCGCGCACTTGCCGAAGTAGCCGCCCGCCGAGCACGCGCGCGTCTGGCCGTTCGTGCAGGTGCAGCCCTCGTTGGCGACGCCGTTGCAGTTGTCGTCGTTGCCGGCGACGCACGTGTCGGACGCCGAAGGCGTGATGCTGCAGCTGCCCCACTTGCCGGCGGCGCATGTTTCGGAGCCCGACGCGCACTTGCCGAACAGGCTGTCCGCCGAGCAGGCGCGCGTCTGGCCGTTCGTGCACGCGCAGCCCTCGTTGGCGACGCCGTTGCAGTTGTCGTCATTGCCGGCGACGCACGTGTCCGCCGCCACGGGGGCGATGCTGCAGGCGCCCCACGCGCCATTGCCGCAGGTCTGCGTGCCGCCCGCGCACTTGCCCTTCGCGCCGGCGTCCGAGCACGGGCGCGTCTGGGCGTTGATGCACGTGCAGCCCTCGTTGGCCACGCCGTTGCACGTGCTGTCGTCGCCGCTGACGCACGTGTCCGCCGCGGCGGGACTGATGCTGCACGCGCCCCACTTGCCCGCGCCGTCGCAGGTCTGCGTACCGCCCGCGCACTTGCCCTTCGCGCCGGCGTCCGAGCACGGGCGCGTCTGACCGGTCACGCAGGCGCAGCCCTCGTTTACCTTGCCGTTGCAGTTGTCGTCGTTGTTCGCGGCGCACGTGTCGCTGGCGGCCGGGGGGACGCTGCAGCTGCCCCACTTGCCCGTGCCGTCGCAGGTCTGGGTGCCAGCGGCGCACTTGCCGAAGAGGCCGGCCGTGGCGCAGGTGCGCGTCTGGCCCGTGACGCAGGCGCAGCCTTCGTTGGGCTTGCCGTTGCAGTTGTCGTCGTTGTCGGCCGCGCAAGTGTCGGCGGAGGCGGCCGCGATCGAGCACGCCCCCCACTGCTGGCCGGCGCACGTCTGCGTTCCGGCGGCGCACTTGCCGAAGAGCCCGCCGTCGCTGCACGGACGCGTCTTGCCGTTCACGCACGGACACTTCTCGTTGACGGCGCCGTTGCAGTTGTCGTCGTTGCCGGGATCGCACGTGTCGGCCAGCGCGGGCTTGACTGTGCAGCCCGACCACTTGCCGGTGAGATCGCACGTCTCGGTGCCCTTGGCGCACGTGCCGAAGAGGCCGCCCTTGTCGCAGGTCTGCGTCTGCCCCATGACGCACGTGCAGCCCTCGTTCTCGAGGCCGTTGCAGTTGTCGTCGTTGTCGGGCGCGCACGTGTCGGTGTTGGCGGGGGCGATGCTGCAGTCGCCCCAGTGCGCGGCCGCTTCGTCGCACGTGCGCGTGCCGGGGCCGCACGTGCCCTTCATGCCCGTGGCGTCGCACGAGATTGCGCATGGCCCCCACGCCGCGCCCGAGCACGTCTGGTGGCCGCCCGCCATGACGCCGCAGCTGCACTCACGGGTCGCGCCCTCCGCGCAGCCCGCCGCGCCATCCGTTCCCCCGCCTCCCATCCCGTCGGTGCGCACGTCGGCGGGCCCGGGCGCGTCGCCGGTTCCGGCGCCGTCCTTCGCGCCGTCGGCGCTGGCGTCCCTCCCTGGCTTGGGCCCCCCTTCCGCCGCCGCGACGAAGGGCGGCAGCTTCGTGACGTCCACCTCGTCGGGGGCGCAGGCTCCGGCCGCGCACACCATGCTGCCGCCGCACGGCGGGGCGAAGCCCACGCACTCCTTGTCCAGCCGAATGCGGAGCAGGCGCGTCTCGCCCTTGAGGAAGCCGAAGCGCGCGCCGCTCGTGAGCTTGTCCGCGCCGCGCAGGCGACCGACGATCTTCAAGCTGGCCGTGTCGCCCGTCGCCGGGGTCACGCCGAAGCGTACGGGGAAGTCTCGCTTTCCCGCCGTCGCCGGGGACGCGAGGTCGAAGGCCACGGCCGGGGCGTCATTCACGGTGACTTCGATCTGGTCCAGATCGGCGCCGGCGGTCAGGCTGGTCGTGTAGAGCTCCACGACGACGGACGTGCTGTCCGTCTTGTTGCAGCCGGCGGCGAGCGCCGTGACCAGCGTCGTGACGGCGGCGAGGACACGCGAACGAGCGAAGTTTGGGCGCAAGAGCAACCTCACGGATATTGGGTCGAGGCGAACCACGCCTCGGGGAGGGCCACCCGCGAGGGCGCCGAACCGCGCAGATATTTTCGCGACGGCCGGTGGCTCGCGAGGCGGGACGTCTCAGTTGCCCCCGATGCAGGGCGAGACTTGGCACACGTACTTCGTGTCGCGCGGGATGAGCAGGAAGGCCGCGACCGCGCCCGCGGCGGCGACGCCGCCCACCGTGGCCCAGAACCAACCCCGCTCGTAGACGGGCTTTGCCCCATCGTCCGGGGCGGCGGGCTCGCTGAGCGGCGCAGGCGCGTGTCCGTGCGTCGCCGCGTCGTCGGGGGCCTGCAGGTTGGGCCTCTCCTCCGCGGCGCGCGGCGCCTCGGACTCCGCGGCAGCGGGCGGCGGTTGCAGCCTGGCTTGCAGCTCGATCGTGGCGCCGGCGTCTCCGCGGACGGCGCGCGTCCAGGTCGTCGCGCCGGGCGCCGCCAGTACGATCTGATGGGCGCCCGGGCTGACGACCAGCGGCCGCGGCAGCGGCGTCGTCCCTTCGTCGACGCCGTCGACGGTGACGCTGGCGCCCGAGAGGTCGCTCGTGATGTGCAGCAGTGTGACCCGCGAGCGAAGGGCGGTGATGCGGCCCTGCGCCTCGGCCCGGCGCGCGGCCGTGTCGCCCGTCGCGCCGTCCACGTAGGCCTGGTACGCGCGAGAGGCTTCGGCCGGGCGCGCGAGACCCTCTGCGGCCAAGCCTATGTCGAACTGGATCTTCGGGCTGGGCACCAGGCCATACGCCTCGGTGAACTTCCCGAGCGCCTCGGCGTAGTCCTCGTGCTCGAGGAGCGCGGCGCCCTCGCGCAGCAGCGCCGTCGCGCGTTGCTTGTCCTTGGTGCTGGCGCCGTGCGCGACGCCGGCGCCTCCCAGCAGCGCCATCACCACCCACATCGCGGCGTGACCCATTCGCTGACTTCTCACTTCGGTCCCTCGCTTCCCATGCATGGTCAGATGTCCGTGACGACGTTGTACGAGCCCCGTTTGGGGCGGCTCGCGCCGCGCGACGGTGCCCGGCGCTCCGGCGGCCGCGCCGCCGCCTTCTCGAGCGCGGGCTCGACCACCAGATCCCGCGAGGCCGTGATGGGCTGCTGCTTCGTGACGTACCCCGGAGCCGAAAACGTCAGCTGGTGCTGCCTCTCGTCGCGCGCCACTCTCAGCGGCGTCGCGACGTCTCGTCCGTCGAGCTGCACGCGCAACGCAGGCGGCGCGGCGGCGATCTCGACGGTGATCAGCGCGGGCCCGGCGGCCTCGGCGCGCGGCTGCACGGCGGGGGCGGGCGCCGCCGCTGGCGCGGTCGCAGCGGCGGGGGAGGGCGAGCTCTCCGGCTTTCCGCTGCTCCGGAGGGCGAGCCCCCCGACCGCCGTCACCGCGATCGCCGCGCCCACGGCCGCAAGCACCAGGCCGCGTTTCGCAGCGCCCGTGCCCAAAGAAGCCGCCGCTTCCGACGCCGCGAGCTCCCCCGCGGAATCCCGCAGCGTCGTCTTGGCGACGGGCATCACCCCGGGGCTGGCAGCCGTCACCGGCGTCGGCGGCGGCCTGACGGCGCCGTTCGCCGGCACGACCGAAGACGCCCCGGCGCCAGCCGTCACGGCGCGGGCCGCTGCTTCCATCGCCTGGGCGAAGTCGTTGACGTTGGCGAAGCGATCCGCGGGCACCTTCGCCATCGCGCGCCGGATCACCGCCTCGATCGGGGCTAGCTCGGGCAGGCCCATCGATACCAGCGACGGCGGCTCTTCGTGGACGACCTGATAAAGAATCGACGAGATCTCGTCACCCTGG
>DASZUD010000224.1:0-13700 GCA_035548155.1 Polyangia bacterium
AGAGCACGAAGGCTTGCCGGCCGACTTACACCCGATTCAGTAGACGTTCATTGGAAGGAGCATCGGTTTCAGATGTCGACGGGAGCATCATCCACGGCAACGACCACGGCCGGTAGACCGGCCGCGCAGGAGGCGCCGCGCGGGCGCCGGGGCGTCGTGTACTTCGGCGGCGTCGTCCTCCTCGCGGGCGTCGTCATCGGCGTCGTCAGCCTGTCGACGCGGCGCGAATCGGTGACGCGCGCCGAGGCCCACGCGCGCGTCGAAGAGGCGAGCCGCGGCCTGCGCGTGCGCGTCGTCAAGGCGACGACGTCGCCGGCCTCCCGCCGCGTCACGCTGCAGGGCGAGGCGCGCGCCTTCTCGTCGGTCACGCTGTACGCCAAGGTCAGCGGCTATCTCAAAGAGGTCCGCGTCGACAAGGGCGACAAGGTCAAGGCGGGCCAGATCCTCGCGACGATCGAGGCGCCCGAGCTCGACAAGCAGATCACGGCCGCCGAGGCCGACGCGAAGAACAAGCGCGTGAACGCCAAGCGCTTCGAGGCGCTGGCGCCCTCGAACATGGTGTCGGCGCAGGAAGTCGAAGCGGCGCAGACGGGCGCGGCGGTCGCCGAGGCGAACCACGAGGCGCTGTCCACGCAGGGCGGCTACCGCGTGCTGCGCGCCCCGTTCGCGGGCGTGGTCACGGCGCGCTTCGCCGACCCGGGCGCGCTCATCCAGAGCGCGACGGGCGCCCAGAGCGGCGCCCTGCCCGTCGTCAGCGTCGCGAACCCCGACCGGCTGCGCATCTACGTGTACCTCGACCAGGCGGCGGCCGCGTACGTCCACGTCGGCGATACCGCCGAGCTGCGCGTCCCCGAGCGGCCGGGATTCGTGCGCAAGGTGCAGGTGACGCGCCTCGCGGGACAGCTCGACCTCAAGACGCGCACGATGCTCACGGAGATCGACGTCGACAACAAGGACGGCACCATCCTTCCGGGCGCCTTCGTCACCGTCTCGATCGACCTCAAGGTCACGCCGCTCGTGCAGGCGCCCGTCGAGGCGCTCGTGCTGAAGGGCGACAAGACCCTGGTCGCGCTCGTCGACGACAAGGGCAAGGTCCACTACCGCCCCGTCGTCGTCGCCGATGACGACGGCGCCACCGTGCGCTTCGTCTCGGGCGTCGCCGCGGGCGACCGCCTCGCCATGAACCTCGGCAACGAGGTGGAGGACGGCGCGCCCGTACAGGTCGTGGGCGAAGCCGCCAAGTAGACCGGTGATATCGAATGAGCGTCGCCTGTGGGAGGCGCGCGACAACTCACTGCCGCGAAAACGGCACCAGACGAAATAGCCGAGGGAAAGCGTCTCGTGACCGCGACCTGACACACGAACAGGTCGCCTATCAAGCGGACGCCATCCGGTAACCTGAGCGGCCCAGCCCGACGTTGGGGCGATCACATCGACCGTAAGGATCATTGTACATCACGACCGCGCTCGATTCGTTGACCCTCGTCGGGACTGGCCTCCCCGCGGGCCCGACGGTCTCAATCGTCGTGGGGATGGGCGGTGGCGCGGCGCTCGGCGGCGCCTACACGCGCGGCGTGTCGACCGACGGCGGCACGTCCACGTCGTCGGCCGCCCTCACCTACGACAACCGCCCCGCGCCCACGGGCGAGACGTGCTCGATCGCGCTGACGTTCACCTCGGGCGGCGACGGCCATCCGCACGCGAGCGGCTCCTTCGAGGCCGCGCTGCCGGGCGACGGCGGCGCGACGACACTGACCGAAGGCAAGTTCGACGTCCCCGTCAACCAGACCGGCGGCTGACGACGAGGCCGGCGCCCATCAGAACGCGTAGCCAAAACCGACTCCCACGTAGGGAACCGGCAGCGACGCCCGGCTCGCCCTGATGTCTTGCGCGATGCCCAGGAAGTAGCGAAAGGCGAAACCCTCGCGGCTGAGGTGCTCGCCTCCGATCTCGAAGTTCGCCCACACCGTGTAGTAGGCGGGGTTGAGGGTCGTCGTGTCGTCCTTGCCGCAGCCGATGCAGAGGCCCGCGTACTCCCCGCCCGAGAGGCCGACGCCGAACGTGAACGCGTCTCCTTCGTCGCCCCCGCGCAGTCGCGGCATGACGGACCATTGCAGCGCGTTCGAAGCCGATATGCCGTTTCCAAGGCCGACGGAGAGCTCGAGCAGTTCACCGAAGCGATGAACGCCCTCGAGCCCGGCGATGCCGACGGGCGTCCCGAAGCCAAAGACACCGTAGATCTCCCAATCGCGGCGCGGCGGCGGCGACTCGATCACCTGCGCCGGGCGTATCCCAGGCGGGTTCGCGCGCGGCACCTCCTCGTCGCTGGCATGCGGAGGCTCCGCGGCGACCGCCCTCCCGCAGAACGGCACCAATAGAAGGGTCAGGACCCCGCTGGCCGAAAGGAGGCGCACGGATATGCGCTCCAAGCTGCAACAGCGGCGCCGAAGGCGAAGTGAGCGCGAATCAAAACGCATGGCCGGGACCGACGCCGAAGTAAGGGAAAACGAGCAACTGGTTCGCCGAGGGCTCCTTCTGGACCATCGTTCCGTGCGCGTAGCCCAGGTAGTAGCGAAAGGCGAAGCCGCTCGTGCCCCACCGTTCGCCGCTGACCTCGAAGTTCGTCCACAACGTGTAGGCCGTCGGGGACTCGCGGTTCGCGGACGCGCCGTCGTCACACCCGAAGCACGGAATGCCGTCGCTCGAGTACTGGCCGCCGGACATCCCGACGCCGAAGGCGAGGATGTGGCCTTCGTCGCCCCTGACTCGAAGGCGCGGCATGGCGGCCCGCTGAAAGGAGTCTCCGCCATGAGGCTGCACCTCGGACGCCCCCGTCCCGAGGCCGAAGCCGGCCGAAAGCTCGAACCAATTGGAGAACCGGTGGACGCCTTCGACGCCAATGCCACCGACGGGCGTCCCCACGCCGAACATCATGTAGCCGGCCGTGACGCGGGGCTCGGCCAGATCTTCGATGATCATCGGGCGGATCGCTGCGCGTGGCGGGGGCGGCGCAGGCTCGGACTCGGGCGAGCTCGAACGGGGCGCCTCATCGTCGACAGCCTGCGCCTCCGCTGCGAGCACGTGGGCCGCCCCTGGCCATACCGCCCCCACCAGCACCAGCACCGCCGCGACGATGGATCGCATCACGCCCCCTTCATCACTCAGAACGCGTAGCCCAGGTTGCCGACGCCGAGGTACGGAATCGGAAAGGCCAGCGACCTGCCGGCTTCGACCTCGTAGCCGTGCGCCAGACCAAGGAAGTAGCGAAACGCGAAGCCGCTCGCGCTCAGGTGCTGGCCTCCGATCTCGACGTTCGTCCACAACGTGTAGAACGTTCGGTAAGTCGCCGAAGGACGGGTCTCGCCGTCGCTGCAGCCAAGGCAAAACCCCGTCTCGTAGGCGTACTCTCCGCCCGAGAGGCCGACGCCGAACGTGAACGCGTCGCTTTCGTTGCCGAAGCGCACTCGCGGCATGACCGACCACTGCACGGCGTGGCCGAAGGTGCCCTTCGGTTGCGCCAGCGCCGCCGCCATCCCCTCGCCCACGCCGAACGACAGCTCGAACTTCTCGCCGCATCGGCGGACGACCTCGAGCCCGAGGCCCCCGACCGGCGTCCCGAAGCCGGCGACGCCGTAGACGGCCGACTCGCGGCGTGGCGCCGGCTCTTCGGTCACCTGGCCCTCCAAAGCGACGGCGCTCCGGCAAAACGCCGCGAGCGATAGGGGCAGGAACGCGGTTGTCCGACGGACGCGCATGGACAGGCGCTCTACTGTGCAACAGCCGCGCCGATGTGGAGGGCCGCATCAGCCCAGGCCTGCCGCGGTGTAAAACGCCAGTTCGCGTCGAGCCGGCGTTCAATCCTCACCGCCGCGCGTGCAGGCTCACCGCACGCCGCTCAGAACGCATAGCCGAGGCCGACGCCGAGGTACGGAATCGGGTTCGACGCCCCGGTGGCCGAATAGGCTCGCGCGAGGCCCAGGAAGTAGCGAAAGGCGAGACCACCGTTGAGGTGCTCGCCTCCGATCTCGAAGTTCGTCCACACCGCGTATTCGGTCGAATGGGGACCCGGGCTGCTGTCCTCGCACCCGATACAGAACCCAGTCTCCGCTGAGTACTCTCCCCCCGACACGCCGACGCCCAAGGTGAACGCACCGCCGTCGTCCCCCAATCGCAGCCGCGGCATGACGGACCATTGCAGCGTGTGAGCGAAGGAGCTGTTCGGCTGGGCAAGCGCCGCCGAGATGCCGCAGCCCACGCCGGCGGAGACCTCGAAGACCTGGCCCAGACGGTGAACTCCCTCGAAGCCGGAGATACCGACCGGCGTCCCGACGCCGAAGACTCCATAGACCTGCCAGTCGCTCCGCGGCGCCGGCGTCTCGATCTGCACGGGACGAGGTGGATCGGGCGGGTTCTCGCGCGGGACCTCTTCGTCGCGCTCACCGCCCGCGGCGACCGCCCGCCCACAGAACGGCGCGAGCAGCAGGAAGGTCATCAAAGCGATCTCGCGGCGCGCTCCCATCGCCCTTCCGACCCATTGCAACCGCCGCGCCCAGCGACCGACGGCCCGAAATGCCGCGGCGCCCCACCGAAGGCCTGTCAGAACCGCGACGGGCGTTCGATCTTCACCAGGCGGAGCCCGTCAGCGCGTGTCGACCGTGACGTCGGCCGACAGCCCCGGCCGCAGCACGACGTCCGCCGGCACGTCGACCAGCGTGATGCGCACGGGGACACGCTGCACGACCTTCACGAAGTTGCCGGTCGCGTTGTCGGGCGGAAGCAGCGAGAAGCTGGCGCCCGTGCCGCCCGCGAGGCTCTCGACGCGGCCCTCGAGCTCGCGGCCGGGGAAGGCGTCGATCTCGATCTTCGCCGGCTGCCCCGGCCGCATCTTGCCGATCTGCGTCTCCTTGAAGCTCGCGACCATGTACGTCTCCGACGGCACCAGCTCGACGAGCGGCTGCCCGACCGAGACCAGCTGCCCCTCGTGAACCGACAGCTTCGACGCCCAGCCGTTGGCCGGGGCGACGATCCGCGTGTAGCTGACCTGCAGCTTCGCGAGGGCGAGCTGCGCCTCGGCGCTGCGCACGCGCGCCTCGGCCAGCGCGGCGTTCGCGCGCGCCGCCGCGATCTGCGGCGCCACGGGCGCGCTCTGATCGACGCGGCCCTTCGCCTCGCCCACGCGGCTCTCGGCCGTGCGCCGCGCGTCCTCGGCCAGCTTCACCTGCGCCTCCGCCTGCGCCTTCGACGCGCGCGCGGCCTCGAGGGTGCTGCGTGCGGCGTCGTACTGCTGCTGCGACATCGCCGCCGCCTTGTGCAGTGTCTCGGCGCGCTGAAAGTCGACCTCTGCCTTGTTGAGATCGGTATCGGCGCGGGCCGCCGCGGCCTTCGCGCTCGCGAGCTGCGCGTCGGCGCTGCCCACGCCCGCGGCGAACCCCGTGAGGGCCGCGCGCGCGCTGGCGAGGCCGCCCCTGGACGTCGCGTCGACGATCTGCACCTGCGCGTCAGCCGCCTGGGCCTGGGCCTGGGCCGTCGCCAGCTCCGCCTCGGCCTGCTGCTGCTTCGCGAGCAGATCCGCCGCGTCCAGCTCCACCAGCAGGTCGCCGCGCTTGACGACCTGGTTCTCCTTGATGTGCACCTTCGCGACGGCGCCGCCCACGCGCGCCGCGACCGGCACCATGTCCGCCGTGACCTGCGCGTCGTCCGTGCTCTCGCGCCCGCGCGTCGCCAGCGAGTAGCCGCCGATCGAGACGAGCGCGATCGCCGCGATCACCGCGAGCACGACGAACGGTCGTCGCTTGCGCGCCGGCGCGGCGGGGACGGCGGCGACCTCGGGCTTGGCCAGGGTCGGGGCGGGACGGGGTGCTTCGGCTTTGGCGGCTGTTTCCATGGTGATTGGTGCTTTCGTACGATTAGTGAAGGTCGACTTTGACCTGCGGCGCGCCTTTGGGCTTACGCAGGAAGAGCGCAAACGGAATGACGAGCAAGAAGGCGATGCCGGCGAACAGGAACATGCGCTCGAAGCCGAGCACCGACGACTGCTGGGCCAGCGTGCCGTCGAGGATGCGCAGCGCCGTCGAGCGCGCGCCCTCGGCGGGCAGGCCGCGCGCCTGCAGGCCCGCCTGCATCGCGCCGAGGCGCGCCATGACCTCGGGCCGGCCGGGGTCGATGTGGGCCGCCAGGCCCGAGCGCGCCGCCGCGACGAAGTGCGGCAGCAGCGTCGCGAAGCCCGCGAGGCCCAGCGAGCCCCCGATCTGGCGGAGCAACGAGTTGAGGCCCGTGGCGTCGGTCAGGCGAAACCGCGGGATGCCCGCCAGCGCCACCGTCGTGAGCGGCACGAACAGCGACGAGAAACCGAAGCCCTGGATCATGATCGCCAGCACGACCGAGTGCGCGCTGGTGGCCAGCGTGTAACGCGACATGAGGATCGCGCTCAGCGACACCAGCGCGACGCCGATGATGACCATGATGCGCGGCTGAACCTTGTTGTAGAGCCGCCCCACGATGGGAATGCCGATCATCATGGCCAGCGCGCGCGGCATGAGCGCGATGCCCGAGTCGAGGGCGGGGAACCCCAGCAGGTTCTGCATGAACAGCGGCAAGAGGAACGTGATCGACATCAGGATCGCGAACATCATCGCGCCGATGACGGTGCCCGACAGGAACACGCGGTCCTTGAACAGCGACAGGTCGACGGCGGGCACGGGCGCCGTCAGCTCGCGGATGATGAACGCCGCCAGCGCGAGCGCCGCGATGAACGTCGTCACCGCGATGGCCCTCGACTGGAACCAATCGTTGCGGCTGCCCTCTTCGAGCACGTACTGCAGCGTCGCGAGGCCGATCGTCATGAGGACGATGCCCTGCCAGTCGAGGTTCTTGCGCTGCTCGTGCGCGCGCGCCTGGTTCTCACGGCGGATGTCCTCGGGCTCGTGCACGAAGCGCGAGACCATGAAGATGCCGAGGATGCCGATCGGCAGGTTGATGTAGAAAATCCACGGCCACGCCCAGTTGTCCAGGATGTAACCGCCCAGCGCGGGGCCCGCCGCCGGGCCCACGACGACGGCCAAGCCGAACAGCGCCATGGCCATGCCCTGCTCTTCGGGCGGGAACGTCTGCCGCAGGATCGCCTGCTCGGTGGGCTGCAGCGCGCCTGCGCCCAGCCCCTGCAACGCGCGGCACGCCACCATCATCGGCAGCGAGCGCGCGAGCCCGCACAGCGCCGAGCCGAGCACGAACAGCGCGAGCGACGTGAGGTACACGCGCTTCTGCCCGAAGAAGCGGCCGAGGAATGCCGTCAGCGGCATCACGACGACCGTCGCGATGACGAAGCCCGTCGTGACCCAGGTCATCTCCTCGACCGTCGCGCCGAGCGCGCCCGTGAGGTGCGGCGTGGCCACGGCGACGATCGACGTGTCGATCGCGCCCATGAGCGTGCCGAACGTCACCGACAGCGTGACGAGCCATTTGTTGACGGGGGCGCGCGCGATGGGCGCGGCGTAGGCCGACGCGGCGATGCTCACGACGCCGACGCTCCCTTCTCGACCGAGCTCGGGCCCATGCCGTCGAAGAAGACGTCGAGCAGCCGATCGAGATCCGCGCTCATGTCGCCCCCTCCTTCCGCGTCTCTGATGATGAGCGCGCGGATCATCCCCAGGAAAAACGTCGCGCCCAGCTCGGCCGCGTCCGCCGTCAGCGAGCGCTCTTTCACGCCGCGCTTCATCTCTCCGTCGATGCGCGCGTGGATGTCGCGCATGGTGTCGTGCTTCTTCGCGCACGCGAGCGGGTAGGTCTGCTGGTAGCGGCCCACCTCGCGCTGAAGGACGATCTGAACGAACTTGCGGTGCTCCTGCCAGTGGCTGCCGAACGCGCCCAGGATGCCGCGCAGGCGCTCGCGCAGCGGGCGCCCCGCCCCCGCCTCGATGGCGTCGTCGATCCTGCCGAGCAGCTCGGCACGCCGCGCGGCCAGGAGCCCCGCCAGCATGGCCTCACGATCCTCGAAGTGGTTGTAGAGCGTCCCCACGGAGACGCCGGCCTTCGCGGCGATCGTGCCCATGTGGGCCGCGTGGAGCCCCTCGTCGGCGAAGACATCCTCGGCGGCCGCCAGGATCGCCTGAACCGTCGTCTCGCGGATGCGCTCGCGCAGCGATGGCACGCGAGCTTCACTTTCTGAACGACGGTTCATTTTTTGAAATACTGGATCAGAGCGGGCCCGCGGTCAACGCCAGTGTTGTGGCGGCGCGACGAGCCTCCGGTTTTCGGAGACCCGCGTCACGCCTGCATCCGGCGCGGCCGTGGTACGGTCGCGCCATGCGTGCTCGACTCCTCGCTTCAGCCTCGCTTTTCTCGCTCGCAGCCGTCGCCACGGCCCTCACGCTGGGAGGGTGCGGCAGCAGCACCCAGAAGCCGCGCGGCACGCTGGGCGCCGCCTGCTACGCCGACAATCTCTGCAACGCCGAGCTGACTTGCCTCGCCGGCGTCTGCGTCCCCGCCGATGGCGGCTCGCTCCCAGTCGACGCCGCCGGCGCTGACGCCCACCCCGATGCGGCGGCGGACGGCGCGACCGATGCGCAGGCGACCCCGGACGCGGGCACCAATGACGGCGGCGACGCCGCGCCCGCCAGCGACGCGACCGACGCGACCGACGCGACCACCAGCGACGCGACCGCCGGCGACGCGAGCGACGCGACCGCCGGCGACGCGCAGCAGCCGTCGAGTGACGCGCAGCCCGCCAGCGACGCGACCGCCTCCGACGGCAGCAGCGCAGACACGTCGCCCGCGAGCGACGGTGGCGCGGACGCGCAGGATGGCGCGTCGTCCGACACGGGCGCCGGGGGATGACGTCCGTCGGGCGTCGCAGCGCGACCGCCCTGCCTGACGCGCCCTCCGTGTAAGGGTTCTGCCCGCCTGCTCGGCTCCCCTCTTCCGGCTCACGCTTACCTCTAGGCGCAGCATCGGAGGTCGTCATGGAGGCGAGGCGCAAGCTGTTGGCGGAGGGGCTCGGGACGTTTTGGCTGGTGCTGGGCGGCTGCGGCAGCGCGGTCCTGGCGGCGGCGTTTCCGCAGCTCGGGATCGGCTTTCACGGCGTGGCGTTGGCGTTCGGTCTCACCGTGCTCACGGCCGCGTATGCCCTGGGCCCGATCTCGGGCGGACACTTCAACCCCGCGGTGACCGTGGGGGCGTGGGCGGCCGGCCGCTTTCGCGGTCACGACGTGCCCTTCTACGTCCTGGCGCAGGTCGTAGGCGGGCTCCTCGGCGCGTTCGTCGTGTACCTGATCGCGAAGGGCCAGCCCGGATTCCACGTGTCGTCGGGGCTGGCGTCGAATGGTTACGGCGCGCACTCGCCGGGCCTCTATTCGCTGGGGTCGGCACTCTTGTGCGAGCTGGTCATGACGTTCATGTTCTTGATGGTCATCCTCGGCGCGACCGACCGCTGGGCTCCTCAGGCGCTCGCGCCGCTCGCGATCGGCCTCGCGCTGACGCTGATCCACCTCGTGAGCATCCCGGTGACGAACACGTCGGTGAACCCGGCGCGCAGCACGGGGCCGGCCCTGCTCGTCGGCGGCTGGGCGTTGCGCCAGCTGTGGCTCTTTTGGGTCGCGCCCCTCGTGGGCGGCGCCGCCGCGGGCTTCGCGTACCGGCAGCTCTTCGCCGAGCGCGCCGCGCCGCCCGTCGAGGCCGCGCAGGGAGCGCCCCCGGAGGTCCCGCCCCTCGGGGCCAAGCCCCGCACGTCGGCGACCTGAGCTCGAGTCAGTGAATGATCGCGTCGTCGCCGTCGCGCAGCGGCGCTGAACGCTCCGGCGCGACGGCCCGCCCGAGCAGCCGCCACACCCGCGTCAGCAGCACGCTGGCCGTGAACGGCTTCGGCAGGTAGTCGACGTTCTCGACCGTTCCCGGCGCCGGCAGCGCGGCCGTCGCGCTGTACCCCGAGATGAAGAGCACGGCGATGCCGGGCCGCTGCTCGGTGAGCTTCTTGGCGAGCGTGGGCCCGCCCATGCGCGCCATCACGACGTCGGTCACGAGGAGATCGATCATCCCCGCGTACGAATCGGCGAGCGCGAGGGCCTCTTCGCCGTTCGAGGCCTCGAGGACCGTGAAGCCGGCGCCCAGCAACGCGCGCGAGATCACGCCCCTCACGAGCGGCTCGTCCTCGGCGAGCAGCGCCGTCGCGGCGCGCAGGGCCAGCTTCTCCGGCGTGACCGGTGATTCGGTGGTGGCGGACGCGTCGGTGCGGGGGAGGAGCACGCGGAAGGCGCTGCCCTGTCCGGGCGCCGACTCGACGAACACGCGGCCGCCGCTCTGCTCGACGATGCCGTTGACCGTCGCCAGCCCCAGGCCCGTGCCGCGGCCGACCTCCTTCGTCGTGAAGAACGGGTGAAAGGCGAGGCGCATCGTCTCGGGGTCCATGCCGACGCCCGTGTCGCGCGCCGAGAGCATCACGTAGGTCCCCGCGGGCAGCCCGGGCGCGACCGGCGAGCCGCCGACCCCGACCTCGACCAGCTCCGTCGACAGGCTGAGTCGGCCGCCGCCCGGCATCGCGTCGCGCGCGTTCGTCGCCAGGTTGACGATCACCTGCTCGAGCTGCCCGCGATCGGCGGCGACGGGCAGCGGACCGGGGGCCAGCGCGACGTCCAGCTCGATGTGCTCGCCGATGAGCCGCGAGAGGAGCCGGTGCGCCTCGGACAACACCAGGTTCAGATCCAGCACGCGAACCTCGCGCGGCTGCCGCCGGCTCGACGCCAGGAGCTGGCTCACCAGCGCGGCGGCCCGCTCGGCGGCGCCGCGGATCTCGGCGAGCGGCCCGTCGACCGCGCGCGCGGACGCCGGGTCGTCTTCGAGGACGGCGGCGTTCCCCAGGATCACCGTGAGCAGGTTGTTGAAGTCGTGGGCGACGCCGCCCGCGAGCAGCCCGATCGACTCGAGCCGGCGCGCCTCCTGCAGCGCCTCGTCCTGCCGCCTCAGCTCCCGGCTGCGCTCCTCGACCCGCCGCTCGAGGACGCGGTTCGCCTCTTCGAGCGACGTCTGCGCGCCGGACAAGCGCGCGAGCAAAGCCTCTTTCTCGAAGCGCAGCCGAAAGGCTTCGCTGATGGAGCGGTTCGTGTTCACCGCCACGGCCATGAGCGCGATGACGTACAGCCCGCCGAGCGCGCCCATCGTGACGTGCATGGCGTCGCCGACGACCAGAAAGCGAACGGCCAGCGGCACGACCGCCAGCGACGTGAACAGGAAGCACGCCGGCAGGTACGTCGCCAGCGTGCCCGCGCCGCCCGCGGCGATCCCGGCGATGACGAACATGAGGATGAGCTGAGGACCGCCGACCACGCCCGAGGGGAGAAGCACGACGCTGCCCACGCCCCACAGCAGACCCTGCACGGCGGCCCCGGCCACGAAGCGGCGGGCCCACCGGTCGACGTCCGGAGCCGCCTCGGCCATGTACCGACGCCGCAGGAAGGAGCGAACGGCCGTCACCAGCGTCGTGGCCAACACCCACGCGACGATGAGCGCGCGCGGGACGATGGACCACCACAGGAACGCCCCCACGATCGCGGCGTCCAGCGGGCTGAACGCGATGACCCACGGGTTCTGCCGGTGGATCGTGCGAATCTGCTCCGCCTTGACGGCGGCCGCCGTCAGGGCCCCGGTCCCCTCCTCTGCCCCCATCCCATAAAGATCCTACCGCTTTCGAAACGCGCAATCCGACCTACCGCGACCTTCCGCGGCTATCATGCGCGCCGCATGACCTACGAGCCCGCGAACGACAGGTACGCCCACATGGAATACCGCCGCACCGGCAGGAGCGGCCTCATGCTGCCGGCGGTGTCGCTGGGCGCCTGGGAGACCTACGGCGGTGCCCAGGACGGCGAGGTCGCACGGCGCTGCATGTTCCGCGCTTTCGATCTGGGCATCACCCACTTCGATCTCGCGAACAACTACGGGACGCCGGCCGGCAACGCCGAGCTCGTCTGCGGCAAGGTCGTCAAGGAGATGCCGCGCGACGAGCTGGTGATCTCCAGCAAGGCGGGCTACCGCATGTGGCCCGGTCCCTACGGCGAATGGGGGTCGCGCAAGTACATCATCGCGAGCTGCGATCAGTCGCTCAAGCGCGCGGGCCTCGAGTACTTCGACATCTTCTATTCACACCGGCCCGATCCCGCGACGCCCTTCGAGGAGACGCTGGGCGCGCTCGACACGCTGGTCCGTCAGGGCAAGGCGCTCTACGTGGGCATCTCCAGCTACTCGGGCGCGCAAACGCAGGCGGCGATCGACATCGCCGCGCGCGAGCGCCTCGCGCCCATCACGATCCACCAGCCCTACTACAACATGCTCGGCCGCGGCATCGAGCGAGACCTCTTGCCCGTGACGGATCGGGCGGGCATGGGCGTCATCGCGTTCTGTCCGCTGGCGTCGGGGCTGCTCTCCGGGACGAAGTATCAGGACGGCGAGGTGCCGGCCGATTCACGGGCCGCGCGCGACTGGGCGCGCGACTGGGTGACCGGCCATCCGCGCGACGAGCGCAAGCGCATCCTGCAGGCGCTGGCCGCCATCGCGCGCGAGCGCGGCCAGACGCTGGCGCAGATGGCCGTCGCCTGGACGCTGCGCCACCGGGGCATGACGTCGGTCGTGATGGGCGCGTCGCGGCCCGAGCAGGTCGAAGAGAACGTGGGCGCGCTCTCGAAGCTGGCTTTCACCAGCGACGAGCTCGCGCGCATCGACGCGCTGACGGCCTCTTAGAACCGCACGGGCAAGACGAGGTGCCGCGCGTACATCAGCGCGCGGTGCTCCAGCAGCGCCGGCGTGACGGCGGCGCGCACGTCTTCGTCGACCGTCTCGAAAGCGTGCCGCACGGGCGGCGGCATCGGGCACTCGGCCTCCGGCATGGGGAGGATCGGCGCCAGCGTCACCGCACAGTGAAGGTCCGCCGCCGTCGGCCGTGGCCCGAGCAGGTACTCGTGCCCGCGCGCCCGGCTCTCGGCCAGCGTGCGCTCCAGCAGAGCGAGGACGCGCATGCAGCGCGCGCGCGCGTGGCCCACGCGCTCGGCCGAGTAGCCGTAGCGGGGCGCGCGGGAGTCGGCGACGGGCTTCGGCCAGCCACGCTGCCCGTCGGTCGTGAGGCTGAGGTGGGTCAGCAGGAGGCGCACGCTCCACCCGAGCCCGTCCTCGCCCAGCAGCTCGTGCGAGAGCCCGAACATGCGCACGCGCGCGGCGTCGTCCTCGGGGACCAGCGACACGCGGCCGCCGAGGCGCTCGCCGAGCGCGACGATCTCGGCCCACCCAGAGCGCGGTGGCTCGTCCTCGAACAGAACGGCGGGAGCGTTGCGCGCGCCCGTCCAGCGCTTGATCTCTTCGTCGGTGCGCCGGTAGCGCACGGCGAGGTAGTCGAGCCCCTTCATGTCGAACAGACCCATCGCCGCCTGTGACCAAGGGCTGGGGACATTGGTCGCAATCACGACGCGCAGCCCTCTTGCGGCGCGCGCCTCTTCCAGGTCGACGAATCTCACGCCGCCGGTTTCAGCAAGCGAGGTGCCACACAGCCCGGGGCCCGATGTGCGCGAAATTCCAGCGCGCGCGATCCGCGGTGCGAAGGTGCGCGCCCAACTGATCGCGCAACGCGGTTCTCAGTCGCCACCGGGCTTGCGCGGCCGGCGCGCCGTCAGCGATGCCTGCCGCCGCCCCGCCACCCGCCGTGTGACGGAGGCGCGCCATGAATC
>DASZUD010000225.1:0-1762 GCA_035548155.1 Polyangia bacterium
GTCCACGGCAGCTTCGATGCCCCACGACGTGCGCGTCTCGCCGGCGCCGCTGGCCCGAATCACCGTCAATCCGAGCCCCGTCATCACCTCGAGGCGCGGCGTCACCCGGAACGGCTTCTTGAGCAGCAGGTCCAAAGACGCCTCGCGGCCGGGCGCGGTCGCGAGCAGCTGCGCCCCGAGCTCGAGCTCGAGCCACTCGTCGATCGCCTCGAACTCCAGGAAGGCCGCGGCGCCGGAGTGACCGGCCGTGGTCGTTTCCATCTCTGCGGCCGCGCCGGCGCCGAGCACGAATCGATAGCGCTCTGGCGACGGCGGCAATCTGGGCTCGGCGTCGCTCGCGTGTGCCGCGTTGGGAATCAGGCGCGCGCAGACCAGTAGCGTCGCCCCAAGCGTGAAGGCCTTCATCATTCTTCTCCTCGCGTGCGTAGCAAGACGGATGGCCGCACCGGACCTTCCGTCGATTTCGGGTGTCGGGTGCCTACGCGAGGAGCTTCGGGACGTGCAGGATCGCCGCGGGATCAGGGCTCGGGGCCGGAACGTCGGCTCCGGGCCAGCTCGCCTGAGCGCCGTCCGGGATCACGAGGGAAGGGCGGCCGGCGGGCGCGTTCGCTCGCGGGAGCGAGCAGCAGCCGCACGAGTTGCAGAAGGGCGAGCACGGTCCACCGGAGCTGCCCAGGGGGCACTCGTCGGAGCCGCACGCGTCGCCGGCGAGCGCGCCCAAGCCGGACACATCCAGCGTCACGATGACGAGCAAGAAGATGGCGATGGCGCGCGCCACGGGCCGAGTATCGCACGGCGCCGGCATTTGTGATCCCAATCGCAACGCGGCTGCAAATCCAGGCGAGCTGTACTTGACCAGACCGGATGCCGCTCTCTACATTTGACCGGTACATGAGGCATCGAGGCTTGGGACAGCGATCCCTTTGGGCCACGGTCCTGGTGTATGTTGCGCTCGGCGTGCCGATCGCGCGGATCTGGCACGAAGCGACGGCCAGCCACCGATATTGCGCCGAGCACCATGCGCTGGAGGAGGCGCACGGGAACGGGAGCGGCGGCGATCGACGAGGCCGGCCGAGCGATCCGCCGACGCGCGACCACCAGCACGAGAGCTGTCCGTTCGCGCCGCTCGGCGGGCAGACCGCGCTCTCTCCAGCGCCGCCAGCCGCCGCTCCCGTCGGGGCGCCGCGCGTGCTGGCGCTCTCATACTCGAACATCTCGCGTGCCGGCCGGCCGATCGCGGTGCTGGCCATCGCTCCGAAGACCTCGCCCCCGGCGTAGCCGTTCCGAGCACATCCAGGGACGGCAACGCGGCCGCTCGGCTGCGCGGCCACAGATGCCTGCGGGCGCGCTGCGCACGCGGCATGGCACGAGCTACTGAGGAGCGACATGAAAGTGAACACGCGCTTGGCGCGTCAGGGCAGGTTGCCCGCGGCGCGACCGATTTACGTCATCGGGGGTTTCCTGGGCAGCGGCAAGACCACGCTGCTCCTCCGGATCTTGGAGCACCTGCGGACCGAGGGCGCGGCGCCCGCGGTCATCATGAAC
Source organism: Polyangia bacterium (assembly GCA_035548155.1). GTDB lineage: Bacteria > Myxococcota_A > Polyangia > Fen-1088 > Fen-1088 > DASZFV01. Next base: position 1,546 of record DASZUD010000225.1, read on the forward strand.
GAATACGGCGAGCAGAGCGTCGATGGTCGGCTGGTCGCGCACGGGCACGACGGCGCCATGACCGTCGCCGAGCTCTCGAGCGGATGCGTCTGCTGCGATCTCTCGGCGGGCCTGACGGATGCGGTGACGTCGCTGCTCAAATCGACCACGGGGCCCATCCTCGTCGAGACGACGGGGTTGGCCGTCGTCGGGCAGGTCGCGACGGCCGTCGAGCGCG
>DASZUD010000226.1:0-5739 GCA_035548155.1 Polyangia bacterium
CCGCGCCTCGAACCTGCCGGCGGCCGTCGCCGTCGCCTGCCCCCTCGCCATCACCCAGACGGCCGCCCTCGCCCGCCGCATCGCCGCGACGGGAGCCGCGCTCGAGAACCTCGAGGCCTTCGCCGTCGCGCGCGCCGCGACCGCCGCGGGCGTCCCGTTCGGCGCCGTCCTCGGCGTCTCGAACGTCGTCGGACCGAAGGCCCACGCCGAGTGGCGCGCGAACCACCTGCGCGCCTCGCGCGCCGCCTGCCGCGTCGTCTGGACGCTCTTGGCGCGGCGCTGAGCTAATCCGACCAGTCGGCGCTGACGTCCGCGGGCAGCAGTCCCGCGGCACGCGCGCGAGCGAAGAGCTCGTCGACCGCGCGCTTCGCGTCGTCGGCGATCGCGGCCGTGTCCTGATTCGCGTAAAGGTTCAGGTAGTGATCGATAAGCTCTGGCTTCGACAGAGATTTCTCGCCTCGATCTTCCTTGGCCAGCAGCTGGATGATCTCGCCCCGGTTCGCCAGGGCCCAGGCGATGCTCGCGCGCAGCACGCGCGAGACGCGGGTCACCTGGGCGGGGCCCAGCGCGCGCCGGATCACGTTCACGCCGAGCGGCAGCGGCAACCCCGCCTCGGCCTGCCACCACTCGCCGAGATCGACGACCTTGTGCAGCCCGCGCTCCGGGTAGATGAGGCGACCTTCGTGGATGAGGAGCGCCGCGTCCACCTCGCCCGCCTCGAGCGCCTCGAAGATGCGCGCGAAGGGGAAGATCGGGATCTCGATGCCCTCGGCGCGCGGCTGGATGAGCCGCAGCACGAGCCACGCCGTGGTCGAGCGCCCCGGGATGCCGACGCGCGCGCCGGCGAGCTCGGCCGTGGACATGGGACGCCGGGCCACGACGACCGGCCCGAAGCCGCGCCCCACGGACGCGCCGTGGGGCAGAAGCTGGTATTCGCGCGCGAGCGCCGGGTAGGCGCCCAGCGAGACGGCGACCACGTCCGCCCCTCCCTCCCCCGCCAGCTGATTCAGCGCCGCCGTGTGGTCGCGCCGGTGGGAGAAGGCCAGGCCCTCCGTATCGATGCGCGCGTGGCGGAGGGCGTGGAACATGAACGCGTCGTCGGCGTCGACGGAATAGGCGAGCGAGATCTGCGCGGAGTCGGACATTGTAGGCGTGACTGAGGATACTCCACCATTGACCGGAGGCGGCCTAAGAGGTGATTCTCGGATGTCCGTGCGTGCGCCCCTCCCCCGGCTGATGTGTACGCTCGCCGTCCGTGCGATCGTCGTGCTCGGGCTCGTGAGCGCGCTCGCCATCCCGGCCGTCGCCGCGCCGCGCATCGAGGAGGTCGAGGACGCCCTGTCGCACGACCGATCCTTCAAGGTGCGGGTCGAGGCGGCGCTCGTGCTGGGGCGCCTCCGGCAGACCCGCTCGGTCCCCGCCCTCATCGGCGCCCTCAAGGACGCGAACCCTTCCGTGCGCGCCAGCGCGGCGCAGGCGCTGGGGCACATCGGCTCTCCCATCGCGAAGGACGCGCTGGCCAAGAGCCTCTCCGACCCGGCGCCCCTCGTGCGCCGCAACGCGGGAGAGGCGCTGCGCGAGCTGGGCGCCGGCGCGGACGCCGACACGCCGCCCGCGCCCATGCCCGGCCGCCCGGCGATCCGCGCCCGGCCCGGCAAGAAGCTGTCCTTCGAAGTGAAGGCCATGGGCGACCAGACCAAGCGCGCGGGCGAGGCGCTGCGCAGCCACATGCGCGACTTCATGCTCGCGCAGCTGCGGCCCTACGGCGACGTCTCCCCGCCGGTCAATCAAGGCATGTACGCCGTGGACGGCGTCATCAAGAACCTCGCGACCAACACGCGCAACGGCGACGTCGAGGTCAGCTGCGCCGTGCAGCTGGTGCTGTCGCGCCAGCCGGGCGGCGGCGTTTTCCTGCTGACGACCGGCGAAGCGACGGTGCAACGGCCGAAACGGCAGTATAAGCCTCAGCAGAAAAACAGCATGGAGGTCGAGGCGCTCGAGAGCGCGCTGCGCAGCGCGAGCGAAGACCTGCTGAACCAGATCGCCCGCCAGTGACGCCCGTTGAAATGAACGCCGACGCCGCCTCTCGCCTCCCCGACACGCCGCGGAAGGCCACGCCCCGCCTGGACGCCATCGACTGGCTGCGCGGCCTGGCCGTCGTGCTGATGATCCAGACGCACCTCTACGATTCATGGGTCAGCCCGGCGGGCAAGGCGACCGACGCGTACTGGTGGACCCGCTACCTCGGCGGCGTGCCGTCGCGCCTGTTCCTGCTCCTCGTGGGCGTCTCGATGGCGATCGGGTTCGAGCGGCAGCTCGAGCGCGGCGTGCCGCGCGCGACGATGGTGCGGGGCGCCGCGCGGCGGGGCCTCGAGATCCTCGCCATGGCGTACCTGTTCCGGTTCCAGGAGTACGCGCTCGCGGGCTTTTGGGGGCCGATCTCCGACCTCCTGCGCATCGACATCCTCAACTGCATCGGGGCGTCGATGATCCTGGTCGCGGCCGTCGCGGCGCCGCGCGCGGGGCGGCCTCAGTATGCCGTCGCGCTGGCGGCCATGGCGCTGTTCGTCGGCCTCGGGCCCATCGTGGGGCCGGCGCATTTCCCGACATTCCTCCCCGCCGCGCTGACGTCGTACGTCGGCGGCCAGCGGCCGATGTCGTGGTTCGGGCTCTTCCCCTGGGCGGCGTGGGCGTTCGTGGGGCTGGCCGTTGGGCACGTCTGGGTGCGCGCGGCCCGCGATCGGCGGCGCGAGGCGCTGACGTACCTGGTGACGGGCGCCGTGGGCCTGTTGCTGATGGCGGCCGTCATCCTGGTGCGGAAGTGGAACCCGTACGTCATTCGCTACCCGAACGACGTCGTCCAGCAGATGGGTCCGGGCACGTTCTTCTACCGCCTGGGGCTGAACCTGATCTTCGGCCTCCTGGCCTACGCCGTGACGCGGCTCGCGCCGAACGGGTTCTCGTTCATGCGGCAGCTCGGCCGGACGTCGCTGTTCGTCTACTGGATCCACGTCGACCTCTGCTACGGCCTGGTCTCGCGCCGGTTCCACCACGCGCTGAACATGGGGCAGGCCACGATCGGCTTCGTGCTGATGACGGCGGCGATGCTGGGAATCTCCCTCGCGAAGACCAAATACTGGGATGCGTGGCGCAAGCGCCGCCCGCGCCGCGTCGCCGAAGGTCAGCCAGCGAGTCAACCTTCGGGCGCGACCCTGGTATGAAAGGGCCCGCCGCCCCATGACGACGACCGACAAACCCGAGACCGAGGCCCGCCGCCTCTCCCGCGAGATCTTCCTCGACGTGGCCGCTGCCGTCGACGGCGCCGCCCTGGTGCGCGGGGCGGCCGCCGCGGGCGCCGTGGCAGCGGCGACGCACGTCCTCGCGATCGGCAAGGTCGCGTTCCCGATGCTGATGGGGGCGACGGAGGGCGTTCGCCCGGGCGGTGCGCCGCGTCCCACGCTGGCCATCGCGCCCGGGCCGCGCGTGCCGGCCGAAAAGGACGTCCCCGCGGGCGTGCAGGTCGCCCCGGCCGATCACCCGCAGCCCACGGCGCGCAGCGTGGCCGCCGGCCAGGCCGCGCTCTCGTTCGTGCGCGCGCTGACGCCGTCCGATCGCCTGCTCGTGCTCCTCTCGGGCGGCGGTTCGTCGCTGATGTGCCTGCCGGCGCCGGGGCTGACGCTGGAAGAGAAGCGTGCGGCCACGGGCGCCGTGTCGCGCGGCGGCGCCTCGATCACCATGCTGAACGCCGTGCGCAAGCACCTCTCGGCCATCAAGGGCGGCCGCCTCGCGCTCGAGTCGCGCGCGCCCGTGACGGTGCTCGCCATCTCCGACGTCATCGGGGGCGAGCCGGCCACGATCGCCTCGGGGCCGTTCTCGCCCGACCCGACCACCTACGCCGACGCGCTGGCGGCCGTGGCCCAGACGAAGGCGGTGCTGCCGGCGACGGCGCGGCAGCACCTCGAGCGCGGCCTGCGCGGCGAGCTCCCCGAGACGCCCAAGCCCGGCGACCCGCGCCTTCGGCACGTGACCTGGACGGCGGTGGCGGGCCCCGATCGCGTGCCGGCCGAGGCGCGTCGCGCGGCCGGCGAGCGCGGCCTGCAGACGGGCGCGCTCTCGCGCGACGCCGAAGAGGACGTCGACACGCTGGCGGCGGCGTACCTCGAGCGCGCGCGCGTCGAAATGAGCGCCGGGGGCGCGCGGCGCGTCCTCATCGGCAACGGTGAGCCGACGATCAAAGTGGGTGCCGACGCCGGCAAGGGCGGCCGCTCGACGCACCTGGCGCTGGCCATGGCGCGGGGCCTCGGCCAGCTCCCGCCCGAGCTGCAGGGGCGCGTCGCGTTCCTCGCCGCGGGCACCGATGATCGGGACGGCGACACGCCCGCCTCGGGCGGCCTGGTCGACGGCACGACGTGGGCGCGCATCCGCGCCGCGGGCCTCGATCCTCAGAAGGCGCTCGATCGCTGGGACAGCTACACGGCCCTCGCCGCCGTCGGCGACACCGTCACGGGCCCGGGCACCTCGAACGTGCTCGATCTGCACCTTCTCCTGGTCAGCTGAGCGCGCCGGCCCCGCGGCGGGGCCCTGGGGCCCGTAGGGGTCCCACGAACTTGCCGGACGGGCATCGTCGCCTATAACGTCTCGGCAGTGCCGGGTCGTACCCTCCGAAAAGCTCTGGTCCAGATCGCCCTCGGGTTGACGCTCGCGCTCGCCGCCGGGCCGACGGGCCGGTTGGGCTTCGGCGGCCGCGTCGCGCAGGCCGCGACGAAGAAGCCCACGAAGAAGCGCACCAAGAACCCCGCCAAGCGGGTCGCCAAGCGCGGCAAGGGCCACGTCTTCCTCGAGCGTCACGTGGCGGCGTTCAAGGGCGGCCTGCCGAACGTGCAGGCGCTGGGCGCGCTGGTCATCGACGAGAACGGGCACGAGATCTTCGCGCGCAACCCGGACAAAGAGCGCCCCATCGCCTCGATCTCGAAGCTGGCCGCGACGTTGACGGTCGCCGACCGGGGCATGGAGCTCGACGGCCTTTCGACGATCGACAAGCTGGACGTCGACGTCGCGAAGGGCGGCGCGCGGTCGCGCCTGCTCACGGGCATGACGCTCTCGAACCGCGATCTCCTGCACGCGGCGCTCATGGGCTCGGACAACCGGGCCATCCCGGCGCTCGGGCGCGCGGTGAAGCTCTCCCCCTCTCAGCTGACGGCGGCGATGAACGCGCGCGTGCGCGCGCTGGGCCTCAAGAACACGCGCTTCTTCGAGCCGACGGGCCTGTCGCCCAACAACGTCTCGACGCCGCGCGAGACCATCAAGATGCTGCGCGCCGTGATGGAGCACCCCATGCTCGGGCCCATCACGCAGCGGGTGGAGTACGACGCGCACCCGGTCGGAAAGGGCCCGATCCGCTACATCAACACCGACCACGCGGCCTCGCGCGGCAACATCCAAGTGCTCGCGGGCAAGACGGGTTACAACGACGTCGCCCGCTACTGCCTCGTCGTCGCGACGAAGATCGACGGCCACCTGTACTTCATGTCGTTCCTCTCGAACGAGGGGAAGCTCACGCGCTTCGGCGACGTCGCACGCGTGGCCGACTGGATCATCGCGCACAAGCCGAAGGGCACCGCGCCGCCGGCGAACGCTCCCGTCGTCGCATCGGCGCCCGTGCCGACGCCTCCAGCGGCCCCCGCGCCGGCCGAGGCCGCCCCGCCCGCGCCCGGCCCCGAGGCGACGGCCGCGGCGGCG
>DASZUD010000227.1:0-7996 GCA_035548155.1 Polyangia bacterium
CCCGTCGTGCTGCCGGCGGCGCCCGTCGTGCCCGCGCCGCCCGCGCTTCCCGCAGCACCGGTGGTGCCGGCGGCGCCCGTCGCTCCACCCGCACCCGTGGCGCCGCCCGCGCCCGTGGTGCCACCTGCTCCGCTCGCGTCGGTGGCGCCGCCGTCGTTGCCGCTGCCGGGCGTCGCGATGTGCATGTCGGCCTCGGCGTCGCCCTCGTAGAAGTCGTCGAAGTAGATCGTGTCGGTGACCTGGTACGTGTTCTTTCGGTGCAGGCCGGTCTGATAGAAGAGCGTGTCCGTGTTGGGCTTCGTCTTGCCCTTCAGCATCGAGACGACCTTCGCGCCGTCGAGCCAGATGTCGGCGTAGCCCTTCGTCGCGTCGGTGGACCAGTGCACGTGAATGCCCACCTGGTGCCAGACGCCGGCTTTGAACTCTGCCGTCCAACTCGCCTTGTCCGGCAGGAAGCCGATCGCGAAGTTCAGCGTCGTCCCGCCCGACGCGCCCTTGTCGACCCACAGATCCATCGCGTTCGCGAAGCTCTTGTTGGTCTCGTAGAAGCCGATCTCGTTCCGCGTCTGCGCGTCGGCGGGCATCATGTACCAGCCCGAGAGGTACGAGTCCTTGCCCTCGTCCGTCAGCGTGCTCGGGTGCTGAATGTCGACCCGGTTCTGGCCGTACGTGAACGTGTCGTCCGGGTGCACCGTCACCTTGCAAGCAAGGGTGCCGCCATGGACCTGCTCACCGAGCACCTCGGCGTTGATGCGTGCGCCCTTCGTCTCGTTGATGCCGGGCACGAACTCGGCCCCCGCGGCGCCACTCGAGCACACGTCGCCGCTCTTGTTCTTCTCGAACGTCGCGGTCCACACGGCGGCCGCGCTCGCGGTGCCCGGGATGATCGCCGGAGAAAGAAGCGCGACGAGGACGGGCCACGGCCGAACGAAGTTCTTCATCGATATCCTCGATGCGGGTGGGGCGGAAATGGCTCGCCGCGGTCGACGGCGCGCGGCGGCGAGGCCCGATTGTAGCGGCCCTGCGCGGCTACTTCAGCAGGTTCGTCACGTAGTCGACGAGCTGCTGGTTTCCTGCCGTCCGGGTGACGCTGGCCGGCAAGCGGCGCAGGTACCAGCGCACGGGCCAGTCGATCTTCTGGCCGGCCGCGAAGGAGGCCTGCTCGTGGTGGTCCTCGACCTCTTGGTAGCTGCGATCCTCGCGGTAGTAGACCTCGACCTCGCCGTGGCCGGTCCCGGCCGTGTTGTCCGGGATGTCGGCGAACGTCTTCACCAGGAGGAGGTCGCCCTTGCCGCTGGTGTCTTTGACCACGTGCGCGACCCAGCCCCCCGAAGCGTCCGTCGAGTACTTGCCGTAGAGCGCCGGCGTTCCGGGGACGTACTTCGAGTGATCGAGCCAGATCATGCCCAGCGCCTTCGTGACGCACGGGTTGACGACGCTCGGGTTCGCGATCTTCGGGGCCATCGAGGCCGCGGGCGGCGCGGGGAAGAACGTCAAACCGTCGGGATACACGCGCGTGACCTCCCAATGGCCAATCGTGAACGTGTTCGTCCCCTGGTTCGTGATCGAGTAGGTGATGTCGATCGCGCCGCGCGCGACGTTGGCGCCGAACTTCTTGGTGATGCTCAACGTCTTGTTGTTGAACATCGCGTTCGGGCCAACGGCGGTGAACGAGTTGTCGGCCGCGACGGTCGTCGTGAACGGCATCGTGTCGAAGCCGGGCACGAGGTACATGTTGCCGAGCGCCATCCATTCGGACTCGGGCGCCGTCCAGAACGTCGAGCCCCAGTACTTGGCGTTCACCGTCGCGTTCGTGAGGATGTTCGTGCCGTCGAGGCTGTACTCGACGACGCGCGCGCCCGGCGCCGGATCGACGGTGAACTTCGTGTCCCCGAACTCCAACGTGTAGACGCCGTTGCGCATCACGGGCAGCACCAGCGTGCTCGCGCCGGTTCCGGCTGCGCCCGTCGTTCCCGCGGCCCCCGTCGTGCCGGCTGTTCCAGTCGTACCGGCAGCGCCCGCCGCCCCTGCGGCGCCGGTGGTGCCCGCGGCGCCGGTGGTGCCCGCGGCGCCGGTGGTGCCCGCGGCGCCGGTGGTGCCCGCGGCGCCGGTCGTTCCAGCGCTCCCAGCGCTGCCCGTGGTGCCGGCCGCACCCTGGGCGTCGGGGTTCTCAGCGCTGCCGCCCGAGCAGCCCGCCGCGCCCGCGATCAAAAGAGCCGCAGCTGCGCGGCGTGCCCACGACCCGAGAAACTCAGCCCGCATGCGCATGATTGTTCGATAACACGAAGGCGCGCGGTCGAACAGAGTGGCCCAATGAGGGCAACGTGCTCGCGACGCTCGCGAGCTTCCGGAGGCGCGTGAACAGCTCGCGCCGCGCGAATCAGGCCGAGAACCTCGGAGATCACGGTCGTTCGTGCGCCGAAGGAGTTCGCCGTCGTCGGGCAGCGGGCATGTACACTGGGCGTGCATGATGCGGTTCGAAACGGCGCTCAAGCTGGGGCGCGTCTCCAACCTGCCCACCGTGTGGACGAATGTGCTCGCCGGTACGGCCCTCGCCTCGCTCTCGCCGTCGTGGGCCCTCGTCGTGCCCGTGGCCATCGCCGCCTCGCTGCTCTACGTCGCGGGGACGTACCTGAACGACGCGTTCGACGCGCGCTGGGACGCCGAGCACCGGCCCGAGCGGCCCATCGCCGCCGGCGAGGTCTCGGCCAAGGCCGTCTTCCGCGCCGGCTTCGGCATGATGATCGCGGCGCTGGTGCTGCTGGCCGTGACGACGAACGCGCGCGCCCTGGTCGCGGGCGTCGTGCTCGCGGCGTTGATCCTCCTCTACGACGTCAGCCACAAGGTGAGCCGCTTCGCGCCGATCGTCATGGGTCTCTGCCGCGTCGCCGTGTATGCGCTCGCGGCGGCGGCCGGCGGCCACGCGTTCGCGCCGCCCGTGTTCGCGGGCGCGGCCTTCCTGTTCCTCTATCTCGTGACGCTGGCGCTGATCGCGCGCCAAGAGACCGCCAACCCGAAGCTGCCCCGCCTCGTCGGCCGCCTGATCGCCGGCATCTCGCTGGTCGACGGCGTGCAGCTGCTCGTCGTCGGTCACCCGTGGGTCGCCGGCGCCTGCGTGGGCGCGTTCCTGCTGACGCTGCGGCTGCAGCGGCGCGTGGCCGGGACCTAGACTAGGCCCCGAACACCGTCGCGAGCACGGTGCCTTTCACCTTCGTGGCGGCGATCGCGCTGCCCGCCGGCAGCCGGCCGGGCTCACTGGTAATGAAGACGGGCCCCTCGTCGGGGCTGTCGGTCAGCCGGCCGTACGAGCCTTTGACGAGCGACGTGTCGAGAGAGATCACGTCCAAGAGCGCGCGGAAGCCCAGCTTCCGACGCAACAGCGTCGACGCGATCTTGAGCTGAGGCGCCGCCAGCGCCGGGTCGAGGAACAGCTCGACCGGGTCGCAGCCGGGCTTGCGGAGAACGTCGACCGTGCGCGCGAAGTCCGGCGCGACGTCGTCGTCCAGCCAGTACGGGTACGAGAACCAGCGGTCGCGCGCGCTCACGGCGACCAGCTCTCCTGAACGCGGGTGATCCAGGCCGTGCGCGCGTTTTTCGTCCTCGCCCCAGACGGCCTCGACGCCGGCCTGCGCGCGCAGCAGCTGCGCCACCTCGGCCACGCGCTCGCGCCGCCTCACGTACACGTGCGCCAGCTGGTGATCGACGACGGCGAACGCCTCGGACGCGCCCGCGTCGAGGATCTCCCCCGCCTCCTCGCGCCGCACGCTGATCAGGCCCGCGCGCCGCAACACCTGGTTCAGAGGCACCGCGCCGCTCACCTCGGTGACGCCGTACTCGGACGCCACGATCACCGCGGCGTCGTCCTTGTGCGCCTGATGAATCAGCTCACCGCACACGGCGTCGATCGCGCGCAGGTCGTTCGCGATGTCGGGGTGGTTCGGCCCGAGGCGCTGCAGGTTGTAGTCGAGGTGCGGGAGATAGACGAGGCTCAGCGTCGGCTTCTGCCGCTCCCAGACGCGCATCGCGCAGTTGCCAATCCACGCGCTGCACGAGATGTCCGCGGCCGGACCCCAGAATTTGAAGAGCGGGAAGGTGCCCAGCGCGAGCTGCAATTCGTCGCGCAGGTCACCGGGGTGCGTGTGGATGTCGGGGATTCTGCGGCCGTCTGCCGGGAATTGTGGCCGCGGCGTCACGGCGAAGTCCGCCCTCGAATACATGTTGAACGACCAGAACAGCGTCGCGCACGTGAACGAGGCGTCGCGCCTCTTCGCGGCGTCCCAGATCTTCTCGCCGGTCACCAGCGCGTTCGCCTGCCGCCACAGCGCCACCTCGGCCGTGTCACGGTCGTACCAGCCGTCGGCGACGCAGCCGTGATCGCGCGGCAGAAGGCCGGTCGTGAACGTCGACTGCACGGAGCACGTCACGGCGGGCTCGATCGTCGCCAGCGGCCGCTGGCCGCCGTCTTTCGCGAGCTTCGCCAGGTTCGGCGTGTGCTCGCCCACGAGCTTGGGCGTCAGCCCGGCGACGTTCAGGACCAGGGTGCGGCGCATCACCAGCTAAGTCTGATCGACGCGCGGCGCCTGACCACGAAGGAGCGAATGGCCGTCGAACGGCTCGCGCCGGCGACGTCAGCCCAGCACGAGCACCGAGTCGGTGGGCACGGGGCGGCCGGCGGCGCGTCGCTCGTTCGCATAGCTCTCGACCATGCGGCGCAGCTCGGGCGTCACGCGCCGCACGAGACCCTGCACGCGTGCCGGCGAGACGTCGCAGACGAGGCACTTGAGCACCAGCTGGTTGAACGCCTCCTCGCCGAAATAGATCGCGGGGTAGGGGTTCTCGCACGCGATCGCCTCGAAGACGGGGACGGCGTCGTTGCGCACGGCCTCGACGGCGATGGGGAGGAACCGCTCGGCGTCGGGCAGGTGCGGCAGGGCGCGCAGCACGGCCTGCCGCTCGCGCAGGTCACCCGTCGAGTAGAGCTCGTTCACCAGCGGCGCGTGCGCCTCGGGCAGCCGCGCGTCCAGCGCCGCCTGCAGCAGCAGCGTGCGGCCCAGCTCGTCGGCGCTCCATCCCTCGGGGTAGAACGACAGGCGCATCTCGTCTTCCGTGGGCGCGCCGATGCGCACCTGGCCGAGGCGACGTCCCGCGCCGCTCCACATGATGAGGAAGGCGTCGGTCGCCTCGCCCTTGGCCTGCACCTTGTGCAGAGCCTGCCGAAACCAGCTCGTGGCCTCTTCGGGAAGCCGCGACGTGAGGATTGTCTCCAGCGAGGCCATTGTCACTCGCTGGAAACGTCTACCCCGCGAACGGCGTCTCTGCCACCCCTCTCACGCCCGGCTTGAGCGCGAGGAGGCTGCCGGCCAGCGGCTCTTCGGCCAGCTGCGCTTCCGACAGCGTGAGGCGCATCGTCGTGACGTAGAGAATGTCCAGGTTGGGGCCGCCGAACATGGCGCTCGTGCCGCGCGAGACGGGCAGCTCGATGACGCGATCGAGCCGGCCGTCGGGCGCGTAGCGCGCGAGGCGTCCGAACATCGGCTGCGCGCTCCACACGTAGCCCTCGGCGTCGACCGTGAGGCCGTCCGGGAAGGCGCTCTCGTGCGGGTCCAGCTTCAGGAAGACGCGCCGGTTCGAGATGTTGCCCGTCGCGGCGTCGAAGTCATACGCCCAGATGCGGTAGGCGAAGCTCTCCGTGAAGTACATCGTCTTGCTGTCCGGGCTCCAGCCGAGCCCGTTCGAGCAGCAGATGCCTTCCTCGACGCGCACGGGCTTGAGATCGGCGCCCATGCGGTAGAGGCTGCCCACGGGCTTGTCCCAGTCGACGTCGCCCATCGTGCCGCCCCACATGCGCCCCTGGCGGTCCGTCTTGCCGTCGTTGAAGCGGTTCGCGGGTTTGTCCGGCTCGGGCTCGGCGATCTTTTCGAGCTTCTTGGTCTTCGGATCGAAGAACGCGAAGCTCGAGCGCAGCGTGAGGATGAGACCGCCCTTGGCGCGCGGCGCGATCGACGTCACCAGCTCGGGCAGCTCGGTCACCTGGTTGATGCCGGTCACCGGATCGAAGATGTTGAGCTGCTTGCCCGTGATGTCCGCCCAGTAGAGGAGCTGCTCGGCGACGGACCACACGGGGCCCTCGCCGATCTGCGCCTTGGCCGAGAGCACGCACGTCACGTCGGCGGGCGTGGGCTTGATTCCGTGGTCCAGGCTGGTGCGGTTCATCGGTTCCTCTCGGCCGGTTCAGTTGAATCAGATCTGCTCTGGCTTGAAGCCGCCCTTGCGCCTGTCGTTCAGCCAGATGAGGCCGAAGACGACCAGCAGGATGGCCGGCAGAATCGCGACGGCGCGGAACGACTGCGCCGCGGCCGCGCTGTCGATCGCGGTGCGCGCCGCCTCCGAGAGGGCCTTGTACTTGTCCTCGCCGCCGGCGGCCGCGATCTTCGCATCGTCGAAGATGTGGCCCATGCGCGGGAGCACGAAGTAGATGGCCAGCGACCCAGCCGAGCCGACGAGGCCCATGAGGAACGCGCCGCCTTTGGGGTAGCGCTCCGACACCGAGGCGAGCATCGTCGGCCACATGTAGCAGACGCCCGTGCCCCAGATCGTCGCCGTGAGGATGCCCGTGACCGGCGAGTTCGCGTTCGACAGCGCGAAGAGGCCGATCGACGCGAGCAGGCAGGACGCCCACAGCAGTCCCACCGACGAGAGCTTGTGCACCATCGTGCCCGCGAAGTGCCGCATCACGAACATGAGGCCCGCGACGTAGACCTGCAGCAGGATGCCGCGCATGTGCACGGTGTTCGAGAGCGCGAGGTCGACCCACTGCCCCGGCGCCAGCTCGGACGACGCCGTGAGGAACATAGCGAGGAACCACACGATGAAGCCGGGGCGCAGCGCCTCCTTGTACATCTCCTTCGACGTCACCCCGGCGGCCACGCGCTCCGTCTTCGGGAACTGCGTGCCAACGCAGAGCGCGAGGATCGCGAGCGCCGGCACGAGCAGCAGCGCGAACTCGACGCGCCAGCCGAGCTGCTTGCCGGCGAAGCCGCCGATCAGGCCGCCGACGACCATGCCGAACGGCCACCAGGCGTGCAGAACGTTGAGCCGGTGCACCTTGTCGCCCGGGTAGATCGAGGTCGTGAGCGGGTTGATGACCGTCTCGGAGCAACCCCACCCGAAGCCGTTGATGAACATGCCGATGCCGACGACGGTCGCGGCGCCGGTGCCGGCCGCCAGCTTGTCGGCGCTGATGACCAGCAGCGGCCCGACGATGAACGACAGACCGCACAGGCCCAGCATGTTGCGCATGCCGATCGAGTCGACGACGGCGCTGCCCAGGAACACCCAGAACGCGAACCCCAGGAACGCGTAGCTGAGCACGTCACCCACCATGGTGGCCGAGCGCAGGGGATCGATCGCGTCGAAGAGCTGCGTCTTGAGGTCACCCGCGATGCTCGCGCGCAGCGCGAAGCTCATGCTCGTCGTCGCGAGGCACAGACAACAAAGCACGAACAGCTTGCGGACGTTGATGCCGGCTTCGACCTTGGCCGGGACGGCCGCTGCGACAGCTGCGTTACTCGATTCCATTGGGGTCCCCTCTTGGCTGTTGGGTGTTACTTCAAGCGACGGGACGAACGAGCGAAACGGCTCACTTTTCGGGGCGTTCCGCGAAGGACTGCCGACATTACCGGATCCGGGATTGTAGGCAAACCCTCCCGTGGTGGCTGCTCCGCGGGAAGCTGCGCGTCAGGCGTCCGTCACTTTTGCGGCGGCGCTGGCGGCGACTGGATGCACTCCTCGACGGCCTTGCGTTCCTTGGGGCAGGCGGCCGGCTTGGGCGTGGGCTCGCCCGCGAATTCGTCGCACATCCATTGATCGGTCGGCAGGTTCAGGATGCAGGCCTCCCAGCCGCGGAACGCCGCGGCGCAGGGCACCGGCGCGTGCAGCTCGTTGCAGGTCGCCTTGCAGCCGCCCCCCTGCGACGAGCATTTGAGCTCCTTCGCCC
>DASZUD010000228.1:0-8079 GCA_035548155.1 Polyangia bacterium
CACGCCGGCCGTCCCGGTCGTGCCCGCGGCGCCCGACGAGTCGCCGCTGCCCGCGGCGCCCGTGGTCCCCGCGCTGCCCGTGCCGCCGGCCGCGCTGCCCGTCGAGCCCGCGTTCCCCGCGTTGTTGCCCGTCGTGCCGGCGGTCGCGCCCGTGGTGCCCGCGCTGCCGCCGTGGCCCGCGCTTCCGCCCGGGCCCGCCGAGCCTCCACCGCAGCCGACGACGAACGTACCGAGGAGACCCAAACAGGCGAGCTGGCGTGAAAGCATGCGAAGCACCTCGTCCTCGACGTTCCCCCACCTCCCTTCGATGGTCAATCGGGGGGAGGCGCATCGACGCCTACACGATTGCAACACGATCACCCCAAGGGGGGCTCGCGCCCGGAGCGCCGTTGACGCTCGACGGGGATCGCGGGTACTCAGTCGCTCATGCGCCGACCTCTGCTGCTGTCGCTATTCATGATTTGCACCGCCGCCCCCGCTTCCGCCGCCGGCGTCGCGAAGCCGCCGAGGACGGGCGCGAGCGACGTCGTGAAGGCCGCCGAGCTCGCGCGCTTCGAGGCCGCGCAGCAGGTCGACCTCGAGACGCTCGGCAAGCTGCTCGCCGACGATCTGACGTACACGCACTCGACGGGCCGGCTCGAGACGAAGGCCGCCTTCCTCGAGTCGCTGAAGACGGGCAAGCTCCAGTTCAAGAGGATCGAGCCCGCCGACCTGCAGGTGCGCGTGTTCGGCACGACCGCCGTCATCAACGGCACGGCGAAGATGTCCGTCGTGAACGAGGGCCAGGCGAAGGACATCGAACTTCGCTTCACCGACGTCTGGGTGAACCACGCGGGGCGCTGGCAGATGGTCGCGTGGCAGTCGAGCAAGACCGACGCGGTCGCACACAAGTAGCCGTCCGCGGAAGACGGCGCGCGCGCAGGAAAACTCCTGGCGCGAGCGGGAGGATGTTGTAGACCACCTTCCCCTTCCCCCGAGGAATCCCGTAGTTGAAGTTGTCGTTCTGCGTGCGAGCCTTGGCGCTCGCGATCTCGTTCTCGGCCTGCGACTCCGTTTCGCCGCCGTCCACCGGGTGCACGAGCTCGTTCATCGTCGGAGGTCTCCCGGCGACGACGCACCCCGAAGCCGTCGTGCTCCAGCTCTCCCAGCACGGCTTCGTGACGGGGCTGTGCTCGGGCTCCCTCATCGCGCCGAAGGTGGTGCTGACCGCCGGCCACTGCGTGGCGTCGTTCACGGGTTGGGACGTGCAAGCGCCCTTCGCGAATCAATCGACGAAGGCGTCGGCCGGCGAGACGTTCGACTGGACGTACAACGGCAACGATCACGTGACGCAGAACCAGCACGACGTCGGCCTCGTGTACCTGGACACGCCCATCGATCTGCCCGCGTACCCGGCGATCGCGGAGGCGCCCGTGCCCGAGGGAACGAACATCGTGAACCTCGGCATCATCGACGACGGCCGCGTCTCGGGCTCGCTCTTCGTGTCGAAGCCGCTGGCCGCCTCCGGCGCGGCGCGCGCGGGCTTCCCCTTCGACTACGTCACCAGCAAGGTCATCGAGCTCGGCGACTCCGGCGGGCCCGTCGAGGTCGCGGACACGACGCTGCACACCATCGTCGCCGTGAATTCGGGCGTGACCGGCAATTTGGAGCTGCTGGCGCGCGTCGATCTCCTGCAGGGCTGGATCAAGGACCGCATCGCCACGCACGGCGGCGGCGCCACGGAGCCGCCGGCGCTGGTGCCCGCGGCGGCCACGTCGGCGTGCGCGCCCTGAGCGTCAGCGCAGGATCATCGAGCCCGTCAGGTCGGCGGGCGCCTTCGCGAGCACGTAGAAGCCCGGGAGGTCCGGCGTCTCGAAGGTGCCGCGCGGGTTGCCGCGCGTGATCGAGTCGTTGATCGCGATCGACCCCGACTTGTCGTTGCTCACGAAGAACACGGCGCTGCCGCCCTCGTTGGCCTTGTTGTTCTCGATGAGGCTGCTCGTGACGTGGAGCGCGATCTCGTTGCCGTCGTTGTAGATCGCGCCGCCGTTGCCGCCGTCGCCCGAATTCGCGCCGTGCCCCACGGCCGTGTTCTCCGAGAACAGCGAGTTGATGATGTTCCACGAGACGCCGATGCTGCTGAGCGCGCCGCCATTGGCGCACGAGTTCCCCAGGCCGGGCTTGCCGCCGAACGTGCTGTTGACGACCCAGGCGGGGCGCGCGGGCCCCGCGCCCGGCGCGACGAGATAGTCCAGCTTGCGGATCGCGCCGCCGCCCAGGTCGGAGCCGAGCGGGTCGCAGACGTTGTCGAAGAAGCGCGCGTTGACCACCTTGAGGCGGCCGCCCTGCGCGTGGATGGCGCCGCCGCCCGCGCCGTTGTTGGTCCCCTCGGGGATGCCCGTCGCGTTGCCGCCCTCGAACGTGATGTTCTGCACGACCAGCTCCACGCCGGGGTTCGTGTTGCAGTCGCCCGGGCCCGGCGGGTAGACCTGCGCCTTGTCGCACGTGGCCATGTAGAGGATGCGGACCTTGCCGCCGCCGCTGAGCGTCACCTTGTTGCCGCCGTCGATGACCAGCTTCGTGCCCTTGTCGTTGAACACCTTCGCCGTCTGCAACAGCACGATCGTCGCAGGCTCCGGCCCGCAGTCGAAGGTGATGACGCCGCCCTTCGCGACGGCGAGGACGAACGCGGCGCTCGTGCAGCTCTCCGGCGTGCCGGTGCCGACGACCGTCGTCGGCGACGAGACGTCCTCGGCCTGCCCCTCGGCGGGAACGGCCGCGTGGCCGTCGGGGTAGCCGGCAGGCGGGCCGTCGATCCAGCTCGGGGACGGCGCTCCGGTTCCGCCGCCGCCGCCCGCGCCGCACGCGACCAGCGTGATCAACCCCGCCGCCATGCCGACCGCGCGCCAACGCAGCATGGCGGAATGCTAACGCGCGCACCACCGCACCCACAAGCCGCCCCGAGCGCCGGAGGGTTCGGAACCCTCTCGGGGTTCCGACTCAATTGCCGTTGAAGTAGAGGTTCAGCTCGCGAATCGACCAGTACTTCGTGGCGGTCCCCACCTTGATGTCCTGGTCCACCTGGATGCGGACGTGCTTGGCGCTCTGCTCCGAGAAGTTGAGCGACGACTGGTGGTTGTTGCTGGTGCCCGAGATGAGCGGGAAGAAGTTCTTGCCCGTGTCGTCGTACGACAGGAGCACCGTGAAGGCGCGCGGGTAGTCGTCGGGGCTCGACGTCCCCGAGTCGAACGTGATCTGGTTGAACTCGAGGTTGGCCCAGTTCGCGCCCAGGTCGACGTCGAACCACATGCCCTTCTTGCCGGCCGTGCCCGACGTCCAGCGCGTGGAGCCGTCGTTGTCGTACGCGTTGTCGACGTTCGCGGTCCCCTGCGACGAGTTGCCCTTCCACGTGCCCCACGGCCCCGTCACGGCCGCGCCCGTCTTGCGCGAAAGGTTCGGAGACACGCGGTACGTCTGCCACTTGGCGTCGCCGAGCAGCGTCTGGCCCGCGGGCACGCTGCCGCCGCAGTAAAGGGTGTTGGTTCCCTCGGCCTGCGTCTCGATCACCGGCGTCCACGCCTGCGGGATCACCGCGATCGGGAACAACGAACCGTAGTTGTCCTGGTGCCAGGTCACCGTCGAAAGGTTGCTGTTGTCGAGGTTGCACCCGTTCGGAAGGCCCGGGCTGCTGGTCATGACCTGGATGCTCGAGTTCTTCGGCACCGGGCACGCGAGGCTGAACTGGTGCCCGCCGGCCTGCGCCCGGATGAAGCCGCCCGCCTGGTCCTGGTAGGGACCGCCGGGGGGATTGCGAAACACCTCGTCGAACTGCCACGGCAGATCCGTGGTCATCGCGCAGCCGAGCATGGGATCGATCGTGTAGCCCGTCTCGGGGCCGTACTCGGTCGTGGTGATGTCGCCGCTGATCACGGCGCCGGGCGACAGATCGCACGACAGGTACGAGTAGTACCAGGCGGGCGTGCCCGACCCGGTGTAGCCGTGGGCGTGCCAGTAGTCGGTGGGGCGCGCCGCCGTCGTGTTGATCGTCCACGCGGTGGCCGTGCTCGTGGTCTTGGTGAGCTTGTAGGCCGGCGTCACGTCGTTCAGGTCGTGGATCCCGTCGGCGACGGGCGCGCGCCGCGTGAGGATGTTGCAGGTCACCGTCCCCTTCGACGTGAGCGCGACGCTCTTGATGCCGTCGTTCGCGGTGACCTTCGGGCCGCTGTTCTTGATCGTGATGGGGAAGAGGACCGTCGTGATGCCGGAGTTGGTGCTCTTCGCCGTGACGGAGTTCGCGTTCTTGTCGATGGTGATCGCCGAAGCGCCGCTGTACGAGTTGGGGATGCAGGAGGAGGCATGGGTGACGGCCTTCGCGTCGGCGGCGTGGGCCAGGCCGGGCGCGAGCAAGACGCCGCAGGCGGCGGCGGCCAGGGTCATCTCGGCGCGGCGAGACAGAGATGCGGAACGAGCGGGCATGAGCGTCTCCTTGAACGGGTGGGGCGCTGGGGGAACACGCGAAGGAGACTTCGCGGCACGCCGCCTGCGAGGCGCTCGGGCAAGACCGCCAAACGACTGATATCGCGGCATTTTCGATGACCGCCCGCGGCCAGGCAGAAAAAGCGACCGCGCGTTGTCGATTTGCCCCCGGGCCGTTCGTCGCCATGTCAGAAGGCGGGCGAGGTACCCGCCCCAGACGACCCGGACGAGGAGGACGACGATGCGACTCATGGTGATCGTGAAGGCGACGAAGAACAGCGAGGCCGGCGTGATGCCCAGCGAGCGGCTCCTCACGGAGATGGGCAAGTTCAACGAGGAGCTGGTCAAGGCCGGCATCATGAAGTCGGGCGACGGGCTGCAGCCCAGCGCCAAGGGCAAGCGGGTCGTCTTCAAGGGCGGCGGCGACCGCACGGTGGTGGACGGGCCGTTCGCCGAGACCAAGGAGCTGGTCGCTGGTTTCTGGATCTGGGACGTGAAGTCGATGGACGAGGCGCTCGCGTGGGCGAAGCGCTGTCCGGATCCGATGCCCGGTGAGGAGGCGGTGCTGGAGCTGCGGCCCGTCTACGAGATCGAAGACTTCGGGGAGAACGTCACGCCCGAGGTCCGCGAGCGCGACGCGCGCCTGCGCGACGAGATCAGCAAGCGCGGCGCTCGATCATGAGCAAGCTCCGCGTCAACGGCTTCACGGTGTCGCTCGACGGCTACGGCGCCGGGCCGGATCAAGACCTTCAAAATCCGCTGGGCCGCAACGGCGGCGACCTGCACCACTGGTTCCGCCCCACGCGCACGTTCCAGAGCATGCTCGGCGCGAAGGGCACGGGGACGAGCGGCGTCGACGACGACTTCGCCCGCCGCGGCGTCGAGAACCTCGGCGCGTGGATCCTGGGCCGCAACATGTTCGGCCCCGTACGCGGCCCGTGGCCCGCAGGGTCGGACGGCCAGCAGTGGCGCGGCTGGTGGGGCGAGAATCCTCCGTATCACACGCCGGTGTTCGTGCTCACGCACCACGAGCGACGCCCGCTGGAGATGGAGGGCGGCACGACGTTCCACTTCGTGACGGGCGGCATCGAGGAGGCGCTCCGGCGCGCGCGCGAGGCGGCGGGCGGCAGGGACGTGCGCCTCGGGGGCGGCGCGGCGACGATCCGGCAGTACCTGCGGGCGCGCCTCGTCGACGAGCTGCACCTCGCCATCTCGCCCACGCTGCTGGGCGCGGGCGAGTCGCTCTTCGGCGGCCTCGACCTGCGCGCGCTCGGCTACACCGTCACGGAGCACGTCCCCAGCGAAGCCGCGATGCACGTCGTGATTCGGCGCGCCTGACGACTCGACCCGCGGCAGCGCCCGCCGCCGACAGGGACGCCGACGCGTAGGGCAGCTCGACCGTGATGGTCGAGCCCGCCCCGGCCGGCGGCGCGCAGCCACCACGTCGGGTGCGCCTCGCGCCGACGCGCGAGCGCCTCGTCAGCGCGCGTCGAGCAGCTCGTGAATCGAGGCGACCGCCGCGGCGCCCTCGCCCACGGCCGAGGCGAGCCGCTTGCTGGATCCTGCGCGGACGTCGCCCACCGCGAAGACGCCGGGCATGCTGGTCTCGTAGGGCAGCGGCGCCCGCGGCGTCCGCTGGCCGACCTCGCGGCCGGTCAAGATGAAGCCGTGGTCGTCGCGCGCGACGGCGTCGGGCAGCCAATCCGTGTGCGGGTCCGCGCCGACGAGCACGAACAGCGTCGTCGCGGGCAGCGTCTCCCTCGTGTCACGCGCGCGATCGAAGACGCGCAGCCCCTCGAGGACGCGCTCGCCTTCCGCGTCGACGATCTCGGTCGCCACCCGCACCTCGACGTTGCGCGCGCGCCGGATCTCCCGGACCAGATAGTCCGCCATGTGCGCCTCGAGGCTGTCCGCGCGGCAGAGCAGCGTGACGCGGCGGGCGTGGTGGGCCAGGTGCACGACCGCCTGCCCCGCCGAGTTGCCGCCGCCCGCGACGATCGCGTCCTTCCCGCTGAACAGGCTCGCGTCGCCCACGACGGTGTAGAACACGCCCGCCCCCACGAGGCGCTCGACGCTGGGCACGCCGAGGCGGCGGTACCGCGCCCCGCTCGCGACGAGCACGCTGCGCGCCTCGAAGGCCGTCCCGTCTTCGAGGCCAAGCTCGATCGCCTGTCCCCGCGGGGTCAGGCGCGAGACCCCGCGCGCGAGCACGTACTCTGCGCCGAAGAGCCATCCCTGCTGGAAGGCGCGCTGGGCCAGCTCCGCGCCGGTGATGCCGCGCGGGAACCCGAGGTAGTTCCGGATGAGCGAGCTCGCCCCGGCCTGGCCGCCGATGACGTCACGTTCGATCACCACCGTGCGCAGGCCCTCGGAGGCGGCATAAACCGCGGCAGCGAGGCCGGACGGTCCGGCGCCGACCACGGCGAGATCGTAGGCGGCGCGCCGCCCCGACGCGGCGGTCATGCCGAGCGCGTTCACGACGCCCAGCGCGTCGGACAGCTCGGCGTTCGACGGGTCGACCAGCGCGCGCCCGTCGAGGAGCAGCACGATCGGCAGCCTGTCCGCCGACTGTGCCGTCTCGCGCAACAGACGCCGGCCTCGTTCGGACCCCGCGGCATAGAACCCGTGCGGGATGCCATTGCGCTCGAGCAGCTGTCGCAGCTCGTGCGCGCGCGGGGACGGATCCGCGGCGACGACGCGGACCAGCTCCATGCGCGGGCCGTGCGCGCGCGCCCACTCCACCAGGAAGTCGCCGACCTGGGGGTAGAGGTGCACCTCGGCCGGCGTCCACGGCTTGAGGATGTAGTTGTCGAGCCGGCCGAAGGCGCAGCCCTCGAGGACGGTGGGGCCCGCGGAACGATCGCCCCACGCGACCAAGAGCGCGCGCATCGCCTCCGGATCGATCTCGTGCGCGCGGCCGAGCAGCTCGACGCCCGGCAGCTCGGGCATCCATTGGTCGGCGATCACGAGGGCCACGGCTTGCGCGGCCTCTCGCAGCCGCGCGAGCTCCGCCAGCGCCGCGTGCGCCGAGGTGTGCGCCACGATCTGGTAGTCGCGATCGAAGCGGCGCCGAAGATCCGCGGCCAGCCGGCCGAGCAGATCCGGCTCGTCGTCGACGATGAGAATCACCGGCAATCCCACGACGAAAAACATAGTGCCGGTCGCCGAAGCTTGGCTTCGTTGCGGCGATTGACGGGTCGTTTGCGCGGCGCCACGCTTTCAATGAGATGTGGCCTTCAATGTGGAGTGCCCTCGCGCAAGCGAACAGCTACGACATCCGCTGGCGGTGGGTGTGGGTCGTTTGGTCGATCGTCGTGATGGGGAGCATCCTCGCGGTGTCCCTCGTCTGGTGGGCCCAGGAGTCGGGCGCCTGGGAGCAGGTCCGTCACCGGCACAGGCCCCACAGGCCCCACGCCTGGTCGCGCTGAGCGGCCTCGCCGGCGCGCAGCCGGCCTGCCTGGCCGGTGCTTCGCCGTCGTCTAACCGTGCATGTCACGGTTCGTCGTCCTCGCGGGAGCGCTGCTTTGCCTCGGCGCCGCCGCCTGTTCGAAGGGTGGGTCCGCTGAAGACGCGGGCAGAACGGGCCAGTCGGGCGCCAGCGGGGTCGCCGGCTCGGGGGGCAGC
>DASZUD010000229.1:0-23342 GCA_035548155.1 Polyangia bacterium
GGATCGTGCGCTCGCCCAACGCGCGCTCGATGAGGACGCGCACGATCTCGGACTTGAAGGGCTTCGTGACGTAGTGGTACGCGCCGCGCTGGATCGCCTCGACGGCGGTCTCGACGGCGCCGAAGGCCGTCATGATGATCACGGGCACGCCCGGATCGATCTCGCGGACGGCCTGCAGCACGTCCATGCCGTCCGTGCCCTTCATGCGCAGATCGGTCAGCACGACGTCGGCGGGCGCCGCCTTGAAGCGCTCGATCCCGGCGGCGCCTCCGTCGGCGGCTTCGCCCTCGAAGCCCTGCAGCTGGAGATACTCGACGACGGCCTGGGCCATCGGGAGCGCGTCATCGATCACCAGGACTCTACCCTTGGACATGGCTGTGTGCTCCTGCTGCCGCTGCGGGCCAGCGGATCGTCACCGTCGTTCCCTCGCCGACGCGGCTCGCGAGGCCCATCTCGCCGCCGTGGTTGCGCACGATCCCCGCGGCGACCGGCAGGCCGAGGCCCGTGCCCTGGCCGCGCTTCTTCGTCGTGAAGAACGGGTCGAACACGGCCAAGAGGTGCTCTTCGGCGATGCCCGCGCCGTCGTCGCGCAGCTCCCAGACGACCTGCGATTCGTCGGCCGACGGCGCGGCCGAGATCCAGATGTGGCCGCCCTTCGTGCACGCGTCGCAGGCGTTCAGGATCACGTTGATCAGGACCTGCTGCAGCTGATTGGGGTCGGCGGCCAGGCTCGGGACGTCGGGGCGCACGGTCGCGCTCACGGTGAGGGATTGCGCGGCGATGCGGTGGTCGAGGAGCTCCAGCACCGAACGCAGCACCGGCTCGGGCGCTACGGCCTGCAGCTCCACGGCCTGCGAGCGCGAGAAGTCGAGCACCTGCCTGATCGTGAGCGAGATTCGATCGATCTCCTGGATGATCGTGTCCAGCGCGCGGCCCTCGGCCTCGGCCTGCAGGCGTTGCTGCAGCATCTCGGCGCGCACGCGGATGACCCCCAGCGGAGTCCCGATCTCGTGCGCGATGCCCGCCGCCAGCACGCCCGTCGTCGCCAGCTTCTCGGCGCGGATGAGCTGGCCCTCGAGCGACCGCAGCGTCTCGGCGTTGCGCAGCCGTTCGGTGAGCGCGGCCGCGTGCCGCTGCTGCTTGAGGATCAGCGCGCCGACGATCCCGACGGCCGTCAGCAGGCCGATGACGGTGGCGATGAGCTGGCTCGCGAGGGCCTGCTCGCGCGCGTGCAGGCTGCCGGCCGAGGCGACGAGCTGGGTGCGCCATTTCCCGAAGTCGGCCGGACCCGTCGTGACCCAGGCGGCGACGGAGCGGGGCGCCGCGAGCCCCGCGGCGTGCGTCTCGCGCTCGTCGAGCCACAGCGTGCCGCTGTCGGCGTTCCAGGGCGCGAGCGTGAACGCGTGGGCGCCCGCCGTGCGCGGCGTGCACGTCGTCGCGGGCGTGCAGCCGCTCCACTCGTTCCCTGCGGGATCGACGACGATCGCGCGCGCGTCCGGGAACGAGCGCAGCGCCGATTGGAACAGGCGCGGGGCGTCCACGGTGATGACCACGGAGCCCGGACCGACCGCGAACGAGTAGAGGTAGAAGTAGCGCCCGGGCGTGGCCTCGACGGGGCCCGACAGGTGAGGTTGCGTGGTGGCGGCAGCCGCCGCGGCGCGGCCGAGGACCATGAGCGCCTCGCCCACGTCGGGCCGCTCGGCCGGATCGATCGCCGACACGCGCAGCCGCGCCCCATCATAGAGGGCCAAGCTGCGGTAGTGGCGGACGACGATGGCCATGGCTTTGAACCAGGCCAGCACGTTCTGCTCGTGCTGGGCCGCGGCCGCGGGCGGCGTCCC
Organism: Polyangia bacterium; assembly: GCA_035548155.1. Lineage (GTDB taxonomy): Bacteria > Myxococcota_A > Polyangia > Fen-1088 > Fen-1088 > DASZFV01. The sequence goes on from DASZUD010000229.1 coordinate 1,842, forward strand.
GCGAAAGCCCTGAACCAGCGCGCCGACGACGCGCCCGTCCTCTTCGAGATCGAGGAGCCGGTCCTCGAGGCCCGACGCGAGGTCCCGAGCGCCCGCGAGCTGGGCCTTGGCGTAGTCGTCGCGCAGCCGGTCGCGTTCGCGCGAGAGGCTCCGCGCCGCGAACCCGAGGACGAGGATCACGGCGAGGACCAGCAGGATGCCGAGGGAAAGCCCGCGCACGCGCACACGTTAGAACGTGAAGAGCCACGACGCCGGCCCAAACGCCGCCTGGACCCAGTCGGGCATCCTGCAAGACGCCTTGCAGAACGCACGGGGTCGCGCCACCGGGGGGAGGCACGCCTGGAGCGCCTCCCCCCGGTGAGCGCGTCGCGAATCAGGTGAACGAGGGACCATTCGCAGGCGGGAGATCGTCGACGCGCACGAACGACCAGAAGCGGCTGCGCAGCGCCTGGAGACGCTCGTAGGATCGCGGCGACGTCATGGCGACGAGGTGGCGCAGCGTCGCCAGCATCGTTCCCGGCGCCGTGTGACGGGGCAGCGACGAGGAGGGTTCGACACGCGGCACGCGCGCGGCGTCATCGTCCCAGACGATGTGGCCGACGACGACGAACGTGGGACCCTGCCGTTCGAAGGGATGGAAGCGGGCTTCGAGCGCGCGCATGGGTCCCCTTCGGATCCAAGAGTCGTGCCGACTTCGAGGTCCTTGTCCCGTCGCGACGGCAGAAGCGAGTGGATCCCGAGTGCCTGGCGCTGTTCGCCGCGCGGGGAGGCGTCGCCGCGCGCCCGGACGGTGCGCATCATTCCCTTCATGATCAGGAAGCTCGCCTCCGGGCAATACCGGCTCTACTCGCGCAAGAAGAACCCGAAGACGGGGAAGCGCAGGAACCTGGGCACGTTTCGGACTCGAAAAGCGGCGGAGGCCCACGAGCGCGCCGTTCAGTATTTCAAGCGCCGCTGAGCGGCCCAGCCCGTCGCCGCCGAGGCGCGGCTCCGCCGCTCGGCTGCTATCGTCTGGCCCATGCCCTTCGCTCGCCTCGAGGCCGTCGAGCACGAGATCCACGCGCACTACCGCGCGTTGAGGGCGATTCGGACGCGGAAGGCGCTGGAGCGAAGCGCTCTGTGGGCCTCGATCGGCGCCGAGGTGAGGCGCGTGCTCGAGGGCGTCGAGAGGGCCGACCGCGCGCCGGCTCGGCCGGCTGGCCCCGCGCCGCGCGGCCGGGCGCTGCGGGCCGTGGCCTGGAACGTCCAGCGGGGCGCGCGGCTCGACGAGCTCCGTCGCGCCGTCGTGGCGCCGCCGTTCGCCGACCTCATGCACAAGCTGCTGGTCACCGGCTTCCGCGCGACGGTCGAACAGTACCTGACGCCCGAGACGCGCTACGAGCGGCCGATCTTCGACCTCTTGCGGTCGCGCGCCTTCGTCGTCGACGGATTCAACGACCGCGCGGCCGGCACCTCGTTCTACGATCTCGCGGATCCCTACGCGCTCGATCGCACGCGAAAGCTGGTCGGTCGGGCGCTCACGCGGCTCCTCGTGCGGCTGCTGCGGCCCTGGAACGGCTGCGTGCCGGCGCGCCTCGACTGGTTCGCAGGGCGCAACGTCACGCCGGTCGCCGCGTCCGTGGCGCGCCCGCACGGCGCCGACGGGCGGCCGCTGTCCGACCACTCGGCCGTCATCGTCGACATCGCGGTCTAGGCGCCGCGCCTTCCGCCGAGGGCTCGTCCCCACGTGGAGGAGGCCGTCCGCAGGGGCCGGAAAGGGCAACGACGCCATCTGACGACGCCATCTGACGACGCCATCTGACCACGCCATCTGACGACGCCATCTGACGAGTGAGCTCGGACGGCTGGCCCGTCGCGCGCACCCACGGGAAGCGCCGGGCCAGTCTCCCTCAGAGGAGACGCGCGACGATCTCGCCGAGGTTCAGGCCTCGCCGCGCCTCGGTGAGCGCATCCGCGAGGGTGAGCCCTTCGCCGGTGATCGCCGGCCACGGCGGCGGTGGTTGCAGCCAGCCACCATCGGCCTCACGCATGTGGCCCCGGTCGCTGCCGAAGTGGCGGACATAATGGTCTGCGGGGATGGCCGCGAACCTCGGGCGGTAAGCGTGGGGGACGCGGTCCGCGGCGGGGAACGTCGCCTGCAACCACGCGCGGGCGGCGGCCGGAACCCCGACGCGGCTGTCGAGGTCCCAGACCTGCCAGCCGTGGGCGTCCGTGCGCGTCGCGAGGACGACGTGGTAGTCCCACAGGATGGGCCGGCCGGCGTCGCCCGCCTTCTGATGCCAGCAGGCCACCTGAGCGCTGGCGCCCGTGAGCACGAGGACCAGGCGCTCGGCCGCTTGCGTCGCCGCGTGCTGGGCGAGGTGCCAGACGTTCTCCTCGCACCAGAACGGCTGATGACGAAATGGAGCGAGCGCGCTCAACCGGCCTCGCCGCCATCGACGAGCCGCACGTCGATCTCCAGCGTGCCGCCGAGGATCTCCGCGTAGCGGCGGCACATCGCGATCGCCTCGTCCATGCCGGACATCTCCATGACGGCGAAGCCGCCGAGCAGCTCCTTCGACTCGGTGAACGGGCCGTCGACCACGCGCAGGTCGTTGTTCGTGAACATGAGGCGCTTGGCCTTCGCGCTCGGCTGCAGCTGCAGCGCACGCACGAGCACGCCGGCCTTCTCCATCTCCGTCTTGAGGCGGGTGAGCTCGGCCTTCTGCTTGGTGCTGCGCCCGCCGGCCTCGGTGGCGGCGTCGGCCTTGTCGATGAGCAGCATCTGCAGCGGCGGGTTCTCCGGCTCCGGCATGAGCCCGATGTCCCACGGCTCGTTCACCTTGCCCAGCTCCAGCTCGCCGTCGCCGAGGATCTTGCCGTAGCGCTCGGCCCAGCCGATGGCCTCGTCGCGCGTGCGAACCTTCAAGAGCAGCGTCGCCGCCGGCAGCTCGTGCTCACCCCGGTAGGGACCGTGCTTCACGGTGCAGCGGCCGCCGCGGAAGGTGAGGCGCGTGCGCGTCCTGCTGCCGTTGAGGCCCGCGCCGTCGATCAGGCGACCGGTGCTCGCGTACTCGCCGATGAGCGCGCCCATCTTGTGGACAAGCTCGATCGGGGGCTTCTCGCCTGCCTCGGTCTTGGGATCGTTCTTGTGCATGATCATGAAGCGCATCGTCGACTCCTCGCGTGATTGTAGGTCGGTTGGGGGCCGGCACCGCCGGCTTCACGAGCACGGCGAACGAGGCGCCTGCGAATCGACGCCGGGCCGCGATCTTTTTGCAACAGCCTGAGATCGCTGGGAAACTCCGGCCGCCATTCAGGGGGGCTCGTGCCGGCGGCGCCGGTGCCAGACGGTGGCGTACGCCACGCCGCCGATGGTGAGGACGATGCCGGCCGCGCTCACCGACAGCGGGACGGCCTTGCGCTTCAGCAGGCCCACGTGCGCCGTCAGGAACACGAGCTCCGCGACGAGGGCGATCGCGGGTGCGACCAGCGTGACGAGGAGCGCCACCCGCCGCTCGCCCGCCGTGGCTCCTGCGCCGATCGTCGAATCGACGGGCTGGCGCGCGAGCCAGCGCCGCCACCACGCGAGCAGCAGCGCCAGCCCCGCGAGCGAGCTCGCGTGCTGCAGGATGCCGTAGCCGAACAGCTCCCACGTGCCGCGCCGGTAGAAGACCCGGTAGAAGAACCCGGGGAACGCGTCGACGATGAACGTCCCGCGGTGCGTGAACGCGTCCCAAGCGATGTGCGACGCCGCGCCGGCGATCAGCGAGAGCGCGACGTCCGCGAGCGGCGGTTCCTCGGCGGGCGTCGGCGGGGCCAGCCGCGCGCCCAGTCGCTGCCGCACGAAGACCGGCAGCAGGGCGACCGCCGGCGCGCGCAGGAGCCGTTCGAAGACGAAGTAGGTGACGAGGCCCACGGGCAGCGCGAACCAGAGGAGGGCCGAGACGAAGTGGGTCGGCAGGTGAGCGTGTCCCGGGATGACCGGGATGAAGTGCCGGAAGTCCGGCACCATCGTCCCGATCACCAGCGCGGACGTGACGGCTCTGCGGGCGAGCAGGCGCCGCAGCGGGACGGCGGCGATGACGTGCGAGGCGGTGAAGGGCATTCAGGGCGCGAGGCGAAGCTTGTCACGCCGGCGGGGGCAGGGGAGCGCTGCGGCGGAGGCGTCGGGCGACGGCCAACGTCACCACCTCCCACGCGCGCCAGGCGCCGATGCCCGCCGCGACGGCGACGACGATGCCCACGACGCCGCGGCCGAGCGCGCCGAAGTGGCGCGCGAAAGACGCGACCTGCGCGTGCGTCAGGTAGATGAACAGCGAGCTCTGCGCGACCAGGTTCGTCGCCGACGCGGCCAGCCGCGGCAAGCGGAGGCGCGGCATCACCGCCAGCGCGACGAGGGCCGCCGCCGGGAACACGTCGAAGGCCCCTTGCTTGAGCGGCGTGAGGTACAGCGCCGCGGCGGCCGTGGCGACGCACAGGAGCTTGCGCGCGTTCGTCTCGGCCTTGGCGATCGCCCAGCCGAGGCACATGAGCCAGATGCTCATGTGCGGCACGCGGTGGAAGAGGGGCGCCGTGTTCCAGAGGCGGGGCGCGAACAGCGACAGGATCGTGATCGCCACCGCCAGCGCCCAGCCGACCTCGAAAGGCCGCCTCGCGATCAGGCGGCGCGCGGGGGGCAGGGCCAGCAGCGCCGCGAGGAGGAGCAGGTTCTGCACCAGCAGCTCGATGAACCAGAACGTCAGCCCGTGATCGAAGTTCGCCTCGAACAGGTTCGTGACCAGCAGCAGCGCGGGCCCCTTCGGCGACGTGAACAGAAGCTCGATCGCGAACGTGTAGAGGATCGTCGGCAACGCGATGCGGAACGCCGAGCGGAGCACCGGCGCGGCGCTCTCCGCCCGCAACGCGGCGTTCAGCTGATAGCGGGCGAAGCTCATGCCCGCGACGATGAAGAGGGTCATCGTCGACCCGTGCAGGACGTGCCCCGTGAGGTGGGCCACGACGATCGCGACGATCGACACGGCGCGGATCAGCACGGACGTGTCCACGGTCGCAAGGTCGATCGACCGACGCGGCTTCTGCGTGCGGCGCGCGGCCAGCTCGCGGACGGTGAGGCGTTCCCACGCCTCGGGCAGGGTCGCCAGCAGGGGCTCCAGCAGCGCCTGCGCTTGGATGAACGAGAGCGAGTCGCCGCCGAGATCGACGAAGCTGACGTCGGCGCCCACCTGCGGCAGGCCGAGGACGCGCTGCCACTGCTCGGCGATCGCGGTCTCGACGGGGCCCTCGAGCGGGGTGACGGGCGCGCGCGCGCGGGCCGCGAGGCGCGCGCGATCGATCTTGCCGTTCGGCAGCAGCGGCATCGCGGGCAGCCACACCCACTGCGCAGGGATCATGTACGCCGGCAGGACCTCGCCCAGCGCGGCGCGCGCGCCCGCCGTGTCGCCGCCGCCGACGAGGTAGGCGGTGAGGCGCGTCTCGCCCGAGCCGGTCGCGTCGGGAAGCACGATCGCGGCGCGCACGCCGGGCAGGCGCTCGAGGTGGTGCGCGATCTCGCCCAGCTCGACGCGGAACCCTCGCACCTTGACCTGATCGTCGGCGCGGCCCGTGACCACCACGGCGCCGTCCTCGCGGAAGACGCCGAGGTCGCCCGTGAGGTACAGCCGGTCGCCTGGATCGTTGCCGAGAGGGTTCGCCCGAAACCGCTGCTCGGTGTGCACGGAGTCGTCGAGGTATCCGGCCGACAGGTAGCGCGTGCGAATCGCCACGTGTCCCTTCTGTCCGATGGGCGCGACGCGCTCGTGCTCGTCGAGCACGAGCACCTGGGCGTCTGCGATCCCTCGGCCGACCGGCACTCGATCGTCGTCCCGCGCGCGATCGAAGACGTGGAACCCCATCGCCTGAGGCGTCTCGGTCGCTCCGTAGAAGTTGACGACCGTCGACCCGGATGCCGCGTCGAGCAGGTCGAGGGCGCGCCCGCGGCGCAGGGCGTCTCCGCCGGAGAAGAAGTACTGCACGTGCGCCAGCCGGTCTCCCGGAGGCCTGCCCGTCACCAGGAGGCCGAAGAGCTGCGGTGTGCCGTGGACGTGCGTGACGCGCGCGCGGTCCACCCACTCGAAGAGCGCCCGGGGCGCGAGCAAGGTGGCCTGCTCGGGGATGTGCAGCTCGGCGCCGACGCTCAACGGGACGAAGACGTCGCGCAGCACGGGATCGTGCGCGAGGCCGGAGAGCATCGAGAACCGCGCGCGCGCGTCCGCGGCGAACCGCGCGGCGTACCACTCGACGAAGTGAACGAGCGGCGCGTGCGACGTCTTGATCGCCTTGGGAACGCCCGTCGTCCCCGAGGTGAAGAGCACGTAGGCGATGTCCGAGGGCGACGCACGATCCGGCTCGGTCGCGAGCTCTGGCGCGACGTCGTCGAGGCGCAGGCGCACGAGCGCGTCTCTGCCGGCGATCTGGGCCAGCGCGTGATCGTCGTCGGAGCGCCCGTCGACGATCACGAGCCGCGCCGCGCCGAGCTGCGAGAACGTCTGCCCGAGTCGAGCGGGCGGATAGGCGGAGTCGAGCACGCTGAAGGCGCGCCCGGCGCGCGCGCTGGCGATCATCGCGGCCACCGTGCCGACGTCGCGCCGGCCGTAGATCGCGACGAACTCGCCCGGCCGCACCGCCGCCCCAAGGCGGGCCGCCAGCGCGCGCGTCAGCCGCTCGAGCTCGCCGTAGGTGTACGCGCGGCCCGCGTGCACGACGGCTGTCGCGTCAGGGCGACGCCGCGCGACGTCGACGAAGGCGTCGAAGATGCGGCGAGCATCGTCCGGCGCCGGCCCCCGCAGCGCCGCCTCGAGGCGAGGCCGTTCGTCGCGCGAGGCGTTGGACGAAGCTTCAGACGAAGCTTGGGGTGGAAGGACGTTGAAGCTGGCCGACACCGGTGAGCCGCATCCAGCATGCGGCGATCGGAATGAGAAAAGCAAGCAACGGCGCGGTGATTCGCCGCGAACGTGGCCTCGCGGTAACGGCGATTTCGCGGGCGCTCGCGCCTTGCGGTGAACATTCGGCGCGCATCAGCGTTCCCTTCTGCGGAGTGTTCGGTTTGACGGCTTGGTTATCCGGCAGCGCGAAGGCCTTCCAGGGGAACATCCTCGACTTCTATCGTGACTGCGAGCGGCAGGGCGGCCTCGTCGCGACGCACATCTGGCGTTACCCGGTCTATGTCGTCACCGACCCGGCGCTCATCGAAGAGGTGCTCGTTCGCAAGCAGGGGAGCTTCGGCAAGTCGTCGGGTCTGCGCGTGACGCTGGCGGCGTTCGGGCGCGGCCTGCTGACGTCCGACGGCCCGCTCTGGCGCCAGCAGCGACGCATCCTCCAGCCGGCCTTCAACAAGCGCCGCGTCGATGGGTACCGGCGCTACATGGAGGCGGCCATGGCGCGTGTGCACGCGGCGTGGGCCGATGGCGGCGTGCGAGACGTTCACCGCACGATGACCGACTTCTGCTTCGACGTCCTCGCGCACGCGCTCTTCGGCGAGGACATGGCCGCGGGGCGCCCCTTCGTCGTCGCGGCGGCCGAGGCGCTGCACGACTTCCATCAGTATTTCGTCGCGCGCCCCGTGGCGGCGACGGGCGGCCTGGTGTTCGCCGCGTTTCGGCGGGTTTCGGTCGCGCTCGGTCACCCGGGCTACATGGTGGACCTCTCGCGTCTGCCGACCGCGCCGGGCCGCCGGTTCCGGCGCGCGGTCGCCGCGCTGGATGCCTTCGCAGCGGCGCTGGTCCAGCGGCGGCGGCGCGCCTCCGCCGCGGGCGGTGACGACCTGCTCTCGCTGCTGCTCGCGGCGCGCGACGATCGCGGGCAGCCGCTCGACGCGCGGCAGATCCGCGACGAGGTCGTGACCATGTTCTTCGCCGGTCACGAGACCGGCGCGGCGGCGCTGACCTGGGCGTTCTACTTGCTGGCGCAGCACCCGGAGATCGCGGCGCGGGTCGCGACCGCGGACGATCCGGCCTTCACCGAGCAAGTCATGCGCGAGAGCCTGCGCCTCTATCCGCCGGCCCATCGCATCTCGCGCACCGTGCTCGCACCCTGTGAGCTCGGCGGCGTGCGGCTGAAGCTGGGCGCGGAGCTCATCATGCCCCAGTGGGCCGTGCACCGCTCGGCGCGCCACTTCGAAGAGCCCGAAGCGTTTCGTCCGGAGCGATGGACGAGCGAAATGGAGGCGCGTCTGCCGCGGTTCGCCTACTTCCCGTTCGGCGGCGGCGCGCGCACGTGCATCGGGAATCACTTCGCGCTGCATGAGAGCCATTACGTGCTCTCCGGCATCCTGCGCGCCTACGAGCTCGCCGTCGTCCCCGGCGTCGAAGTGCCGCCGCAGCTCGGCGTGACGATGTTGCCGCGCGGAGGCTCGCTGCCGCTCGTCGTGCGCCGCCGGCGGCCCGCGGTCGCTGCGCGCCCCGAAGGTCGCGCGCCGCGAACGTGTCCTGCGTTTCGCGAGTGACGATGGGCTCGTCGGCGGCTCGGCGCGGCTCGCGCCGCGATCGAAATGGAAGCTACGACTGGCGCCGCCGCCTGCGCCGCGCGAGGGCGGTCGCCGCCGCGCACGCGCCGAAGAGGGCGAGCTCCGCGGGGCCGGGCGCACCCGCGGCTCCGGCGACCGCGCACGCGTGGCCGACGACGGGACCGTCCTCGGTCCGCGTCTGGGCGGCGAGCTCGCTGTCCGGCTGCGAAGGTGAGCTGGCGCTCGTGCCCGCGTCGGGCGACGCGGGCGTCGTCACGGGCGGCATCACGGGCGGCGCGTAGCCCGTGACGGCGAGCGACACCCGGCGCACGCCCTGTCCGTCGTTCGCGTTGATGGTCCAGGAGTCGCTCGCGCGGCCGACGGCGTTCGGCGACACGCGGACGACCAGCTCACTGGAGGCGCCGGGCGCGATCACGGTGCCCTCGGGCAAGGCCGTCTCGGGTTGGAACACGGGTGACGTGGGCGGCTTGGACTTTTCGATCACCACGGGCGCGTCGCCGACGTTGCTGAGCTGAAACACGGCGCGCACGGTCACCCCGACGGCCTGGACGCCGAGGTCTATCTGCGCCGGCGCGAGCCGGAGCTGAGGGCCGGCGATCGCCGTCCCCTCGATCGCGACGGCGCTCACGGAGCCGCCGGCCGTGAAGGCCAGCGAGCTCGCGGCGCTGCCGACGACGGTGGGCGCGAAGCGCACCGTGACGGCGAACGACGCGCCGGCGGGCACCGTGGTGCCCTCCGCGGGGAGCTCGTCGGCCGCGAACGGCGCGGACGGCACGTCCACTGCCGAGATCGTGACGGGCTCCGCGCCGACGTTCGTGATGGAGACCGTCTGTGCGGCCACGGCACCCTTGGTGAGCGCTGCGAAGGCCAGCACGGCGGGCGAGGCGGCGAGCCGCGGCACGGCTGACTGCCCGACCCCGGAGAGGGAGATCGTGAGCGTGCCCTGCGCGGTCGTCACGGTCAGGGCGCCCTCGGCTGGGCCCTCGACCGTCGGGCGAAACGTGAGCGGCACGGCGCGCGTGTCGCCGGCTTCCATCGTGAAGGGCACGCTGGGCGCGTCGGGCGTCAGCGCGTAATCGCCGGTCGCCGCGAGCGCGACGACGCTGACGGGGCCCGAAGCCGTGAGGTCGACGCTCGAGACGCGCGCGTCGCCGACGACCGTGGGCGCAAAGGCCGTGCCCGTCGCGCGCAGCGGCGGCCCGCCCGTGATCCCGAACCCGAGGACGTGGCCGTCGCCCGTCCCCACGTAGACGCGCCCGTCGCCGACGCCCGGCGCCGTGAACCGGTTGCCGCCACCGACGCCGGACAGGAACCTGAGCTTGAGCGACGTCCCCTCCGGTACCGCGTCGTAGGCGCGCAGCTGCGAGGTCGCGCTGTCGCCGCCGGACGCCCAGATCGTCCACAGCAGCGCCGAGCCCGAGCGGGTTCCGTCCGAGGTGATGATCGCGGCGCTCGACCCATAGCCGAACGAGCTGGTCGACGTCGCCGAGAGCGCCAGCGCGGGCGTCCCATCGGCCGTCTCGCCGCGAGCGTACGCGCGCAAGCAGCCGGCCGGATCGGCGGGGTCGGCGCAGCCGTTCACGACGGGCAGGTAGAGATAGCCGCCGTCGCCCGGCCAGACGCTGGGCCGCGACCACACGTTTCCGATGGGGCCGAGGCGCTGGAGGACGCGATCGCTGCCGGCTGGCCCCTGGAGGTAGCCGCCCAGGTCGTCGCGATCGAGCAGGTACAGCTCTCCGGCCTTGCCCGCGTGCGCGAGCAGGTTGGGGTGCGACGGCGTTCCGAAGCCGGCCGGAAGGCCAATCGGCGCGCCGGCGCCGAGATCGGCGTCGATGTGGTTCAGCCAGGGCAGCTCCGCGGGGGAGAAGAAGTCGACGGCCTTCAGCTTCCCGTCGGCCTGAACGCGCAGCCTCACGATCGCCTCGCCGAGCGCGCCGGGCGGTGTGCGCCCCGCGATCGGGGTCGCCGATGCGGAGGCGTCATTGCCGGTCGCGAACAGCAGGTCGCCGTCCCGATCCGAGACCAGCCCGCCGCCCGACATCCAGATCCCTCCTCCATCCGAGCGCGCGAGGCCTGCCTCCGTCGACCACATCGTCGTCACGACGCCCTTCGCCGAGACTCCGATCACCCACCCGCCGTATGGCGGCCGATCGCAGTGACCACCGAACGCCGCATACACGACGCCGTTCATGAAGATGAGCCCGGCGCGCTGATGCTGGTGGGTCGCGTCGAAGATCTGCGCCGGCTCGTTCTGGGCCGAGCCCGTGATCGCCAGCGGGAACCCGGGCCGCTCGTTGCCCGTCGCGAGATCGAACGCGTGCGCCGTCCACATGGCCGCGCCGCTCGAGCCGCTCGCGTACGTCTTCGAGAAGAGGTATGCCGTCTGCGTCGCCGGATCGATCGCGGGCGTGCCCGTGACGCCGACGGTGGGGAAGAGATCGCCGCAGTTCAGATCGGCGGCGTTCCAGGGCAGGCCGAGCTGCCGCATCCACTTCGTCGCGCCCGTGGCGGCGTCGAGCGCGTACACGTGGTTCGTCTCGGTCGCCACCAGCAGCGCGCCGTTCACGTAGAGTGGCTGCGCGTAGACCTGCCCATCGACGGGCGCGTCGAACAGGGGCCCGAACGACGAGCTGCCGACGAGCGCGGGATCGAGCAGCGGCTCGTCCGCGTACCACCCCGTGCGCAGCGCATCGGCGGACATGACGCCGCCTTCCGCGAACGTCGACAGGGGCGCGGCTCTCGCCGTGATCGCAGCCTGAGGGCGGGCGTCGCAGCCGAGCGCCAGCGGAATGAGCGCCATGGCCGCGGCCGTCGCCCGCCTCGATGTGGCCTCGCGGCGAGGTGCTGCTGACACCACAGCGGCTCGCCTCGCAATCCATGTGCCGTCGAGTGACGCCATCGGGTCGTACGATTTCTCTGATGGATCGCTGCGCGAAACGGCTCGCGCTTGTGTTGAAACAGGACAGGCGCGTACGTTTCGGCGACAACGCGGCTTTTCTCCGTCAACGCGCGCCTGCTGATTCGACTCAAGGCGCGGCTCGCGTGCGTGCAAAGTGCGCGCGACGAGCTCCGATTTCGACACACCCGATCGACGCGCGCGTGGCCCGCGCCGTGCGGCTACATGTCACGACGGCGCAGACGGCCACCGACACGGTCGCGGCGCGCAGCCACGAGCGCGAGGCGTTCGGGACCAGCCTCTGACGGCGGCGAGTGGTGCGCTCGTGTGAGCGGCCGTGGGCGGGCGACGCCCAATTGTTGCGCGTTTTCCGCGGAAATTCGTGCATCGCCCGACGTGGCTGCTACCATTTTCGACGTTGTCTCACGCGGCCACTGTCATTCAGGCCATCCCAGGGTTTCACGACCCCGTCAGCTCGCTCTCTCACCTCGCGGCGGCGGCCGTCGGTCTCGTCGGCGCGGTTCCGCTGGTCAGGCACGGGCGCGGGTGTCCGATTCGCTTCAGCTCCGTCGCGATCTACGTGCTCTCGGTGATTGGCCTGCTGACGATCAGCGGCTGGTATCACTCGCTCGAGGCGGGACCGTTCCGGCAGGTCATGCGGCGGCTCGACTACAACGCGATCTGGTTCTTGATCGCCGGCACCTTCACGGCGATCCACGGCGTCATGCACAGGGGCCGCTGGCGATCGTGGATGCTCGGCGTGGTGTGGTCGCTCGCGATCGGCGGATGCGTGCTGCAGACGTATCGCTTCGATCTGTTCTCGGGACCCACGGGCTGGATCCTCTACTCGGCCTTCGGGTGGGTGGGCATCTTCTCGATCGTCAAGCTCGGCCGTCAGCTCGGCTTTCACCGCATCTGGCCGATCTGGCTGTCCGGCATCGTGTACACGGTGGGCGCCGTGCTCGAATCGCGCGGGATGCCCACGCTGGTCGCGGGCTCGATCGGGCCGCACGAGGTGTTTCACATCTGCGTGATCTTGGGCATCGCGCTGCACTGGATGTTCATTCGCCAGGTGGTCACCGAGTTCGCGCCTCGGTCCGCGCTCGCGAAGGCGCCCGCGCGCGTCGCCCTCGCGGCGGGCGTGGATCCGGTCGTCGCCGCCGTCGACTCGGGCGGCTCGAACGGCGCTCCGTGACCCTGCGGCTCCGCTTCGGAGCGGGGCTGGTCCTGGCCGGCGTCGTCGCCGGCGTGGTCTTGCTGGGGATTGCGATGGAGGTCTACCCGGGCGGGACGGCGATCGATCCGCACACGCGCGGTCACTCCTTCTGGCTCAACCTGCTCTGTGATCTGACGGAGCAGCACGCGCGCAACGGCGAGCCCAACACCGGCGCGCTCGTCGCGCGCGCAGGCATGGTCACGCTCTCCGCCGCGCTGGGCGTGCACTGGCTCATTCTGCCGGCGTTCATGCGAGGGCGCGCCGTGGGCTGGGTGGTGCGCGTCGCCGGGGTCTTGCAGGTCGTGGCCTTGATGTTCGTGCCGTTCGCGACGCGCCTCGCGCACCCGCTGGCCATCTTCACGTCGGCGGCCGCGGGCCTCGTCGCGGGCATCGTCGCGCTGGTCGCGCTCGTGCGGGCCGATGGTCCGGCGTGGCGCTGGGCGCTGCCCGTCGCCGTGCTGGCGGCCACGGCCGTGGACGCCGTCTTCTATGCGCGCAGCGTGGCGACCAGCCCGCGCGTCGTGACGCCCGCGCTGCCCATCTTCCAGCGCGTCGGGGGGCTGCTGATTCTCGCCTGGTTGATCGCGGTCGCCGTCGAGATCCTCGCGCGGGGGCGAGGCGGGCGCGCGGCGCCGCTCGGGTCCGCGTCGTAAGCTTCGAGCATGAGCGGTCGAATTCAGTCGTTCGAAGAATTCTGGCCCTTCTACCTGGGCGAGCACGCCAAGCGTGCGACCCGCATTCTGCACGTGGCTGGCTCCACCGCGGGGCTCGGATTCGCGGCGCTCGCGGCGATCGTGCGCAAGCCGGCGTGGCTCGGGGCGGCGCTGGGCGTCGGCTACGCGTTCGCGTGGGTCGCCCACTTGGCCGTCGAGCACAACCGGCCGGCGACGTTCCGCTACCCGCTGTGGTCGTTTGCCGCCGATTGGAAAATGTGGGCCCTGACCCTGTCGGGCCGCCTGGATCGGGAGCTCGAACGCGCGGAGCGTCAGCGAACCGGCACGGTCGGCGTGTCAGTGAGCGCGCCGGCGCTGCGTCGGTAGTGACGGCCCTGAAAGCCCGCCGCCAGGGTCCAGATCACGATCAACACCGCGAACAGGGCCGCGACGAGGACGGCGATCCGCTTGCCTCGCCCTGTCTCGAGGCTGTCGAGCAGGGCACGATCCTCACGAGTCCGCATGCGGAAAATCTGGGCATCCGGCTTGCCGAGACAATGGCCGCGCCCGCGGGCCTCGCCCGAAACGTGCGGCGCGTCCCGGGGCGTTCGCTAGACTAGGCCCGTGGCAGAACGAACGTCCCCCGAACGCGGGCGCCGCCCCCGACGCGCGCGCTCCCGGTTCCTCCTCGTCGTCCTCGCGCTGGCCTTCGGCCTGCCCATTCCGTTCTTGTGGGCGCTCGGTCATTTGACTGGTCACGCGGCGGCGCCGATCGCCGTGGCCGCGCTGCTGACGGCCGTGTTCCTCACGGGGCTCTTCGATCGATCGTCGTTCGGCGCGCCCGGTCCGGTGCGCCTCTACCTCGGCCTATGGCCGTTCTTCGTCTACTGGACGGCGGCGATGTTCTTCGCGCTGCTGACGCCGTTCGCCTTGCTGACGCGCGCGGCGCTCGGCGTGCCGCTCGACCAGGTCCTCGCGGGCGCGCTGGCGCTGACGGCGCTCGTCACGGCGGCGTCGTTCATCCACCGCACGCGGATCGTGCGGCGAGACGTGCCGATCGCGGCCTTGCCTGCGGCCTTCGACGGCTACCGCATCGTGCAGATCTCGGACCTGCACTGCGGGCCGTTCGCCAGCGAGCGGCGCGTGTCCCGCTGGGTGGCGGCGACGAACCGCCTCGAGCCCGACGCCGTCGCCGTCACGGGCGATCTCATCGCGAGCGGCTCGAAGTTCGTCCCCGTCGTCGCGCGGGCCCTCGGCGGCCTGCGCGGGCGCGACGGCGTCTTCGCCTGCATGGGCAACCACGACTACTTCACCGACGGCGCCTCGATGGCGGCCGCGCTCAGCGAGAACGGCTTGGCCGTCCTGCAGAACGCGGGCGTCGCGATCGAGCGGGGAGGGCAGCGCCTCTTCGTCGCCGGCGTCGACGACACGTGGACGGGGCGCGACGATCTCGACGAGGCGCTCGCGGCCCGTCCTGCGGGTACGCCGACGGTGCTGCTGGCCCATGACCCGGCGCTTTTCCCGCAGGCGGCCGCGCGCGGCGTCGAGCTCACGCTGTCGGGGCACACGCACGGCGGGCAGCTCGGCGTCCCGTTCGCTGCACGGCGGTGGAACCTGGCGCGCGTGATGACTCGCTTCGCGAGCGGCTTCTATCGCGACGGCGCGTCCACGCTGTACGTGAACCACGGCCTCGGCACGACGGGCGTTCCCATCAGGTGGCTCGTCGCGCCGGAGATCGCCGTGCTGACTCTCCGGCGCGCGTGACCCACCTCGCGGCGAGCGCCGCTACTTCGTCGTCAGCGTCGTGAGGTACGAGCGGACGCAGGCGAACTGCTCGGCCGTGAGCGCCCCGCCGAGGTTCGGCATGTGAACGCCGCAAGGGACGGAGAGGTCGTCCTTGGACGGATCGAGCTTGTCGATGAAGAGGCCCGCCGCCGGATTGCTGCCCTTCTTGAGGTAGACCAAGCCCATGTCGGCGCACTTCGACTTGTACGGGTCTACGCCGGCCGTCGCCGAGGGCGCGTGATCGACGAGGTTCGCGGACCAGTTCGCCGCGAGGAGGTCGAGGCCTGCCGCCGAGCCGTTGGCGTCGTGGCACGAATTGGCGACCGTGCAGCCGATGTTCGAGGCCGTGTTCACGAAGATCTTGTTGACCTGCTCCAGCGTGCACGTCGTTCCGCCGCCCGTGCCCGCTCCGCCGCCGGTGCCGGCGCCGCCGCCCGTGCCCGCCGCTCCGGTGCTTCCGCCCCCGCTGCTGCCACACGCCATGGCGCCAAGCGCGATCGCCGCGGCGCCGACGAAAACGCGAACATTCTGCGAGACGGTGAAGGGTCGCTGCATGGTTCCTCCTGGTGGTCCCTATCGCTCGGATACCACAGGTTCCGAGGCGCTGGTAATGATTTGACGAGGCGCGCGACCCGGGGTTGCCCGATCCCGAACGACGCGGGGGCGCCTCAGGCGAACGTGCCGCCGTTCCAACCCCAAAGGTGATCGACCGCGTCGACGAACTCGATGTAGATGCGCTCGGGTGAGATCCCCAGCGCCTGGCCGACCAGGCGGCAGATCTCCGAGGACAGGGTCTCGGTCTCGTCGGGCTTCATCGTCCCGATGTTCTTCACGGCGACGAAGGCCGTGGGTCCGTCCGTCCCGCCGAAGGTCATCGCGAGGCCGGGCTGAAGGCTCGTCATCACCCACCGCTCGGGCTTGCCGAAGCGGTCGGCCAGCAGACGCGACAGCTCACCGAGGAGGGCGGCGCCTGCGGGCGGAGGGGGAGAAGGAACGTTCGTGAGCACCTGGCAGAGCGGCATGCCCGGATATTACAATCGACCGCCACGTTGCGCTTTCGCGGACACGGCGGTCGAGGGGGAGGGCGCTGATTACAGCGTCTCGAGGTACGTGACGAGGTCGTCGATCTCGGCGGGCTTCAGCTTCGAAGTGACGCCGTGCCGATCGCCGCCGCCGCAGGCCGGATCGAAGCGGTCGCGCAGCGTCGCGGCGCAGCCGTTGTGCATGAACGGCCCGCGCGTCGAGATGCCGACCAGCGACGGAACCTGGAAGCTTCCGCCCGTACCGACGTCGACCGTCTGGTTGTTCGTGAGGTGGGCCCCGGCATGGCAGGTGACGCACGCCGCGCGCGTCGGGTCGTTGAAGATCGCCTGGCCGCGCGCCACGGCCGCCGTGTCGGTCGGCATCGTGTGCGTGCGCCGCGGCTGCGCGTCGATCCAGCCGATCGTCGCGTTGATCTGGTCGGTCGTGAGCGCGGGGCCCGACATGCGTCCGACGAACACGTCCTGGACGAGCTGCGAGAAGTCGTGCTCGTCGCCGCCCCAGTGGAACGGCTCCGTGCCCTTGAGGCCCACCTGCAGCGACTGCGTGCGGCGCACGCCCTCGCAGGCGAAGTTCCAGCTGCGGCCGTCCTCGGTGCCCTCGGCGTGGCACGACGCGCAGGCGATGCCGCTGCCGGCGTTCGCGTGGAAGAGGTCGTGCCCCGTGTCCGAGCGGCTCACGTTCGAGAGCTGGATGGGCGCGCCGCCTGGAAGGGCCAGCACGGCCGGCTCGCGCGACTGCACGGCGACGGCCATCGTCGAGCCCACGAACGAGACGGCGATCGGCTGGCCCACGACCTCGGGCACGTTCCCGTCGGCGGGCGGAGCCCCTCCGGCGCCGTTGTCACACGTCGTCGGCACATTGACGACGGGGCCGGACGCGTCCGGGGCCGCGCCGGCGTCGGCCGCCGCCTCGGGAGGCTGCGGCCCAAACGCGAAGCCACCGAGAGGCAGACACGGGCCGTACACGCCATCGCTCTTGCACCCGACGTGCTGATCGGTCGCGGCGGTCATGTCCGTCACGAACAGGCGCGGCATTCGGGGCGGGCCGCCGGGCGTCTCGCTGTTCGTCGCGTTGCCCGCCGCGATGATCGCGATGCGGCTGCCGTCGGACGACACCGCCATGTCGGCAGGCACGACCATGCCGGCGATGGCCGGGCCGGTCTGCGGCTCCTTGCCCGGGGCCACCGTCGTGACGGCCGTCTGGACGATCGCGTCGCACTCGCCGTTGAACGGGCTGCCGTATCCGCCGGCCGTCGGGCTCACCTCGTCGACGAGGCCACGCTGGTGCACGACGACGACGCCGCCTGTGGGGTTCTCCACGGCGCGCCACGCCACCGACGGGGTGAAGGACTGGCCGTTGCGCGTGCTGTTCGAGATGAACGCCGGCAGGTAGGTGCGGTTCATCATCGCGCCCGCCGCGCTGACCGTGAGGACCTCGGCCGAGCGGAAGCGCGTCACGCGCAGCTGATCTTTGTCCACAATCACGTCGCGGAGGTCCGAGTCGAGCTGCAACGTGCGCGTGGGCGCTCCGCCAGCCGCCTTGAGGCTCACGAGCTGGCCATCGGCGCACGCGACGTGGACGAGATCGTTCGCCGCGTCGTAGGCCACGCCGCGCGGAGCGGCGCAGACGTCGCGGCGCGAGAGGATCGTGCCCGTAGAAAGATCGATCGTCACGAGGGCGCCGCCGTGGCGGAGGGCGACATGGGCGCGCCCCGCCGCGTCCAGGGTCACTCGGCCGGGCTCGTCGCCCTTTTGGAGGACCACGGTCGAGGTCACGGTCCGGCTCGGCAGGTCGACGACGTAGACCTGATCGCGATCCGGGTCGGCCGCGATCGCCGTCTTGCCGTCGGCGGAGATCTTGAGCGTGCCGCCGCTGATCGCGGGAGGAGGCTCGGCCGCCGTGTGCGTCGCGCCGACCTGCGGCGTCGTGGGCGTGCCGCTGACGCCGGCGGCGCCCGTGCCCAGACCGAAGCCACCGTTCGTGCCGGTGCACATGTCCGGCCTCTCCGTGATGGGGCCGCTTCCCGCCGCGCCGCCGACCTCGGGAGGCGTCGACGGGCCGCACCCGGCGGCGATCGCGCCGGCGCCCAGGCCGACGACGAGCAAGGAACGAGTCAGGAATCTGGTCATAGGTCCTCCCGGCTGAAACCCCTCAGCAACCCGTATGCCACCAATGCTACGTCGATGGCGCTGGAACAAGGGGCAAAAACAGCATCTCGACGCGACGAATCTTTGAGCGTCCCGACAGAAATGTCAGATCTTCGTCGCCGCGTTCTCCGACGTGTGTCTGGTCTCGAGACGAGCCAGCACCGGGTCAACGACTCCGAAAATCACAGGGTCCGAAAATCGGTCAGTGGGAGGGGGGCTTCACCCCCGAGGGGACCCGTGTTACACGGGGGCCCATGAAAAATCCTCGAAGTGTGGCCCGGTTGCTGATGATTCCGCTCTTGCCCGTCTCGCTCATGGTGGCGGTCGGCGCCGGGTGCTCGCGCGGGGGAGGCGGCGGCGCCTCGGTCGATCTCAAGACCGACGATGACAAGGCTCTGTACTCCTGGGGGTTCATGCTCGGACGGAACGCCGCGCAGCTCAGCCCCTCGGCCTCGGAGCTGGAGATCATCAAGGCGGGCCTGACGGACGCCGCGCAGAAGAACAAGCCGAAGGTCGACACCGACAAGTACGGCCCGATGATCGACGGCGTCGCGCGCAAGCGCGCCGCGGCGCGCGCGGAGATCGAGAAGGCGAAGACGCCGCAGGTCATGGAGGCCGCGGCGAAGGAGCCCGGCGCCGTGAAGCTGCCGGGCGGCGAGATCATCCGCACGACGCGGCCCGGAACGGGCGCGCAGCCCGAGCCCACCGATCGGGTCAAGGTTCACTACGAGGGTCGCCTCACGGACGGCACGGTGTTCGACTCTTCGATCAAGCGGAACGAGCCGGCGGTGTTCCCGCTCAACGGCGTCGTCAAGTGCTGGACCGAGGGTCTCGGCCACATGAAGGTGGGCGAGAAGGCCACGCTGACGTGCCCGGCCGACACCGCGTACGGCGAAGCCGGTCGTCCGCCCGTGATCCCGGGCGGCGCCGTGCTCATCTTCGACGTGGAGCTGCTGGACGTCATGAAGTCCGAGGCTCCGCCCGCGGCGATGACGCCCCCGCCGCCGGCGTCGGGCGCGAAGCCGGAGCCCGCCAAGCCCGCCAAGCCCGCCAAGAAGTAGCGGTCGTCAGCGGCGGTAGCGAAGAAGCGAGCGCGCCTCGCGTTTCACACTTCTTCACAGCCGCCTACGCACGCCCTTAACAGGCGGCGCGCACTCTCATCTCGACGGAACGCAACGGCCGTCCCTGCGCGGGACCGGTGAGGTGGTCTCACCGGTCCGGCGCGCGGGTTGTCCGACGAGGAGAGATGAGATGATTGGATGTCTGTTGTTCGGCGCCAGCCTGTTCATGGTGGCGAAGGCGCTTCACCGCCACCACCACGGGGGCTGGGCGCACTGCGGGCCGCGCTGGTATGGCCATGCGCACCGCTGGCATCACCACGGTCACGGCGGGTGCGGACCGGCGAACGACGCCGGCTATGACGGGGACGACGCCTTCGGTCCTGGTTTCGGCCACGGCCCGAGCTGGGGACGCGGAGGCTTCCGCAACGGCTTCGTGGCCGGCGTGATCTCCGAGCGCCTGGAAGCGTCGCCCGCGCAGGAGCGCGTCATCCGTGACGCCGTCGACGAGTTCCGCGAGGCGGCGTCGAAGCTGAAGGGCGAGGGCCGCAAGACGCGCGCGGACGTCGCCGACGCGTTCCGGAAGTCGTCCTTCGACGAGGTGCGCCTCGGCGAGCTCTACGCGCGGCACGACGGCCAGCTCACCGAGCTGCGCAAGGCGTTCGTGGGCATGGGCGCGCGCATTCACGATGCGCTCGACGAGAAGCAGCGGGCTCGCCTGGCCGACCTCATCGAGGAGGGCCCACGCGCCTTCATGTCGGGCGCGTTCATGCCGCGCTTCCGCCGCCGCGGGTGGGTCTGAGATCCTCCGTGCGCTCCGGGCTGGTAGAGTCGGAGCGCGTGGCTCTGCGCGTGCTCTGCATCGATGACGACTCTCGGCTCTACGAGCTGCTCGCGAGCTACCTAGGTGAAAACGGCGTGCGCCTCGAGCACGCGCCGGACGGGCGCCAGGGGCTCGCGGCGCTCGAGCGCGGCGTGTTCGACGCCGTCCTGCTCGACGTGATGATGCCGGGCATGGACGGGCTCGAGGTGTGCCGGCGCATCCGCGAGAAGAGCCGGCTGCCGGTGATCATGCTCACCGCGCGCGGAGACGAGACGGATCGCGTCGTCGGTCTCGAGCTGGGCGCCGATGATTACGTGCCGAAGCCCTTCTCGCCGCGCGAGCTCCTCGCCCGCCTGCGCGCCGTCCTGCGGCGCACGGCGCCCGCGGGCGAGCCGCCGCTGGTCGTCGGCAACGTCAGCGTCGATCTGTCGGCGCGCGAGGTGCGCGTCGCGGGCGGCGTGGTCGAGCTCACCGCAATCGAGTTCGATCTGCTGGTGGCGCTGGCGCGTCGGCCCGGGCGCGTCGTGGCGCGCGAGGTGTTGCTGGAGGAGGCGGGGCGGGGCGACGTCACGGTGAGCGACCGCACCGTCGACGTGCACGTCTCTCACTTGCGACGGAAGCTGGGCGACGACTCGCGCTCGCCGCGCCTCATCAAGACGGTGCGCGGCGTCGGCTACGTGCTGGCGCGCGAGCGCGAGGCCGCCGAGTGAGCTTCGCCGAGGACAGACGCGCGGCTCGCCGCTTTCGCCACGAGATGCGCGCGCGGATGCGCGAGCACATGCGCGAGCACCTTCGCCAGCACATGCGCGAGCACGGGCACGGGCACGGCCACGAGCACTGGTGGGGGCCGGGAGCGATGGGCGCGCGCTGGCGCTTCTTCATCGCCGCGCATCTGCACCGGCGCTTGTTCATGTGGTTCGGCGCCGCGATCTTCATCTCGGTCACGGTGGCCAGCCTCGTTCACGACGCGATGGGGCGCGGAAGGGGGCACTGGCTGCTCGCCGTGTTCGCCGCGGGCACCGTGCTGTGGATGATCTCGGGGAAGATCGCCTTCAAGATCGCGCGGCCCTTGCAGGAGCTCTTGCGCGTCACCGACGAGATCGGCGCGGGGCGGCTCTCGGCGCGCGCCGAGATCCCGCCGTGGCGCATGGGCGAGATGGCCTACCTGGGGCAGGCCGTCAACGACATGGCCGCGCGCATCGAGAAGCAGATGAAGGATCAGCGCGAGCTGCTCGCGGGCGTCTCGCACGAGATTCGCACGCCGCTCGCGCGCATCCGCGTGCTGCTCGAGCTCGGGCGCTCGCGCGGCGGGGACCCCCAGACGTTCGACGAGCTCGAGCGCGAGGTCGTGGAGATCGACGCGCTCGTGGGGCAGTTGCTGGCGAGCGCGCGGCTGG
>DASZUD010000230.1:0-25560 GCA_035548155.1 Polyangia bacterium
CGGCGTGATCGCGAGGCCCGTCGTGCGCCGTGGCAGCTCGTCGGCGGCGCGCGCGCGGCCGGCGAGGCACGCCAGCAGCCCGAGCGTCGCAGCAGACGCGAAGGCGAACCATCGGGCGAGGCGGCGCGCGTCCATCTCAGAAGGAGCTGCGCGACAGCGCGTTGGCGATCGAGATCGTGAAGATGCCCACGTAGGTGTCGAGGCGCAGGCCCACGTCGGCCGTGAGGTCGATGGGCAGCTTGCTCCACGTCAGCCCACCGGGCGGCGAGAGATCCCCTTCGCTGGCCATGCCGAAGAGGCCGGCCGCCGCGAAGAAGTCGCCGCCGTAGACGACGCCGCGGCGCCGCCAGACGGGGATGGCGTACTCGATCAGCACGCGCGCCGCGTAGTCGTCGTAGCGGTGGCTGGCGATCGACGTGTCCAGCAGGTTGCGCGACGGCAGCGTCGAGAAGCTCATGCCCAGCGCCCGCCGGGGCAGCAGCAGGTTGAGGTCGCCGACGTAGAACTGGTCGAAGTAGGGCGCGTCGCCCGCGATGGCGCCGCCCAGGAGGTGAAAGCCCAGCGCGTGCCCGCGCGGCATCTTCGTGTACAGCGACGCCTGCACCAGCGCCTTCGCGTACGTGTAGCTGCTGCCGACGAGGGGGCCTCCCGTCTCGACGCTTGCGACGACGCGGCTGCCCGAGCGCGGCAGGATGGGATCCGAGCGCGTGTCCCAGTCCAGCGTGAGCGCCACCGTGACCACCTGGCTGCCGCCGGCCGCGATCTTGAAGTCGATCGGCGCGAGCGATTCGTCAGGCAGCACCTGGACGCGCTGGGGCGGTAGGCGCGCGTCGACGGACTCGCCGCGCACGTCCAGGCCCAGGCGCAGCGCGCGCGTCAGGGTCTTCGCCGCGCCCACGACGCCGCCGGCGCGGCGCGTGTTCGCTGCCGTGAAGCGGCCCGGATCGGGATCGTCTGGGTCGCCCGACATCCGGTAGAACTCGCTGCCGTCGTTGTAGAGGCCCACGACTGAGTAGGCGAGACCGCCGGGGCCTTGGCGCTCGGGGACCGTGAAGTGGAGGCGCAGGCCGAGCCCGCGCTCGGCGTTCACGACGATCGGCTTCGTCGACAGCACGAAGCCCGCGCCCAGGTTCACGCCGCGGCCGAGGAAGTTCGTGTCGGACACGTCGGCGCCGCCCCAGAACGCCGTGGCGGAGCTCGTGCTGGGGTAGAGCTCGTTGATGACGAACGTCCCGCGCTCCTCCACCTCGACCAGCAGGACGGCGCTGCCGCGCTGCTTGCCGCGCTCGACGGAGAGGCGCGCGTCGACGAAGTGCCCGAGTGCGAGCAGCCGGAAGCGCGCGGCGTCGACGCGCGAGTCGGACGCGACCACCGTGTCGCCGGGCGCGAGCCCCAGCTCGGCCAGAATCAGCGGTGTCTTCGTCTTGCGGTTGCCGCGGACGACGATCTCCTCGATGACATAGCGGGGGCCGAACGCCGAATCGACGAACTCGGGCGCAGGGACGGCCGCCTTGGACTCGTCGTCGTCGTCCTCGCGGGGCGGGGGAGCCTCGTCGGGCAGCGAGAGCGCGATCGCGGGGGCCGCGCTCGTCTGGGCTGCCGCCGGGCCGGCCGCGAAGGCCACGGCCAGCGCGACGACGAGCCACCCGCGTGCGGTCTTGGCTCCGGCGCCGCGCACGTCGTCAGTTCAGCGGGACCAGCTCGGGGTTGCTGGGGGCGTCGGTCTCGCGGCGATGATCCTCAGCCGGTGCGAGCACCGACATGCGGAGCAGCACGTCTTGCAGCCGCCGCTGATCGGAGCGCGTCTCGTAGACGCCGCGCAGGTTGTTCAGCATGCGCAGCAGGATCTGCTTGCGCGTCGCCGGCTCGAGACGCCGCGGATCGATCGGGCCGTCGTCGCCCGTCGCGCGCTGGTAGAGCTGCTGCAGATCGTTCTCGTCGAGCGGCACGCCCTCGAACGGATCGATGAACACGGCGCCGCCCGGCGTGGGGCTGCGCACCAGGAAGTGGCCCGGATACGACACGCCGCGCGCCTCGATGCCCACGCGGCGGCACACCTCGATGAGCACGACGCCCAGCGTGATCGGGATTCCGGTGCGGCGGTCGAGCACCTCGTTGAGGAAGCTGTTCCGCGGGTCGTAGTAGTCGTCCGAGTTGCCGCGGAAGCCGAGATCGCCGTAGAGGACGCGCAGCACCGTGGCCATGGGGGGATCGGCGGGCGCTTGCGCGATGGCGCGGCGCGCGCGCGAGGCAAACCGATCGAGCGTCGAGATGTAGGCTGGGATGTCCAGGCCGGGGTACTCGCCCTCGGCGATCATGAGCGCGGCTTGCGCGAGATCGACGTGCGCGTCGGGTCGTCCCACGACGTGCGCGAACAGGCTGAGGTCCGCCTCGTTCATGATCGCAGCATAGCCAGATTCCTCCGCGCCTCAAGTGCGGGAACGCGCGCCGGCGACGAAACGTCGCGTCGCGAAGATCAGCGCTTGAGAACGGCCAGGAACTGCGCGCCGTAGAGGTCCAGCTTCTTCGGTCCGACACCGGGGATTTCGAGCAGCTCTTCTTCGGAGCGGGGCCGCCGCTCGGCGAGTGCGACGAGCGTCGCGTCGCTGAACACGAAGTAGGCGGGCACGCCGCGCGCATCGGCGATCGACTTTCGCAAGGCTTTCAGCTCGAGGTAGAGCTCGGCGTCGAGATCGTCGCTGGCGACGACGGCGGCGAGGCGCGCGCGCCGCGAACGCGGGATCACGGGCGCCGCGGCCACGGCCTCGCCCAGCACGTCGAAGCCGCCGCACACGTCGCACGACGTCTCGCAGGCCTCGCGCCGCTCGCCCAGGTAGCGCGTCACGGCCTCGTGCCGGCAGGTGCGCGAGGCCGCGAGGCGGAACATCTCTCGCACCTGGGCGCGCTGGCGCTCGGCGACGGCCGGATCGACGTCGTCGCCGAAGCGATCGTAGGCGAGCACGTCCGCCCACGAGTAGAACAGCACGCAGTCGCTCGGCAGACCGTCGCGGCCCGCGCGCCCGATCTCCTGGTAGTAGCCCTCAATAGATCTCGGCATGTCGCGGTGGATGACGTAGCGAACGTTCGACTTGTCGATGCCCATGCCGAACGCCACCGTCGCGACGACGACGTCGACGCGATCGCGGCGGAAGTCTTCCTGCGATTGGTTGCGGGCCGCGGCGTCCATGCCGGCGTGATAGACGCCGGCGCGCACGCCGTGCTCGCGCAGGAACGCAGCCGTGCTCTCGGCCGACTTGCGCGAGAGGCAATACACGATGCCGCTCTGCCCGGCGCGCGCCCGCACGAGGCGCAGGATGCCGTCGCGCACGCGCGGCGCGCGCGGACCGGCGACGTCGGCGTCTTCGCCGGCCGTCGGCTCGCCCTTGCGGTAGGTCGAGATGCGCAGGTTGGGGCGGAAGAAGCTGCCGCGGAAGCGCGCCGGCTCGATCATGCCCAGCTGCTCGACGATGTCGGCCATGACGCTGGTCGTGGCCGTCGCCGTGAGCGCGAGGACGGGCACGCCGCCGAAGCGCGCCTTGAGACCGGCCAGGTTGCGGTACGCGGGGCGGAAGTCGTGCCCCCACTGGCTGATGCAGTGGGCTTCGTCGACGGCGATGAGCCGCAGGTCGAGGCGCCCCAGCACGTGGCCCACCGAGGCCTCGATGCCTTCGGGCGCCGCGTAGCAGAGCTCGTACTCGCCCGCGGCGAGCGCCTGCACGCGCCGGCGCCGCTCTTCGAGATCCAGCGTCGAGTTCAGGTACGTCGCGCGCAACCCCACCTCGGTGACGGCGTCGACCTGGTCCTTCATGAGCGCGACCAGTGGCGAGACGACCAGCGTCGTGCCGCCCAGCACGCGCGCCGGAATCTGGTACGTGAGCGACTTGCCCGCGCCCGTCGGCATGACGCCCAGGCAATCGCGTCCTGCGAGGACGGCCGAGATGATCTCCTCCTGCCCGGCGCGGAACGCCTCGTAGCCGAAGACCTCGCGCAGCACGCCGTGGGCTGCACCGTCTGCCGGGGGGCTCCCGCGCCCCGGTCCTCCCCGCTCGCCCCGCGCGGCGAAGCCGCGCTGCGCTCGGGTCGCAGGGCCGCCCCGCGTGGGAAGCTGCAGCTGCGGCGGCGCTGCGGCCTTCAGCGCGAGCGAGACCTCCTTCAGCGCGGCGAGGGCATCGGCGCCGAAGAGCTCGGGGCTGGCGCGGAACACGTCGCGCAGCCGGGCCAGCTCGGCGCTGCACGCGGCGCGCAAGTCGGGGTCGAGGCGGTTGCCGGCGCGCCAGCGCGAGGCGAGCGAGCGGGCGTTGGCGTCAATCTCGGCGGCGGCCATGACGGCGCTGTCGTTTTCGACGGACTCCACTTCCAGTTGCCTCGACGGGCCAGGTTGCCAGAGTCGAAGCGAGAGTCCAAGAAAGGAAGTCGTCGCCTCAGCTGCTCGCCGACGTGTACATCTTGAGCGCGCGCAACCACACGGCGCGCGCGAGCGCCGCGAAGGCGAGGCCACCCGCCCAGGCGAGGGCGGCGCTGGTCGCCGTGAGCTTGCCCAGCAGCGCGAGCGCCGGGTACGTCGTCATGAGCGCCAGCGGGAACACGAAGGTGAAGATGTAGTAGAGCGCGCCCTTGAACACCGTGATGGGCCAGCGCCCCGCGTCGAAGAGCGACTGGAAGAGGTACGAGAGGTTGTCGACCTTCACGACCCAGAACGCCGCGCTCACGACGAGGATCCAGAACGAGTAGAGGACCATGATCGCGAGCGCGAGGAAGACCACGCCCAGGCCCAGCTCGCGCGGTCCGGGCCAGCGGCCGAGGTGGGCAAAGGCATAGATGAAGATCGCGAACGCGCCGGCGACGTCGATGACGCGCCAGGGCTCGAACTTCGCCGTCGAGACGAGGAACTGCGCGTCGGCGGGCTTGAGCAGCACGAAGTCCAGCGTGCCCCGCCGCACGTGCTCGACCACCGCCGTGAGGCTGGGGCTGACGCCGCCTTCGAGGACAGCGCGCAGAAGCGCGAACCACCCGACGACGACGAGTGCCTCGGGGAAGGACCAGCCCGCGACGGCCCGGCGCTGGCCGAACACGACGAAGAGCGGCAGCAGCGTGACGCTCATCCACAACAGCGTCACGAACCCGCGCACGAGGAAATCGCTGCGGTACTGCATCGCGGTCACCGCCGAGACGCGCACCTGGACGCCGAGGAGGCGACCGTAACGGCGGAGCACCTTCGCCGGCATCGTCTTCAGCCCCCGAACGCGTTGAAGCGGCGTACGCCGGCGCGCCACACGAGCATCGCGCACGCGTACAGCACCAGCACGTATCCCCATTGCACCGCGAGCTGGCGCAGCGCTTGCCCGAGCGGCAGCAGGCCGATGAGGATCTCGACGGGGTACCCCAGCATGAAGCGCAGCGGCAGCACGGCGGCCGCGCGCCCGATCCAAGAAGGCAGCGCCTCGAGCGGCACGAGGTAGCCCGAGAACACGGCGTGCACGGCCAGCCACAGCTCGAACACGGCGATCGCGCTGTCGACGAAGAACGCCAGCGCGCCCACGAGCACCATCGTGAAGAAGATCAGCAGCCACGCGCCGAGGAGCGACGCCACGAACACGGCGATCAGCGCCGGATCGCGCAGCGCGAGGCGATCGCCGACGGACATCGCCATGATGATCAGGATCGGCGAAATGACGAGGGCGCGCATGGGCACGCCCGCGAGGTGCTGCGCGGCGTACGCGAAGACGGGGTGGATGGGGCGCAGGAGGCGCGACGAGAGCGTGCCGTCCTTGACCTCCATCGAGAGCTGCCAGACGACCCACGTGCTGGTGAGCAGCCGCACCGCGAGCACGCCCAGGTAGTAGGCCGTGAACTCGCGCTGGTCGAAGCGGCCGACGGGGCCGTCCGCGGCGACGGCGTGCCAGATCGCCAGCATGACCAGCGGCATGTTCGTCGTGAGGATCCAGACGACGAACTCGGCGCGGTACGCGACGATTTCGGCCAGGCCCACGCGGAACAGCGTCGGGAACGCGCGCGCTGCGTGGGCGAGCGCGCCGCCTTCGCGCGCCGGTGCGTCGATCGTCTCGGCGCTCATGCGCCCGCGCGCGCCTCCTTGCGCTCCCCGCGGAAGAGCTCGCGCATGACCTCCTCCAGCGGCGGATCTTCGACGGACAGGTCGATCACCGGCAGGGCGGCCAGCACGTCGCGCACGACACCTGCGAGGCGCGCGCCCGGCACGGACAGCACGATCTGATTGGCCTCGGTCGACACGACGGTCACGTCGGCCCCAAGCTTGTCCAGCGTCTCGCGCGACGCCTGCTGCCCGAGGCGCACCGTGACGCGCTTGTCGGGCCGCACGCGCCGCGCCAGCTCCTTGAGGTCGCCGTCGTAGATGAGGCGCCCCTTGTCGATGACCACCACGCGCGGGCACAGCGCCACGACGTCGTCCATGTAATGGCTCGTGAGCAGCACGCTCGCGCCCGTGCGCTCGTTGTACTCGCGCACGAACTCGCGCATCTTCGCTTGCATCGCCACGTCGAGGCCGATCGTCGGCTCGTCGAGGAACAGCACGCGTGGCCTGTGGAGCAGCGCCGCGACCAGCTCGCACTTCATGCGCTCGCCCAACGAGAGCTGGCGCGTCGGCTTGTTCACGAGGTCGCCGATTTCGAGCAGCTCGACCAGCGACGTGATGGTCGCCTCGGCCTCGCCGCGCGGCACGTCGTAGATCGCGCGGTTCATCGCGTACGTCTCGGAGGGCGGCAAGTCCCACAGGAGCTGCTGCTTTTGGCCCATCACCAGCGTGATGAGCTTGAGGAAGCGCGGGTCGCGCGTCTGCGGCACGAAGCCCCCGACGCGTACGGCGCCCGCTGTCGGGTGCAGCAGGCCCGATAGGACCTTCAGCGTCGTCGTCTTGCCGGCGCCGTTCGGGCCCAGGAAGCCCACCCGCTCGCCGGCGGCGATTTGGAACGAAAGGCCCGCCACGGCGGTCACCTCGTCGTAGCGCCTGCGCAGCACGGAACGTAGGGCTGCGCCGACCCCCGGCGCACGCTTGTGCACACGGTAGGTCTTGGTGAGCGACTCGACCTCAATCACGGCTGGGAGCGTAACGCCGACGGGCGGTTGGCATCGAAACTGTATACTGCAGGTGAGGAGACCGCGATGGCGACCGTCGAGCTGACCGCAAAGAATTTTCAGGAGAACGTCGAGAAGCCGGGGATCCTGGTGATCGACTGGTGGGCGACGTGGTGCGGTCCCTGCCGCGCATTCGCGCCGATTTACGAAAAGGCGTCGGACAAGTTCACCGACGTCGTGTTCGGCAAGATCGACACCGACGCCGAGCAGGAGCTGGCGGCCACCTTCGAGATCCGCTCGATTCCGACGCTGATGGTCTTCCGCGATCAGGTGCTGGTGTTCGCGCGCCCAGGCATGATCCCGGCCGCCGCGCTCGAAGACCTGGTCGAGAAGGTCAAGGCGCTCGACATGGCCGAGGTGCACCGCAAGCTCGCCGAGCAAGAGGCCGAAGAGGCCGCGGGCGAAGGTGCCGAAGAGGCAGCCGACAAGCCCGACGCGTAGCGCTGGCGCTGTGTGCCGTGGCTCGAGCGCCACGCGCTGCGGTAAGATGGATCCGCAATGCCAGTGGGCCACGTCGACGACTTCGTGCAAGAGCTGAAGCGCGTCGGTGAGGTCGCCTTCCGCAAGCGGCACACGGCGCCGGTCCTGATCGTCACGGGCCGCGCCACGCGAGGCAAACGCGCCGACACCGACGAGGTCACGCGCGTGACCTCACTCAAGGGCTCGGGCAAGCACCGCGGCAGCCTCGCGCTGTTTCACCGCGTCTTCCCCATCGCGAAGGCGTCGCCCGCGGCCGCGGGGCCCGTGCTCGTGGGACGCACCACGGAGAATGACGTCAGCATCCCCGAGTACTCGATCTCGAAGCGTCACTGCTCGTTCGAGGTGAAGGACGGCATGATGACCGTCTCGGACTGCGGCTCGACGAACGGCACGATGCTGAACGGCGCGAAGCTGGAGCTGGGCGCGTCGGTGCCCCTCTGCGGCGGTGAGCAGATCACCATGGGCCGCTTCACGTTCGTCTACGAGACTCCCGCGGGCTTCCTCGAGTACGTCAGCGGCATGGCCAAATAGGTAGGCCGGCAGCTCCCGGCTCGCCGCCTCAGGCGGGCGTCGTCGCGACTTCGCCCTCGCGGTGCGCGCGCCAGCGCGCGGGCACCGTCAGCACGGGGCAGCGCGCGTGCTGCACGACGCGCTCGGCGACGCTGCCGAGCAGCGCGTGGCTGAGGCCGCTGCGTCCGTGCGTCCCGAGGATCACGAGATCGGCGCGCGTCCGGTCGGCGTGCTCGACGATCTCCGTGTCGGGCCGGCCCACGAGCACGTTGCTCTCGCAGGCGACGCCCTCCGCGCGGACCCTGTCTTCTTCGATCTGAAGGCGCGATGACGCCTCGGCCACGACGGACGGCAAATCGAACGGCATACGCAGCATGTCCATGGGCGGCGGCACGGGGTACGCCGTCTCCGTCGCGACGTGGACCAGATCCAGCGTCGCGCCCACCGCGCGCGCGAACGCGACCGCCGTCTCGACGGCCTCGCCGGCGAGATCCGAGAAGTCCGTCGCAACGACGATTCTTCGAATCACCTTGAGGTCCATCGCCCGAAAGCTAAGCATCACGCCGGAGGTGGCAAAGGGCCGGCCCGCTTGACTGCCCCGGCGTCCCCTGGCAAGACCGACGACCATGCCAGTCCAGACCGTCGCCGCTCGCATCCGCGGGTTCATCTGCCTCAACGCTCACCCGGCCGGATGTGCCGAGAATGTCCGCGCGCAGATCGAGGTCGCGAAGCGCGGCGCGCCGGGCAGCGGCCTCGGGCACGCGCTGGTCGTGGGCGCCAGCACGGGCTACGGGCTCTCCAGCCTGGCGACCACGGTGTTCGGCTACGGCGCTCGGGCCGTCGGCGTGTGCCTCGAGCGCGCCCCGCAGGGCGACAAGACCGCGTCGGCCGGTTGGTACAACCTGGCTGCCTTCGGGCGCCTCGCGCGCGACGCCGGGCGGGACGTCGCCATCGTGAACGGCGACGCGTACACCGACGAGATCAAGGCGCAGACGATCGAGCTGCTCAAGAAGCGCGGCGCGAAGCTGGACAGCGTCGTGTACAGCCTGGCCAGCCCCAAGCGCACCGATCCCAAGACCGGCGTGACGCACGCGTCGGTCCTGAAGCCGCTGGGCGCGAACTACGTCAGCAAGAGCATCGGCCTCGGCAACGATCAGGTGCAGACCGTCGAGATCACGCCCGCGACCGACGCCGACATCGCCGCGACGGTGAAGGTCATGGGCGGCGAGGACTGGGAGCTGTGGATCCGCGCGCTCAAGGACGCGGGTCTCCTCGCCAAGGGGTGCCGCACGGTAGCGTACAGCTACATCGGCCCCGCGCTCACGTACCCGATCTACCGAGAAGGCACGATCGGCAAGGCCAAGGAGCACCTCGAGGCGACGGCGCGCGCGCTGACCGCCGCGCTCGGGGAGCTCGGCGGCGCCGCCTACGTCAGCGTCAACAAGGCGCTGGTGACGCAGGCGTCCAGCGCGATCCCCGTCGTGCCGCTCTACATCAGCATCCTCTACAAGGTGATGAAGGCCGCGGGCACGCACGAGGGCACCGCCGAGCAGATCGCGCGCCTCTTCCGCGATCACCTCGCGCCGGGCCGCACGCCGACGCTGGACGCGGGCGGCCGCATCCGCGTCGACGATCTCGAGATGGCGCCCGTCGTGCAGCAGCAGGTCTCGGTGCTGTGGAACCAGATCACGACCGAGAACCTGTTCCAGCTCACGGACTACGCCGGCTTCAAGCAGGAGTTCCGCTCGCTGTTCGGCTTCGAGGTCCCCGGCGTCGACTACGCGCAGCCCGTCGAGACCGAGGTGGCCCTCGCCTAGCCTGGGGGCCGCGCGCGCTCCACGGCCAGCCGGGCCCGTCGCGCCGGATCCACGGCCAACCCAGGCGTAGGTGAGCATCGCTCGCCGAAGCCCGCGCCGGAGGGTTTGGGGAACCTTCCCAGGGTTCCCATTGGTGGTAGCCTGACCGTCGTGCGCCGCTCCGTCCTGCTGAAGGTCACGGTCCACTGCCCGCACTTCGAGCGGAGCGTCGAGGCGACGCGCAACGAAGCGATCGATCGCCTCGTCGCGTGCTCCGACAGCGGCAGCTGCCGCGATCCCGCGCCCGCCGTCGGCGAGGGCGAGCACGCGCGTCCGTACCCGCGCGGCTGCCCCGTGTTCCCCTCTCTCGCGAAGTAGCCGCGGCTACTTCTTCTTCTTCACGGCGGGCGACAGATCCGGATCGCCCTCAGGCTCGGACGCCTTCCGCTTGCCCTTGGTGGCCTTGGCAGGCTTTTCGGCCTTGGAGGGCGCCTCGAGCGAGGGCGCCATCGCGCCGTCGCCCTTGGCGGCCTTCTTCGACTTGGACTTGCCCTTGGCCGGCTTTTCGCTTTGAGGCGTGGACTCGGGCACCGAGGCCGGCGTCGTCTCGCCGGGCGACAAGAGCCGGAACTCGATGCGGCGGTTCTTCTCCTGGCCTTCCTTCGTCGTGTTGTCGTAGACGGGCTTGTCAGGACCGTAGCCCACCGTCACGACGCGGCTCTCGTCGATGCCGCCTGCGCCCAGGAACGCCTTCACGGCCTCGGCGCGCTTCCTCGACAGCTTCACGTTGAACTCGCGCCGCCCCTCGTTCGAGGTGTGGCCCGAGATCTCGATGCGCAGCGACGGGTACTCGCGGAACGTCTTCACCGCCTCCTTGAGGAACGGGAAGGACGACGCCTTGATGTCGGCCGAGTTACGCCGGAACGTGATGCCCTTGATGATGCCCGTGAACTTCTTCACGGTCTCGGGCACGGTGTCCGGGCAGCCGTCCTCGTCCTCGAAGCCGTTCTTGGTCTCGGGCTCGTTCGGGCACTTGTCGCTCGCGTCCGGGACGCCGTCCTTGTCGTTGTCCAGATCGGGGCAACCGTCGTCGTCCTCGAAGCCGTCCTTGTCCTCGGCCTCCTTCGGGCACTTGTCCTTGTCGTCGGAGATGCCGTCCTTGTCCTCGTCGGCGATGGGGCAGCCCTCGCGCTCGGGGGGGCCGGCGACGTCGGGGCACTTGTCCTTGCGATCGATGACGCCGTCCTTGTCGCGATCCTTCTCCGGGCAGCCGCCGTTCTCGCGCGGGCCGGCCTCGTCGGGGCACTTGTCGCTGGCGTTGGGGATGCCGTCCTTGTCGCGGTCGTTGTTGACGGGAGGCGGAGGCGGAGGAGGCGGCGGGGGAGGCGCGTTGCCGAAGGTCAGGCCGACGCCGCCCATGAACTCCCAGTCGGCCGACACGCCGTTCTTGCTCGTGTTCGGGACCTCGAGGAGGCGGGCGTCCGCGCGCAGGTGAACGAGATCGGTGAGGGCGTACTTCGCGCCCACGCCGAAGTGAAACTCGAAGTCCGTGTCCTTCTTGAGCTCGTAGTAGGTCGAGCCCTGCGTCGAGACGACGCTGAGCCCGCCGACGCCGGCCAGCGCGAAGGGCTGCAGCTTGCCGTCGGCGGCCGTCCACGGGACGTCGAAGCGCAGCTGGACGCGCTCGCCCGTGATCCATGCGCGCCAATCGAACTGGCGATCGGCGGTCGGGATGAGCGCGCCTTCGAGCTCGAGCGTGAACATCGGGTGCAGCACGAAGCCGAGCCGCAGGCCGAACATGCCCGCGTTCTTCGGCGTCGTGAGCCCCGGGTCGTCGTTGACGCCCAGCTCGAGGTCGTTCGCGAACAGGTGGACGCCACCGAACGCGCCAAGCTCCAGCTTCAAGTTGTCGATGAAGTCCCCGTCGGCCCTGGCATGGATGGGCGCGCCGAGAACGGCTGCGCCAACGAGTCCGGCCAGCGCCGAACGGCGCAGGGTCTTGCCGACGAAAGTCTGAGCCATCGTGGCCGCCACTATATCCTCACTTTGGCGTATCGTCCCAATTGACACTTTTCCTTATCTCGGCGTGGGAATGTCCCGATGGCGGCTCGGGCTCTCCGTCGGTGGGAGTGACAAATGGCTGGAGGCGCGGCGAATGTTTGTGCTCGCACCCGCGTCCAAGTTATAAGCCGGTTCCCACCCCCCCTCTTCGCCACGGATTTTCAAAGGAGTCGCCATGAGCTCTCGCTTCGGTAAAGTTCTCATCGCCGTTTTCGTGTTCGGATTGAGCGCCGGTGGCATCGCCCATGCTGGTGACAAGGGCCCCTGCAAGATCGCCACGAAGGGTGACTCGCCTACGGCCAAGGCCTGCGCCACGGGCGGCCGCGACGCGGCCACGAAGCTCATGAAGGACATGGTCAAGCAGGCCAAGGCCAAGGGTGAGAAGTTCACCTGCGACGGCTGCCACAAGGACCTGGACAACTACGAGCTCACGAAGAACGCCAACGACGACTACAAGAAGCTCGAGGCCGCCGTCGCCAAGAAGTAAGTCCCAGGAATCCCTCCGCTTCACCCAGGCGCGCGCTCCAACAAGCGCGCGCCTTTTTCTGCTAGATCCGAGGCCCCATGAAGACCGTCACCGAGTTCTCCGGCACCGTCCTGCGCGAAGCGGCGGTCATTCGCCGCGCCCATCGTCCCGCTCGCCCCGCGTCCCCGGAACCTGCGGCCAAGCCCGCGGAGCCCAGCGAGGCCGCGGCTTCGCCGGAGAGCGAGTCGGTCGCGCCGCCCCCGGACGCGGCCCCGCCCTCCGAGACGGGCGGCCAGGCGGAGGCGACGACCGAGGCGGCCGCCCCCGTCGAGGGTGACGTTCCGGCCGAGGCGGTTGCGGCGCCGGAGTCCGGCGCCGCGGGCGAAGCGGCGAGCGCCGAGGCGCCGGCCGCCGAGGGCGCCGGCGCGACGGCGCCGGCCGAAGATCCGGGGGCTGCGAAGGCCGCCGCCGAGATCGAGGAGAAGATGGGCATCAAGGCCGATCGCCTGGCCCGGCTCATGGAGGCCCTCGACGTCGTCCGCGATCGCGCTGACAACGTTCGTCTCGTGCGTGTCCTGTCGGGCGAAGATCCGCCCCCGAACGCCAAGAAGCAGGGGGACTTCCACTACATCGTCGACCTCATGCCTCGCAACGAAGGGCGTTCGCGCGATCGCGGTGGCGATCGTGGCGGGCGCGGCGACCGCGGCCGTGGCGATCGGCCCGGTGGCGGCGGTTTCCGCGCCGGTGGTCCGGGCGGTCCCGGCGGTGGTCGCGGTCCCGGCGGGGGTCGTGGTCCAGGTGGTGGCCCCGGCGGCGGGCGTGGCCCCGGCGGGCGTGGTCCCGGCGGCCCCGGTGGCTTCGGCGATCGCGACCGCGATCGCGGTCCTTCCGGCCCGACGCCTACCGCGGGCGAAGGTTGGATGGTGACGCGTGCTCCCGGCGGCGGTGGCCCTGGCGGCGATCGCGGCCGTCGGCCCCCGCGTGGCGGCCGGCCCGGTCCCGGCGGTGATCGCCCAGGCGGCGGCGGTCCCGGTGGCGGCGGTCCTGGCGGCGATCGCGGGCGCAATCGTCGCGGTCCCGGTGGTCCCGGCGGTCCGGGTGGTCCGGGTGGTCCGGGCGGCGGTCGCGGCCCTGGTGGCTTTGCCGGTGGCGGCGGTCGCGGCCCCGGCGGCTTCGGTCGCGGTCCGGGCGGCGGCGGTGGTGGCGGCCGTGGTCCGCGCGGCCCAGGCGGTGGCGGCGGCCCGAGGCGCGACGAGAAGGGCTGGCCCATCGTCGACGCCGCGCCGGCTACGGCCGCGGCCGCTCCGGCGAAGCCTGCCGAGGCGCCTCCGGCCGACGCGTCAAAGCCCGAAGGCCAGCACTAGGCCCAGATCCGAAGCGCGCGCCTCGTTCTAGAGGCGCGCGCCCGGCGCTCAGGGCAGCAGCCACGTCGTGATGACGTTCGACGACTTGGCGTAGTACGGTTTCTTCTGCGGGTTGCAGTCGCTGACCCAGTCCTTCGTCGCGCCGCTCCAGTCGCGGTCGAAGCACGCCTGCGAGAAGGACAAGAGGTCCGACTGATAGCAGGCGCCGACGGGCGTGATGATGCCGCAGCCCTGCGTCGTGCACGTGCGGCCCTGGTTCAGGTACTGCGACGTGCCGATGCCCGAGTTGAACGCAACGCGGGAGCACGAGTACAGGTACGGCGTCGAGGCGAAGAGGTTGCCCCAGAAGGCTCCCTCGCCGTAGGTGTAGGTCGAGCGCTCCGTCGAAGAAACCGTCAGCGCGGCGATGTTTGCGGCGCGCAGCGACAGCGGCACCGGAATGCCCAGCGAGTTCGTACGCGCGCCCAGGCAGGCGGAGACGATCTCCTTGTCCGTCTGGCTCGCCGGACCGGTCTCCCAGCCCGGCGCGAGGCCGAGGCCGCCCGGGTTGATTTCCGTGTGGGTCTTCCCGGCCGCGTCCGTCCACGTGTACGTCACCGAGTGGGTCGCGGGGAGCGCGCACGAGATCAGGTAGCGAAAGAACATCCGAGACAGGTCGCCCGTGGCGCTCTGGTCGCGCAGCGCGTTCATCACGAGGCCATTGCTCGATAGGCCGTTGCTCGACAGGCCGTTGCTGGACAACGCGTTGCTCGCCAGGCCGTTGCTGCTGAGGCCGTTCGAGGACAGGCCGTTCGACGAGAGGCCGTTCTCCGACATCAGCGGGTCCTCGCTGTTCACGATGCCGGGGTCGGAGCCATCGGCGCAGGCCAGCGAGCCGGTCGCCAGCGCACAGGACACCAAGAGCGCGTGAGTGCTTCTCATCGTGATTATTTACATGAGCAATAACCGTGCGAGGAATTACAAATTCGACGGCCCCAGTAATCGCGGGTTTCTGGCGGGACAGCGCGCAAATCCGTCGCCTGGTCGGCAACGAGGGCGTTGCCGGCGACACAACACCGCCCGCGCCGCGGCGCCGCAGGGCGGCGTGGCCGCTCAGCCCCGGAGCGCGTCGAGGCGCTCGAGCACGGCGCGCGCGCCCAGCACGCGCGTGAAGACGTAGAGCGCGGCGTGCGCGGCGTCTTGGAGCACCTCTTCGCCGACGCGCAGGTCGCGGCTCACGGCGAACAGGATGCGATGAGGCAGCCCGGCGCGCACCAGGTCGACACGCCGCCACACGGCTTCGCGGCTCCAAAAGCCGAGGACCTCCAGGTGGACGCGGACGCCGCCTTCGCGCTCGAACGCCAGGTCCGGCACGCAGAGCCCCACGCCCGGCAGGTCCAGCACCGCGGGATCGCGATCGACGCGCCACGCGCTGCCCAGCTTCTCGAACGCGGCGACGAACGTGTCGATCTCGCTGGGCGCGGAAGGAGGCGCGGCGGCGGGCTGACGCGGCGACGTGCGGCCCTCGAGGCGAAAGCGCGCGGGCCGGCGCTCGGCGCCCCAGCGCACGTCGGCTTCGATCTCCCACTCGTCGCACTCGGCGATCGAGGGCAGCGCGAGCCCGAGCTGGAGGCCGTAGCGCGTCACCGCCTGGAAGAGGCTGAACGGGCCGTCAATCTCCAGGCGATAGCCGCCGCCGGTCAGGGGCGTGATCGTCGGCAAGAGGCGGAGGAACTTCAGCCGGCGGAAGAGGTGACGGTACGTCGCCGCGTCGCTGGCGCGCACGCTGGCGACGACCTTCACGGCGCGCAGCAGGACGGCCTGCGCCTGGGCCAGCTCGAAGCCGGCCGCGAGCGTGCGAGGCGGCGGCGTCTCTACGGCGACGAGCTTCTGCGCGCCCGCGCGATCGGCGAAGAGCCCCGCCTCGATCGCCGCCGTCGTCGTCGCTCGTTCGCGCGCGATCCCGTCGAGGAGCGCATCGCGATCGAAGGCGCCCGCGCGCCGGGCGGCGCTCGCGCGCAGGAAGACGTCGCGTCGCAGCGCCTGCGCCTCGATGCCGGGCGCCTCCTCGAACACGCAGCCGTCGCGCACCAGCTTGAGCACGGCCGCGGCGAGGCGCCTCT
Organism: Polyangia bacterium; assembly: GCA_035548155.1. Lineage (GTDB taxonomy): Bacteria > Myxococcota_A > Polyangia > Fen-1088 > Fen-1088 > DASZFV01. The sequence goes on from DASZUD010000230.1 coordinate 15,890, forward strand.
CGGCCGCGGGCACGTCGACGGCGCGGAAGCTGGCCTCGACCTCCTCGCGCGGACACCCGACGGCGGCGCGTGCGAGGTCGCGGTACGCGCCGGCGAGCACCTCGATGCGCGCGCGCGTCCGCGCGTCGATGCTCACGAGGCGCAGCTCGTCGCCGCGCCGGCGCACCGACGCGAGATCGGCGGTCAGCACGCGAGGTCTCCTCGAATGCCCGCGGGACTAGCGGTACGCACTGTGGTCCCTCCGGCGCGCGCTGGTGTACGTCTCGCTGGTGCTGGCCGTCACCAGCTCGTAGAGCACGGCGTGCTTGCCGTTGCCGGGGCGCAGGATGCGGCCGAGGCGCTGCACGTGCTCGCGCACCGACGCGCTGCCCGACACGACGACCGCCACATTCGCCGCCGGGATGTCGACGCCCTCGTTGAGCACCTTCGAGGTGACGACGGCGCCGAACCCTCCGTCGGCGGGTCCGCGCGCGAGACCTTCGAGGATCTCGCTGCGCTCTCGCACCTTGGTCTCGTGCGTGATGACGGGGACGAGGAAGCGACGCGACACCTCGTAGGCGGTCGCGTTGTCTTGCGTGAAGAGCAGCACGCGATCGGCGCGGTGCCGGTCGAGGAGCAGCGCGACGTAGTCCAGCTTCGCGGGCGCCGCGAAGGCGATCTCGCGCTGGCGCCGGTAGGCCTGCATGGCGCGCCGGCCCGCCTCGGTGCGCGACGAGCGAATGACGAAGTCCGACCAGCCCGAGGGGCTCGACATGCGGATGCCGTTGGCGGCGAGGAAGTCGCGGTAGAGGCCGCGCTCGGCGTCGTAGGTGGCGCGATCCTCGGGCGAGAGCTCCACGGTGAGGCGCACCGTCTCGTAGTCGGAGAGGTACGCCCCCGAGAGATCGACGATGTCCTTGCGGTACACGACGGGGCCGACCAGCTCGTCGAGCTCGGCGTGGCGCCCGTCGGCGCGCTCGAGCGTCGCGGTGAGGCCGAGTCGGAACGGGGCGACCGCCGCGCGCGCCGCGAGCGCGTAGGCGGGGCCGGGCAGGTGGTGGCACTCGTCGAACACGACCAGCCCGAACCTGTCGCCGAGGTGGTCCATGTGCAGGTGCGCCGAGTCGTAGGTGCACACGGTGAGCCGCTGCACGTCGTACTCGCCGCCGCCGATGACGCCCACGGGCGCGCCGAACGTGGAGCGCAGCACGTCGTACCACTGGCGCACGAGATCCAGCGTGGGCGCGAGGATCAGCGCGCTGCGCCGCCGGTCCTCGATGGCGAGGCAGGCGAGCCACGTCTTGCCGGCGCCCGTCGGCAGGATGACGACGCCGCGCCCCTGATGCGCGCGCCACGCCGCGAGCGCCTCGGCCTGGTAGGGACGCGGCTCGCGGCGCACGCGCGCGCCCGACGGGAGCTCGTCGTAGCGGCGCGCGCGATCCTCGACCTCGATCGAGGCGCGCGCGAGCGCCCGCCGCAGCCCCGCGTACGCGCTCGCGGGCGCGCGGTGGCAAGCCGTGCGCGGATCCCACACGCAGCCCTCGAACGGCGAAGGAGCCGCGGGGGGAAGGCCCCGCAGCTCCAGCGTGCCGGACGAGAACGTCAGCGTGAGGGTCACCGCGCGGCGAGCTTAGTGCACTCTCTCGACCGATGTGCACACATACGGGCTCTTCACCCCCACACGTGCCCCGCGCCTCTTCGGCACGGCCCAGGGTCGCTCGCCGCGCGCGGTTCCGGAGGATCTCCTCGTCGCTACCTGACCTCGAAGAACGAGATGTTGCCGAAGTTCTTGCCGCCGCCGTTCGCGCCCGTCGCGCGGTTCGCCGAGCCGTCGAACGTGATGTACACGGCGTGCTTGCCGCTGATGCCGGCCGACGCGACCGTCGCGCTCTGCGCGGTCTCCGTGCCGATGCTGCCCGTCGAGACCGTCGTGACGCTGGCGATGATGGGCCCCGTCAGCGAGTCGAGGTGCATCTGGATGACGTTGCCCGCGTTCAGCGTCGCGATGTAGGTCGTGAAGGTCTTCACGCTGCCGGCGGCGCCGAACTGGACGTCGTTCATCTGAACCCAGTCCTCGTCGTCGACGCCGGCGATACCTGACGTCCCGCCGGCCATCGGGAACACGGTGACGCCGTTGCCGAACGTGCTACCGCCGGTGGCGTCGAAGTTGCCCGCCTCCATCTTGTTGCGGAGGAAGATCGTGATGGGCGCGGCCCACGTCGTGCCGTTCGGCGACTTGCACGAGCTGGCCGAGCACACCTTGGCCCCGCCCGGGCCCGTCTTGCACGTCTGCGTGCACGCCGTCGCGCACGAGCCGGCCGACGTGAACAGGCCGCAGCTCGCAGGGTCGTTGAGGCAGAAGCGCTTGACCTCGGCCGCGCGGTCGCCGCCCGTGCCGGCGCACGTGTACATCTGCGGCGGCGACGGGAACAGATTGCCGAACGCGACGCCCTCCTGGTTCGGGTAGGTGACGTCGTCCCCCGTGGCGCCGATCATCGAGAGGCTCGAGGCGGCCGAGACCAGCTCGATCGCCACGTGCTTGCCGTCGCGGTTCGCCATCGCGATCAGGCAGGCGCTCACGCGCTGCTGACAGTTCGCGTCGCATTGCCCGTTGAGCCACGTCGACCCGAGGCCGAGCGCGCCCGGGAACGTGTACATCGTGCCGTACTGGTCAGCCTTCACGAGGTTCGTGCCCAGCGACAGCGCGCACTTGGCGATGTACTTCACCATGACGCGCGTCGCCGACGTCGTCATGAGGCCGTTGGCGGTCGACAGGCCGTTCGCCGTCGACAGGCCGTTGGCCGTCGAGAGGCCGTTGGCGGTCGACAGACCGTTGGCCGTCGACAGGCCGTTGTCGGAGTTGTTGAAGAGCGGATCCAGGTCCTCCTGAACCGTGGGCGCTGGCAGCTCGGCGCACCCGACGAGCGGCACGACGAGCGCGAACGTGGAGATCGCTCGCTTCGCGAGATACTTGGACTTCGACTGCATTGGACGACCGAGCCTTTCTTTGGGGCTGGGGTTGGGGTAAAACCGTCCAATGCAACCGGTGTGCTAAATTACTATATTAATATCGCAAGAAAATGCATGGCGCAGTTTCAATAGGTTACGAGCACGGCCGAGCGCCGCGACGCATCGAACTGTTGCTCCGCCGTCTACCGTCCGTGGAGGGCGGGACAACGGGGGCTCGCTGACGCGCCGGAAAACGGGCGCACCTCTCCCAGGCCGCCCCGGCCCGGCACCTTCGGGCCGGGCACGGGTTCGACCGGGGGTCGAAGCTCTCTGGGGACGCGCGCGCGGCGCGCCGTCGTCCTAGAGGAACTCGCAGAGGTAGGCGGAGGGCTCCGCCGCGCGCACGTCGAAGCCGCTCTTGCCGGCGATCTCGAACACCGTGCCCGCCGGGTAGGCGCGCCACTCGGGGCCGGACGCGAAGCGCGCGAAGAGCTCGCCGCTCACGACGGTCATGCGCTCGGGGGCGTCGGTGCCGAAGTGATACTCGCCAGGCGCGATCACGCCCGCCGTCATGCGCCGCCCGTTGCGCTCGAACCCGATGCTCTGGACCTTGCCGTCGAAGTAACTGTTGTGTTTCAGCATGAGAGGGCGCGCAGCATAACAGCATCGCGCGTTGCCGCTACGCAGACGGGCTCCTAGACTCGCTGCATGGACGAGCCGTCGGTGGCGGACGCGAGCGCGGGCGATCAGGTCGTGCGCGCGACGGCGAGCCCGACGCTGGCGGGCGACTGGTCGCTCGTGCTGGCGGCCGCGGGCATCAACCACCGCGTCGCCGAGGGCGGCGGCGTGTTCGCGCTCGTCGTGAGCGGCGCCGACGCGCGAGCGGCCGCCGACGCGCTGGCCGCGTTCGACGCCGAGAGCGTGCCCAAGGTGGTGCCGCCCGCGCCCGACGTCGGCCCCAGCGTCCTCGGTGTGCTGGCGGGCGCGGCGCTTCTGGCGATGTTCGCCGTCACGGGCCCGGGCGATGCGCCGCACCCCACGGCGTGGTTCGCCGCGGGCGCGGCGGACGCGGCGAAGATCCTGCACGGGCAGTGGTGGCGAGTGATCACGGCGCTCACGCTGCACGCCGACGTCATGCACGTCGTCGGCAACGTCATCGCGACGCTGATCTTCGTCTCGGCCGTCGGCCGATGGCTGGGCGCGGGCCTGGGCGCGCTGCTCATCGTCGTCTCGGCGGCGCTGGCGAACGGGCTCACGGCGCTGTGGCACCGGCACGAGGCGTTCGTGTCGATGGGCGCCTCGACGGCCACGTTCGCGGCGATCGGTCTGGTCGCGGGCCTGCAGCTCTACCGGCGGTGGCGCTACGACGAGCGCCGCCGCTACTTCTGGCTGCCCCTCGGCGCGGGCCTCGCGCTGTTCGCGATGCTGGGCACCAGCCAGAACGCCGACTTCGGCGCCCACCTGTTCGGGCTCCTCATGGGCGCTGTCGCGGGGACGCTCGCCGCGGCCGCGCGCGTGCGCGCGCCGGGGCGCCTCGGGCAGACTCTTCTCTCCATGCTCGTGTCGGCGGTATTGATAGGGGCATGGATGCTGGCGTTCCGCACGTCCGGGCGCATGCCCCTGTGACGGCCGGCGTGCGTGCGGCCGCGACGCTGGTCGTCGCGCTCGCGCTGCTGGCGTGCCGTTCGGCGCGCGGGCAGGAGGCTCGAGCCGAAGCCGCCGTCGCGGCGGACGCCGTGCCTGCAGGCCTGGCGCACGAGGCGATCGCGAGCGCCACGCGCGGCGCGCCGATCACCGTCGCCGCGGGAGTGCAGGGCGACCTCGAGCCGGCCGAGCTCGTGCTGGCCTACCGGGCCGAAGGAGAGGCCACCTTCCGCTCGCGCACCATGAAGCTCGGCCCGGGCGGCCTCTACCGCGCGGAGATCCCGGGGGACGCCGCCACCGGGCGCACGGTCGCCTACTACATCGAGGCCCGCGACGCGGACGGCGCGCCGATCGCCGGGCGCGGCTCGCAGCAGAGCCCCCTTCTGATCCAGCTCGCCGGAGAGCTGCCCAAGGACGACGACGACGACGTGCTGGCCGGACGCCGCTACTTCGTGGCATTGCTCGCGGGCACGGGCGTGGGCTGGGCCACGGGCGACGGCGACACGAACGCGGACATGCTGTACCGGCCGGCGGCGCTCGCGCCTGCGTGGCTGGGCCAGCTCGCGCCCGAGGTCGGCGTGTGGCTGAGCCCGACGCTGATGATCTCGGTCAAGGGGCGCTTCCAGGCGGTGACGGGCACCACCGACGTCTACGCGGACGGCCGCGTCTACCACACGGCGAACTACGCCGCGGCCGCGTTCCTCAAGGCGACGTGGATCGCGAGCGGGCAGGGACGCGCGCACCCGTTCTTCTCGCTGGCGGCCGGCGTGGGCCGGATTCGCCACGTCGTGAAGTTCGACGAGCTCACGACGTGCGGCGCCTCGGGGCGCGAGGTCTGCGTCGATACGATCGCCGCCGGCCCGGTCGCGCTCGGTCCCGGCGTGGGGTTCTTCGTCGATCTCGGCAACCACCTCATGGGCGTGTTCGCGCTCGACTCCCAGCTCACGCTGCCGGACTACAGCGTGAACATCGACGGCGACCTGGGCCTGGCCGTCAGGTTCTAGGGCGCGGGTGCGTTCGTGCCGACGGGCGGAAGCGGCGGCACGAGGAACGACAGGTCCGACTTCGTGGCTTCGAGCGAAGGCGTGACCGGGAACACCGACGCGGCCTGAGGAGGCGTGGACACGCCGGCCAGCACGTGGGCCTCGACGCGCGGCGGGGCGACGTACCACGAGCCCTGCCGCGGCGGCACCGGCTGCAACGTGAGGCGCTCGTTCCAGCCGACCTTCGGCGCGCGCTGCCACAGCGGGTGCGGGCGCGTGGTCGACTCGAGGCGCGGCGCGACGTAGAGGCCGGGCGGCAGGCGCTTGGCCATCTCGGCCGCGGGCGGATCGACGAGCTTCACCTGCGCGAAGGCCGGCGTCGGCATGTCCAGCACGCCCGCGCGCGCGCGGCCGCGCGCCGTGTGCGCGTAGTACGCCGAGCGCAGCGGGCCGAGGTAGATCTCGCTCACGAGCTGCAGCTTCTTGTCGTAGAGCAACGCGGCCGCGATCTCCTGGCTGAACTCGGAGATCGTCGGCGCGAGATCCGGGTGGCGCGCCCGCAGCTCGGACAGCACGAAGGCATCCGACAGCGCGGCGTGCGTGAGGCGCGCGATCTCCGTGGCCATGCGGTAGGTCGACTCGATCGCCGCCGCGCGCTCGGCTGCGGTCGCCTTGTACTCGGCCGCGGCCTTGGGCGTCGTGTTCGCCTCGGCTTGCCACGTCAGCGTAGAGGCGCTCGTGGCCAGTGTCTGCAGCACGAGGTAGTTCGCGTCGAGCCGCGCCTCCTCACCGAGCAGCCGATCCGAGTGGAGGCGCGCGATCGCCGCGAGATCGGAGCGCTGCTCCGTCGCGAAGCGCCAGTCGCCCCAGTCGTCGCTCTTGAAGTCGCCGGCTGCGGCGACGACGCCGGCGCCGTCGATCGTCGTCGACTGACCCGTCCCCAGCGTGAGCGGCTTGTCGAGCCCCTGGGCGCCCGCGACCTCGACCTCGCCGTGCTCGACGCCCACGCGGACGCCGCCCCCGGCGATGACGCCGACGGCGAAGGCCGTGCCCTTCGCGCCGACGAGCCCCGAGCCGCCCGCCGACGTGAGGAACGCGCCTTCACCGCGCGCGCGTGGGCTGACCGAGACGCGCGCCACGCCGTAGAGCACGGCGACCGAGGACGCGGGGTCGGCGGAGACGCTGCGATTGCCGATCGTGATGACAGTCTCCTCGGCGAGCTGGACCAGCGTGTCGTCCGCCAGCGCGACGGTGGCCTCGGTGTGCGCGCCCGTCCACACGGTGTCGCCCGCGTAGAGCGGCATCTTGGGCGTCGACTCGACGAAGCGATCCTCGCCGACGCGGCGCACGGTCACGGCGCCGCCCGTCCACATGAGCGCGGCGTCGGGTCCCACGTTCGGATAGGCGAGCGGTCCGGGCTTGACGCCGATGCGCGACACCAGCGTTTCGACCTGGACGTGCGGCAGCGCGGGCGCGGGGGGCGACGCGGGCGGAGGCGGCGCCTCCGGCTTCGAGCGGCACCCGAGGGCACCGATTCCGGCGGCCAGGCAGAGCGCGGTGATACCGCGAGCCATGACGCTGGCCTTCGTCAGGGAGCGTCCTTCATTCGTGTCAGTCCGGCCCGGAGGGAACATCGGGGGGACAGTATGGAGGAGAGCGAGCGAAGAGTCACCGCCCGCCGGACGGTCCCGCCAGCAGGGCCTCTTCGGTGGCGGCCTCGTCCGACAGCGCCGTCGAGCTCGGGGCCGGCCCGCCGCCCCTGGCGACGCGGTGCGGGCGCGGCGCGCGCGGCCGGTGGTCTTCGGACGACGCCGTCGCCTTGGCGGACGATCTCGGCGAGGGCTGGGCCCAGGATTTGGACGCCGATTTCGCCGCGGCCGTTGTCCCCCGTGGGCCAGGCGGCGTCGACGGCGGGATGGGTACGACCTCGGGATGCAGGCTGGGCGGTGGCGCCGCAGGGGCGGGGACGGGAGCGACGGCGCCCACGGGGACGGGGTCCGGCGACGCGCCGGGCGCGAGCGTTCGCAGCGAGCGCGCGAGCTCGCCGGCGCGCTTCACGTAGGGATCGAGCTCGTGCAGGGAGCGCCCCTCGACCGCCAGGTAGCCGGCGCCTCCCGCGCCGAGCACGAGCAACGCGAGCAGGAGCCGCCCCGTGTTCCCCCGGCGCGGCTCGTCGAGCGGGCTCGGCGCGGGCTCGTCGGCGAAGCTGAAGGTGGGCGTCGGGTGGATGAGCGGCAGCGGAGCGGCCGGCGCGCGGTGCGGCGGCGGTGCGGGGGGGCGCGCGTTCGGAGCATTCGGCGGGGCGTTCATGACGAGGCCTCCTTGCGGGAAAGCTGAAAGGCGCATCGGCGCGGGCGTGCGCAGGTCGACGTCCACCGACGCGACCACAGGGGGAAGGTGGATCGGCGTCGGCGTTCGCGTCAGGGGCGACGGCTGCACCTGCGGCGGACGACTGACGGTGAGCGGCAGCGGCGCGAGTCGGGTCCGCTCTTCGTTCTCGAATGGGGAGCGCTCGGCGTCCGTGGCCTCGCGCAGGCGCTGCGCGAACGTGTGCACGTCGTCCCAGCGCGCGCGCGGATCGAAGTAGAGCGCGCGCTGGATCACCTCGTCGATCTGAACGCCGATCGTGGGATCGAATTCCCGGACCGAGCGCGGCGGTCGCCGCGTCGGCAGATCCGCGTCGGGCGGGGCCCCGGTGAGGAGCTCGTAGGCGAGCGCGCCGAGCGAGAACTGATCGGCGCGCGCGCTCGCCCCGTTCGCGTGCCGCTCGGGCGCCGTGTACGGGGTGTCGCGCGCCGCGCTGAGCGACGACGCGCCCAGCTCGGTGGGATCGAGGCCGAACCCGAGGAGCTTCGTGCCGAGGTGGCTGCTTCCGCCTGCGTAGCCGCCTGTCGCGCCGACGAGGTCTCGAGGATCCACGACGAGCACGCGCTCGGGTGAGATGTGGCCGTGCGCGAGGCCCTGTCGCTGCGCGACCTCGAGCGCCAGCGCGACGCCGTCGACGACGCCGGCCACCTCCGCGGGCGAGAGCGAGCCGCGGCGCGCGAGCAGCTCGCGCAGCGACGATCCGGCGACCCACTCCATGACGACGAACGCGCCCTCGGCGGTCGAGCCGTGATCGACGACCTTCACGATCGCGTCGTGGTGAAGCGCAGCGGCGAGGTGCGCGCCGCGACGGAACGCGCGCGCGTCGACGGCGCCCAGCACCTTGAGCGCGAAGCGCCCCGGCATTCGCTCGTGTCGCGCCTCGTGCACGCGGCCACCGGGGACGAGCGGGCGGACGAGGCGATAGCGCCCTGCCGCGATCGTCCCCGAAAAATCTCCCACCCCCGACATGCCGGTGCATCCTAGGGAGCACGTGAGAGACAAGCCAGAGACACTTCGAGCCGCGTGTTGCAACGCTTCATCCGCGAACGCGCAGGGCGGGCGTGTCGCTCGTCGACGGCTCGCTGCGCCTTCGGTGGATGTTCGGAAATCAGGTGACGCGCTTCCATGAGTCGCCGCCGAAAGCCGCACCTGCGATGCGCCGGCTGCCGCATGCACCGCAGCCTGTGCATCTGCGCGTTGCTGCCGCGGCTCGAGACGCGGACGCGCGTCGTCTTGCTGCTGCACCAGCTGGAGATCGTGAAGCCGACGAACACGGGCGTCGTCGCGGCGCGCTGCCTCGCGAACAGCGCGGTGGTCTACCGCGGGCGGGCCCCCGACGAAGAAGCTGCTCATGGAGACGAAGGCGCGGATGCGGCGCTCGCCGACGAGAGCGCCGGCGGTGCGTCGATCGACGAGCAGGCGGCGCGGCTGTCGGCCGCGGTGGCGCCCGGCACGCGCGCGGCGTTCCTGTTCCCCCACCCGTCCGCGACGCCGCTCACCGAGTGGCGTGGCGATCCGCCGGTGACGCTGATCGTCCCCGACGGCACGTGGAGCCAGTCGGCGCGCGCGCGCTCACGGCTCGGCCGCGCGCTCGGCTGGCCGTGCGTGAGCCTGCCGCTCGATCAGCAAGCCGCCGGCGCGGGCGTCGGACGGCTCCGGACGCCGACGCGGCCCGGGCGGCTCGCGACGCTCGAGGCGCTCGCGTTCGCGCTTGGCGTCCTCGAGGGACCGGAGATCGAGGCGGAGCTC